>CAITMU010000069.1 GCA_903893565.1 uncultured beta proteobacterium | reverse complement strand
GGGTGCTATCCGGCCATTCACGGTGAAACCCCGTGATGCTAATCGTCAGCACAACTGTTCGGCTGGCGTGAATTTCCAAGACGTCCCATGCTGATATTTAGTCAGCTATGGGTAGCTTTGGATATGTCTATAGGAACGGTATTTCTGCTACTTCTGGTAGGGTCCTGCCGAAAAAATATGGTTTTTCTTAGGTTAGTACGATTACTCAAACCTCAACTTCGGGAGCACTAGTGGCACTTCATGCGCTCAATCATAGACTGGCATTGAATCTTACATTGGAAGATTAGCCCTACCTCATTGTTAGTGATAAATATAAGGGGGGTGAAAGTCTCGATGCAAATAAATTGTAACCGTTTTGAGGTTGTCATGAGAATAAGCCTTTAAAAAAAGCACTAACGGGAGTTTTCTGCCTTTCATATAAAAGAACAAATTTTAATTGTCAGGAATGATCAGACAATCTAATAACAGACAATTAATAATAGCCCCTAGCTAGTCAATGATTATATTTGTTTAGACAAACCAAGGAGCTGATTATGAAATATGTAGCAAAGGGATTTACCCTGATTGAATTAATGATTGTAGTGGCTGTGATTGCCGTTTTATCAGCAGTAGCCATGCCGCAGTATCAAAATTATATGATGAGAGCTAGATGGGTCGATAATTTAGGGCAGGTGGCCGCTTATCAATTATCCGTCATAGAGTGTATCAACTCTAATGCTGGAACTATTGCAGGTAAGTGTGACGCTGCTTCGTTAGTAAAAAGTACAACAGGTGGAATTCTTCCGGCAGGGTCGATAGGGGCAGGTTATGGAAGCTGGGTCAGCAGCATTTCCCAGGATAGAATAACGGGAGCGTTGGTTGTCGTTGGCACTCCAACTGTGGGTAGTTGTACGGTCACCCTCACGCCAAGTGCAAATATAACAACACTTTCGTCTACATCCAGTATGGTGACATCATGGTATTGGACAGGTGCTACTTCAGGTCAAATGTCAACGACAATTGCTGGCAACACCTATACTTCGGAGTGTTCACAAGCTCAAACGGGTATTCAAATTGCTGCTCAACCGGCTACTACGACTTAGTCATTCATTATCGGTTTCTTTTTTAAAAAACTAAACATCTAAAATTTAGCACATTTAAAGAATAAAGGTGAAACCCTATCCACTTTTCAGTTGATGGGGTTTCTGGCCTTATCAGGTTTGATGATTGGATGGGCTTTAAGATATTGGTTTAACACATCCCAAACGGGTGGGCCTTGAACTGCATTACCCATTGGCGCCCAGCTGGCGAGTTTATAGGTTTTGTTTGCGACTACAGGCTTGCCGTGAAGGGTCATGTGACTAATTCTTTTTCCCATCAAATTGTGAGGAGTCATTCGGTAGGTGAGCCCCCCCACTCTGACCATATCCCCACCCTGCTGTAAATAAGGGTCTGGATTGAAGAGATTATCAGCAACGTCTTCCATTCGATTCTTGAGTTCCAATCCATCGATCTGGGTGACACTGACTTGAGGGTAGGTAATCGCGGTCTGATTCATTACTACTTCAGTGGTAATCGCTTCCCCGGGAAGTAATGTTGTTCCCCATCGGAATCCAGGTGAAAAAGCAATTTCAGCGTCATTGACTTCTAATAGGGCTTTGAGTATCAGTTCATCAAAGGTGCCATTAAAGTTACCGCGCCTGTAGAGTAACCCCTCGGTGCGTGCGAGTGTTTCGTTAAGCCGTGAAATAAAAGGCGCTCTGAGTGATTCAATGAGATGGCTCATCTCAGGATCAGCAGGTAATAAGCGTGAAAAAACAGGGAGCAAACGATATCGATAGCCTTCGAGCTTACCTTGTCTTACATCTAAGTCTAAAACCGATAGGAATTTACCATTGGAACCGGCATTGGTGACCACTGTTTGACCTGCCCGGTTGCTGACAATTAAGGGCACTGGCAAAGGGTCGTGGGTATGCCCACCCATAATAAAATCGATACCCGTAACTCGGGATGCTAATTTAAGATCAACATCAACACCGTTATGTGAAAGCAATACGACAGCCTCGGCCCCACGCTGCCTTGCGCTGTCTACAATTTTTTGTAAGCGTTCTTCTTGAATACCAAAAGTCCAATCGGGGATAAAGTGTGCGGGGTTAGCAATGGGCGTATAGGGAAAGGCTTGTCCGATGATAGCCACTCGAGCCCCGTTGATCTGTCGTAAGGTGTCACTCTTAAAGACAGGATCATCAAAGTCAGTAGTCCGGATGTTTTGCGCTAAAAATTCAATATGGCCCGCAAACTCATTTTCAATAACCTCGTGAACACGTTTGGCTCCATAGGTAAATTCCCAGTGGCCCGTCATGATATCAACCCCTAGGAGCTTACAGGCTTTTACCATATCCTGACCTTGAGTCCATAAGGCCGTAGCGGAGCCCTGCCAGCTATCGCCACCATCGAGCAGTAAGGCACCAGGCCGATCAGCGCGTAATCGCTTGACCAGAGTGGCGAGGTGGGCAAACCCCCCTAATTGACCATAAGTGCGTGCGGATTGAGTGAAGTTTAAATGGGTGAAAGCATAGGCACTTCGGGTGTGGGCAGGAATACGAAAGTATTTTAATAAGGCTTCACCGGTCAGGTGCGGGGGACGATCCATATGAAGACCGGCCCCTAGGTTGGTGTCGGGCTCACGGTAATAACAGGGCAGGAGCTGGGCGTGAGCGTCGGTGAAGTGCAGTAAGCTAGCGTTACCAAAGGGTGGTAAGTCATACAGGGCATCTTTGCCTGTAGTAGCGAAAGCTGGAGGGGAGTTAATCGCTAAACCATTGGCACTGGCAATGGCTAGAATATTTAAAAATTCACGTCGATTAAGATTCATTACAACCCACTCATCGCTTGGAAGCTTGAAAAGAGGGGGGTAGGATCAAAGCCCATTTTAGGGAGCATTGACTGGAGACTGTGGATCGGTCAGGTATGCGACAACATCAGCGATTTGTTCTGGGGTTAAAAAATGATTAGCCCCTAAACGAGGCATATTGGAGCAAGGTAAAAATGCCCAAGCATTGTAGATCTTTTCATAGGTGTAACGGATGACCGTTTCCGACCTTCCTCGAAGTTTGGCATAACCCACTAAGGACGGCCCTAAATTTCCGGCATTGACCTCTTTAGGATCGATTTGATGGCAGTTATTGCAAAGGGCCCCGTTTCTTGCCAATTTTTCAATTTGTCCGTTGACTATTCTTTGACCGGTTCCATCTGCCACGAGTTCTGCGCCTTTTTTCCAATCACCGGTTAGGTGTCCAGAGTTAGGGTAGCTGACTGAATGTTTGGCCGCATCAGTGACGAAAGTCATTTGGTCTTGAGTCAGACTTTCATCGGGCATGAGGCTACATATTTTTTGAGAGGGATCTTGTACGGCCCGCTGGTTTAATTCAGGGGTGGCAGAATAGGCGCCCATCACCATAGTTTCTGCATTAGATCGAACATCGATAAAGGAGGCAGTCCACTGACTACAAGCTGAAAAAAATAGCAATAACGGGATGGCGCCTAGCCGATATCCTCTTACCCATTGATCAGTGATCGCTTTCATCGGCGCACTCCCGGAAGCTTAATCAGGCCGCCGTTGGCGGAGTAATTCAAAAATGTGGTAATGGCGACACTTAAGTCGGAAGCATAGTTTAAATCCGGCAGACGCATTTGCCAGTTGCAGTCAGACAAACGGTGTTGCATGGTTCGCACCGTACTGTGAGTGCCGCGGTAAGCAGGCCAACCAGTAGTGACGGCTTGTTGGATTTCTTCTTTTTTTGTCATATTGGGTAGATCTTGTAAGCGTACTCGTTTTCCGGTTTCCCCATGACAAGTCATGCAGGCAAAATCTAGGGGACCGCTACGACGATAGAATAATATTTTTCCTGTTTCATACATGACACGTTCAAGCGGATGAGACAACCCGATATTCATAGGCAGATTATTGGAATCCGAACCGATGAAAGCAACAAGCGCTTCGATATCCGAATCTTGATCAAGCGTGCCAAAGCGACGCGAAATCAACTCCGCGCGGGCAAAACCTTGAATTTCTACCATGCAAGTCAAAAGTCGTGACTCTAAATCTTGAACACTTTTTGTGTCGTTAAAATAACGCGGAAGCTGAGCAAAAGCGCCTTTGGTAATACCAGGCCCTAGACCTAGATCACAGGTTTCTAGAGATTTATTTTTAGGACCACGATTCGAATGAAAAAGTCTTTTCCCTCGTTCAGTCCATAAGTCCCCTGGGTTGTCTTCTGCCAGTAATTGTCGACCGATCGCCAATCCATCTTGAGGGGTTTCAAGGGATTGCGCGAGCCCGCTGGCCAAGCTTAAAAAAAGCATCAAGACCATTGCAAGAAAACCAGCTTGTTTTTGCTTATTCAAAAGGCGGCACCGAAAGAAAAGAGATATCAGCATGTGAAGATAAGGGGTTTGATAAGCGGTTGATTGACAATCAATACTGAAATGACGAAAACGGTATTAGGCTTGAAGGGTGATTTCGTCGTTTCGTTTATCGTTTTTATTATCCATCCAATGGACCACTACTTTGTCCCCGATTTTAGCCCCTTTAATCCGTAAGGCAAAAACGGGATTTCGAGAAATAGCCTGACTCCATTGTCCGTCATATACGAGCGTTTCATTCAGATGCACCGTCATCGAATGAATAAAATGTGTCGGCACGATGGCTCCAGTGGCATCTTTACGTTGACCGGTTTCCATCGGGTGCGCCACTAAGACCCGAATCTCAGCCATATTGTTTTTTAAAGTGGCGCGAATTTTCATGGGCTCAGCCATGGTGATTGTCCTTAGTCATTAAAAATGGGATAGAGGTCAATAAGACATACGTTTTGTTTTAGCCACATCCACCGATGGTGATCTTGATTTCTTTGTGGGCGGTGTAGAACTTACCATCCGCTTTTACCAATACCTGAATACGGGAAGTCTGGCCCATTTTGATGCGAACATAAAAATAGGGCTCAGCCCCATTCAGCAGCTCTACTTGCGCGGCTAAGGGGAAGGGGTTTTTTTCCGCGATGAGCGCGATGGACTGTGTGTTATTGATACGACTGGTCACTTCGATGGGTACAACCGCACCGTTTTCTGCTATATCAGGGGCATTGATATGAATCTCTGCACTGGGCTGGGCATTGGTGGCGCCGAGGCTCTTCATTACCTCTTCCACCACTTTAGATTCAAAACCAGGTTTATTCCAGACCGCTGCTAGGGCAGAGGGTGCCTGTAAAACCAATTCGAGCGCACTCAGCCCGGTGACACCCAGGGCCCCTACGACACTGGTTAATCTTAAGAATTGACGACGAAATAAATTCATAGTTCTTCCTGATGATTTGACGATGCTGCCTATGGTTTGAAAGGGCAACAGCTTTAGCCAAGCTGTAATACCAGAATACTAACGACACCCTGTCACTGTGTCGAGTCGACCTTTGATGGACTCCGGCCCAACAGAGCCAAGCCATGACGGGGAGTGAACCCTTTTCTACGCCGCGGCTGTTTTGAAGGACTCTGTGAAAGGTTAGGTTATTTTGTCCAAGTGCCTGATTTACCACCTTTTTTTTCTAATAAATGAATTTCATCAAGGACCATGCCGCGATCAACAGCCTTACACATATCATAAATAGTGAGCAAGCCCACACTGACCGCGGTCAGTGCCTCCATTTCTACTCCCGTACGACCCAACGTAGCAACGGTGGCTGTGCAGTGGACTGCGTGGGTTTTTTTATTCAATGTGAAGTCAACCTCCACATGGGTTAAAGCCAGAGGGTGACATAAGGGAATGAGCTCTGCAGTACGTTTGGTGGCTTGGATGGCAGCAATTCTTGAGACACCAAGCACGTCACCTTTTTTGGCGGTACCCGCAGCGATCAGACGCAAGGTGGCAGCCTGCATGCGAATGCTACCGGTAGCCCTTGCAAGGCGCTGGGTCTCGGCCTTCGCACCCACATCAACCATGTGGGCCTGGCCTTGATCGTCAAAATGATTTAATTTTTGAGTTTTTTTAATCATAAAAGTGAGCAGTTTTCTTTTCAGGGCTTATCATAGCATTATGCGCGTTTTTCTCCTCATTCGATCATTACTTGTCTTGTGGCTTGTGGCCTGTTTATTTAATGCTCAGGTCTTAGCGCAAGGTTTGCCAGAACTGGGCGATCCTGCCCAAAGTGGATTTACTCCGGCACAGGAAAAACAGTTGGGCAAGTTGATCATGCGTGAGATGCGTCAGGACCCAGATTTTTATGATGATGTGGAGGTGACCGATTATGTGTCGCAACTGGGTAAACGCTTAAGCGCACAGGTCTCGGGATTGAGTCGAGCATTTGATTTTTTTATGGTTCGAGACAACCAGATTAATGCGTTTGCACTGCCCGGAGGTCATGTGGGGGTCAATGCGGGTTTATTACTGGCGGCTCAAAGTGAATCCGAGGTTGCGGGGGTCTTAGGCCATGAAATATCTCATGTGACGCAACACCATATTTCTCGCATGGTCACGATGGATAAGTCGACGCAGTGGGTATCGATAGCCGCTTTGGCCATCGCTTTGCTGGCGGCAAGGACCAATCCACAATTGGCCCAAGCCAGTGCGACCGTGGGTCCTGCACTGGTGAAGCAGCAGCAACTTAATTATTCCCGCGATTATGAGCGAGAGGCGGATCGTATGGGATTGCAACTGATAGTGAAAGGTGGGTTTGATCCACAGGGGATGGTGACATTTTTCCAACGACTAGAGCGTGCGACGCGAATCTACGAAAAAGGTGCCCCGTCTTATTTACGTAGCCACCCTTTGACCCTCGATCGTATTGCCGATATGCAAAATCGGATTCAAGACTATCCCTACCGTCAAGTCGCTGATCAAATAGAGTTTCATTTGGTTCGTGCTAAATTGAAAGCGGAGCTTGAAAATCCCAGAGAGGTCATTCGTTATTATCAACAGAGCTTGGAAGATAAGCGCTACTTATCAGAGGCTGGAGTTCGCTATGGATTAAGTTTAGCGTTACTACGAATACGTGAATTTTCGGCGGCTAAACGTGAATTTGCAGCCTTACAACAATTAGTCAAATCCAATGCCATGGTAGAAAGCTTGGGATGCCGCATTAAACTCGAGGCACAGGATCAGGATGTGATGAATTGTTTTCGCTCTGGACTGAAATCATTTCCTCATTATCGAGGTTTATTCTATGCTTTTATTGAGGCATTGTTACGCAATCGGCAACCAGATGCGGTCTTACAATTAGTACAGGAGCGATTGTTGTTAAATCCTGATGATTACCACTTGTACCAGTTTCAAGCCGAAGCCTATGCCCTTAGTCACCGAACTTTTTTTCAACACAAAGCCCTCGCAGAGGCTTATGTGCGATTGGATAATTTACCCGGCGCTATTGACCAACTGCAAATTGGTATTAAAGCCGCCGATGGTGACTACTATCAATTGTCTGCTGCTGAGGCTCGGCTGCGGGATTTGCTCATTCAAGATAGCGAAAGACGTAAGGAAGAAAAAGAAAATCGGTAAGGTTTGCATATTAAATGGTTGGGTTGCGGTCATTTGAGTAAAGCCATTAATCAAGCGATTTAAATGAAAAGAATCGCCTTAAACCGATTGCGTCTTAGGGTGGGCTTAAGAAAATTAAAAAAATTAAATAAGCCCTTCGCACTTATATATATAATGCGCGCCATAGGTGGATATGATGGCATGTAAAGCTTTTATCGTTAGGAACCTGTGTTTTGCTAGTCAATCATCTCTATCGAATAAGATTCAATGGAACGAGAGGACGAAAATGGAATTTAACAAAGAACTTGACGCGAGCGGATTAAATTGCCCGCTACCCATATTGAGAACAAAAAAGTCTTTAACTGATATGAGCTCGGGGCAAGTGCTCAAAATTATTGCGACTGACCCAGGGGCGCACAAGGACTTTCAAGCATTTGCCAAGCAAACCGGCCATACCTTGCTCTCGGCAGAAGAGGGGCCTTTGGGTTTTATATTTTATATGCAAAAAAACACCTGAGACGCAGATAGGTGGATAGACCCGTTATTTTTTAGTCACTCCGGCTGCGATATATAAAGGTTCTAATTGATTTTTTAAGCGAGGCAATTGATATTTAAGCGCTATCCCGCTAAGGGCGCAAATGACAGCAAACCCCCCTAAGGTGGCAGGTGCGCCAATATGGTGAGCTAAGGCGCCTGCCGCTAAGCAACCCACGGGGTTAATTCCCATGAAGGCAATGATGTAGTAGCTGGTGACCCGCCCTCTTTTTTGTGGTTCACAAATGGTTTGAATAATGGTGTTGACCGACATCGCCGTCGCGATCACCCCAACACCGACAATGACCATGCAGAACAAACTAAAGAAAAGGTGATGCGACAAAGTAAAACACAGCATCCCAATTCCCGATAAAATCGGACCAATCGCCGCCCATTGTAAGAGGTCGCTTACTTTTCCTCGAGAGGCCATAATCATCATGCCAATCAAACCGCCAAATCCAGCCGCTCCTACTAAAAACCCCAACATGGAGGCGCCCCCAGAAAAGGTCTCCGCAGCAAAAATGGGCATCAGGGCCTGGTAAGGGGTAATAGTGAAACTCAGCAGCGCCATCATGGGTAGAAGGTAGCGTAGCGGTTTTAGGCTCCAGGTGTAACGTGCCCCTTCGCATACGCTAAACCATAAGTTAGAGGAGGGAGCGGATTTTTCTTGTTGTTCGTTACGAATAAACAATAGACTACTAATAAGCCAAATTTTGGTAATGGCATTCAGTGCGAAGCAAAAAGCCTCACTGAAGTAGATGAGGAGCAGTCCCGCAATCGACGGTCCGATCATACGCCCTGCGTTTTGCATGCCACCGCTAAAGGCAATGGCACTGGCTAAATCCGTTTTAATGGGAACCAGCTCTGGAGTATAGGAGGAGCGTACCGGGGTTTCTAGGGCTTGCACAATGCCTAATAAGGCCGAGAGCCAGATGACACTGGTGATGCTAGCCGCATGGGTCCAGACCATGGCTGCTAGGATCAGTGTCAGCGTAATAGACACCAGCTGAGTCACAATCATCGTTTTTTTGCGATCAAAACGATCAGCCCAAATGCCGCCGAATGGGGACAAAAATAAAATAGCGATTTGCCCTGCAAATCCGGTGACCCCTAAGAGTAACGCAGAACCACTAAGCCGATACACGAGCCAACTGACGGCGATTTGTTGGACCCACGTGCCGATCAGAGAGACCGATTGACCGGTAAAGTAAAGCCGGTAGTTTCGATGTCTGAAGGCGCGAAAGGCGTGAATCATGGTTTCTGCCTATACATGACGCGGGGCTATGAGCATCAGCAGTACCCTTGCCCGCTTCGATTGGTAGTGCTCACAGATGGAGCTTTTTTAGTAAGATTTGGATTTCGTTGAGATTGGCTTCAAATTGCGCAAGCCGAGAGCGTTCTTGTGCCACCACAGCCGCGGGGGCTTTGTCGACAAATTGGGGATTGATCAATTTTGCTTGGGCTTTGGCCACTTCCGCCACTAAACGGTTTTGTTCTTTTTGAAGACGTGTTTTCTCAGCTTCTTTATCGATTTCCACCTGCAGCATTAACTGGAAAGGACCTACAATGGAAACGGGGGCATCGGCCTGAGGTAGGGCAGGGACGGTTTTCACCTCACTTAATCGTGCCATAGCAGCCATATAAGGGGCAAAGCGTGCCAAATGCATGGCATCCCCGGTGATCAAAAGAGGCACTTTTTGTCCGGGGGCTAAATTCATTTCACTACGTAGGCTCCGACAAGCATTGATTAATTGCTTTAAGGTCTGGGTGTCGGATTCGGCCGCTTCGTTGATTCGCTTAGGATCGGCTTTTGGGTAGGGTTGTAACATAAGGCTACGCAAGACCGGTTGCGCGCTAGGTAGGACATGCGGTGGCGTTAAGGTTGATACGGTCTGCCACAGTTCCTCAGTAATAAAGGGGATGATGGGGTGAGCTAATCTTAAAATGCTCTCTAGCACGCTCACCAGAGTATGGCGTGTACCCCGTTGTATGTTGAGATCTGGGTTTTGTAACTGCACTTTGGCCAATTCCAGATACCAATCGCAATACTCATCCCATATAAATTCGTAGAGCGCTCGTGAAAGGTTATCAAAGCGATACTCAGCAAAAGCATCCGCAATCAATGCTTCAGTACGATTTAATCGACTTAAGATCCATTCATCGGGAGCGCTGAGTGTTCTTTGATCGTTAGGGTTAAGCCCCACGTCCTGTTGTTCACAATTCATGAGTACGAAGCGAGTCGCGTTCCATAGTTTGTTACAAAAGTTGCGATAGCCATCGCAACGTTGCAGGTCAAATTTGATGTCTCTTCCGGGGGAGGCGAGGCTCGAAAAAGTAAAACGAAGCGCATCGGTTCCAAATGAAGCAATGCCGTCCGGGTAATGTTTTTTTGTAGTAGCAATAATTTTGTCGGTTTGTCGAGGATCCATCAACTGGGTTGTTCGTTTATCTAGCAAGGCTTGCAAACTGATACCGTCAACGATATCCAAGGGATCCAGTACATTGCCTTTGGATTTGGACATTTTTTGGCCTTCTGCATCACGGATCAATCCATGAACATAGACCTCTTTGAATGGGACTTGATCGGTAAAATGCAAGGTCATCATCACCATGCGGGCGACCCAAAAGAAGATAATGTCAAATCCGGTGACCAATACCGAAGAGGGTAGGTAACGAGACAAGGCGGGATTGGTGGTGTGGGGGTAGTCTGGACTCCAGTCGAGCGTAGAAAATGGCCATAGCGCTGAGGAGTACCAGGTATCGAGAACATCCTCATCCTGGCGCAGAGGGGCTCGGGTTGAGGGCTGGCCGGCCTTAGCACGTAAGGCAAGGGCGTCATCATACTGGGCAAGGGCTTCGGCCTCATTGCGAGCAACGTAAACGTGCCCTTCACTGTCATACCAGGCAGGAATGCGGTGACCCCACCATAATTGGCGCGACAAACACCAGTCTTGGATTTTTTCAAGCCATTGGTTATAAACATGGGTCCAATTGTCTGGTACAAATTTGATTTGACCCGAGGCCACCGCTTTAAGGCCACGCTCGGCCAAGGTTTGCATCTTGAGAAACCATTGATCGGTGAGCATCGGTTCGACGATGGCGTCGCTTCTTCCGCAGCGAGGCACCATGAGCGTGTGGGGTTTGATGGAATCGATCAAACCCAGTGCGCTAAGATCGGCAACGATTTGTTTGCGCGCTTCAAACCGATCCAGTCCTTGATAGGCACTGGGGGCTTGTTCATTCATCTTGGCTTCTAGGGTTAATACGTTAATGGGCTCGAGGTGATGACGAATACCGACTTGATAGTCATTAAAGTCGTGGGCTGGCGTTATTTTTACACAGCCCGTACCAAAGCTTGCATCGACATAGGAGTCAGCAATAACGGGAATTTTTCGTCCTGTTAAAGGCAGATAGACTTCGCTACCGACAAGATTGACATAGCGTTCATCTTCGGGATTGACCGCAACGGCTACATCGCCGATGAGTGTTTCTGGTCGTGTCGTGGCGACGACCAAGTAACCTTCGCCCGAACAAAGCGGGTAGCGGATATGCCACAAGTGACCCTGTACTTCGTGCGATTCCACCTCTAGATCGGAAACGGCTGTTTGTAATACAGGGTCCCAATTGACCAGCCGCTTGCCTCGATAAATCAAACCTTGTTGATGCAATTGAACGAAAGTTTCTGTGACGGTCTTCGATAAACCTTCATCCATTGTGAATCGCTCGCGCTGCCAGTCACAAGAGCTACCCAAACGTCGCATCTGACGTGAAATGGTGGACCCTGATTGTGCTTTCCACTCCCACACTTTTTGTAAAAAGGCCTCCCGACCCATTTGAGAGCGTGATTGTTTTTGTGCTTCGAGTTGTCTTTCCACCACAATTTGGGTGGCGATGCCTGCATGGTCAGTGCCGGGTTGCCACAAGGTGTTACTCCCGCTCATACGATGGTAACGAGTGAGCGCATCCATCAGCGTGTGTTGGAAAGCGTGTCCCATATGTAAGGTGCCGGTGACATTAGGTGGAGGCAGCAAAATACAGTAGCTATTTTTTTTATCCTCATCCACACCGGCTTTAAAAAAGCCTGCTGCTTCCCATTGACTATACCAGCGCGCTTCGATGGCGGCGGGCTCAAAACTTTTGGCTAACGTCGGTTGATCGGGCGCAGTATTGGAGTCAGTTGTGGGGGCTTTAAGATTCATGGGTAAGAAAGATTCGAAAGGGCGAGAGGTTAAGTGGAAGGATTGAAAAAAATGAGTTTAAGGGCCAGATACGGCTCCGTAGTTATTTAGTCTGGTCTATCAGTAGGCATTAAGCCCTTTACTTCGAAAGATCGTGGGTGCGGATCTCGTAGCCGCGGTCGCGGTAGAATTTGAAGCGAGCGCGGGCGAGCTTCTTGTCTTCTTCGTCTTCACTGACAATTTCCACGAGTCTTTTGAATCGGCTAAATTGCGGTGGCCATTGAGGGTGTAAATTGACAAGCACGTCATCGTGCAATGGGGCGCTATTCTCATCCAAAAGCGTGACCGGGCTATCGGCCGCTTCTGGGTGATTGGCGTGACAATGGGGGATGAAGGCTGTGGGTGAAAAAGACCAGAGTAAATCATCGAGCTCTTTGCAGGTGGAAGCGTTGGGGCATAACAGCGCCACTTTGAGACCGCGGCTATAGGCTTTGGCTACCAACCGGCAGGTGGTAGACCACTTGTCTTTAACATGAATGTAAAAGTCTATTTCGGTCATCAGCTAGTGGCGTGCTTTGCTGGGCTAGCCCATTCGGGCTCGGTTGATGAGGTATTGCGTTAACAAGGCTACAGGGCGACCCGTAGAGCCCTTTTGTTGGCCTGATTTCCAAGCAGTGCCAGCCACATCCAAGTGCGCCCATTTAAATTTCTTGGTAAATCGAGCCAAGAAGCATGCAGCCGTTACCGCACCGGCTGCGCGACCGCCAATATTGGCAAAGTCAGCAAAGTTACTTTTCAGTTGTTCTTGATATTCTTCATCTAGGGGTAACAGCCAAGCACGGTCTTGAGTGGTTTGTCCCGCGGCTAGAATTTCCTTTGCCAGTTGCTCATCATTGGTAAATAAACCACTGACTACGTGCCCTAAGGCAATCACGCATGCCCCAGTCAGGGTGGCAATGTCAATGACCGCTACCGGATTATAGCGTTCGGCATAGGTCAGGGCATCGCAAAGTATGAGTCGTCCTTCGGCATCGGTATTGAGAATTTCTACGGTTTGACCTGACATGCTAGTGACTATATCGCCCGGTTTTGTGGCGCGCGAACCAGGCATGTTTTCGGTGGCAGGCATAATGCCGATAACATTAATCGGTAAGCGCATTTGGGCAATGGCTTTAAGCGTCCCAAAGACACTGCCAGCACCGCTCATGTCGTATTTCATTTCATCCATTTCGGCGGCTGGTTTGAGTGACGTGCCTCCGGTGTCAAAGGTGACGCCCTTGCCTACGAGTACGACGGGTTTTTGAGTTTTGGTGCCACCGTGATATTCCAAGATAATCAGTTTAGGCGGTTGTGCGCTACCCAGTGCTACGCTTAGTAGACTACCCATGCCTAATTTTTGCATGTCAGCCCGTTCTAAGACTTTCACCTTCATACGGTGTTGTTTAGCTAAGGCTTTAGCCTGTGTGGCCAGGTAGGTCGGCGTGCAGATGTTGCCAGGCAAGTTGCCCAAATCTTTCGCTAAGCTGATACCCGCGCCCAGAGCGATACCCTGTTCCATCCCTTGTTGAGCGAGCATGCGCTCAGTGGGGTTGGTAAAGGCTAGGGTTATGTGCTTGAGTCGTTGAGGTTTTGTGGTGGGGTGACTTTTCATTTGATCAAAACGATACCCGGCCTCAATTGCCAGTACGACAGCTTGTTGTATGCGCCAGTCTATTTTGGCCTGACCTGTGGGTAGGGCGGTAAGATAGATTTGTGCTTCTTTTGCACCGCAGGCGTTCAGCGCGGCGTAGGCGGCTGTGAGGGCTTTGCGAAAAGCTTTTTCATCATACTGCGCGCTATCCCCAAGCCCCACCAACAAGATACGTTCAGAGGCGATTCCGTTTAGGGTATGTATAAGCAGCGTTGAACCGACTTTAGCATCAATATCCCCGCGCTTAATGATTTTAACTAAAGCCCCTTTGCTCGCTCGATCCAAGGCGAGGGCGGCATTCGAGAGTTGGTGTTGGGTATAAATTCCGACGACGAGGCAGTCGCTCTTCGTGCTCCCCGAGGATAACTGTTTTGTGCTAAATTCCACGTTAAGCTCCTATACAAAGACCGTATGATAAAGAGTTGATTATCGGCGGTTTTCCCATGAAAAGCAAAATGCCTGCATGATATTTCATAAGACCCTACTCCGTGAGCTGGCTAGCAGCGCCTTAGCGACCTTTCTTGTTTTGCTCGGCATTGTGCTGACCACACAGCTGGTGAGATTGCTCGGACAGGCGGCTACCGGTGAAATTACGACCACCAGCGTGGTCGCTTTGCTCGGATTTACTGCTTTGAGCTATTTGCCCACGTTGTTATCTCTGACGATGTTTATTGCCGTGCTGATGAGCGTGAGTCGTGCGTATCGAGACTCTGAGATGGTGGTATGGTTTTCATGCGGGGTGAGCCTAACGCGTTGGATTTCTCCGGTGATGAAATTTGTGTTGCCGCTTGCCGTAGCCACTGCGGTTTTGGCGTTGGGTTTGACGCCATGGGCTGCCGGCAAGGCAGAAGATTTTCGTAAAATACTGGATGGTCGGGACGATGCCTCGACGCTCTCCCCCGGCGTTTTTCGAGAAGCACGGCAAGCGCAGAGAGTGTATTTTGTGGAAGAGGTCTCGGGACATGAAAATCTGGTGGGTAATATTTTTATCAGTTCGACTCAGCAGGGGAAAAGTGGGGTTATGGTGGCTAAGCGGGGTTACCAAGAAATCCATGAAAACGGGGATCGTTTTTTGGTGATGCTTAAGGGTTCTCGGTATGAGGGCGAACCTGGAACGGCAGACTTTAAAGTGTATCAATTTGAGCGCTATGCGATTCGAACGGAATCGGCTGTCGCACTACGAGCACCGATTACGAAGACCTTACCGACGATGGAATTGTTGATTACGCCGAGTGATAGAAATTTAGGTGAGCTTGCTTGGCGGTTAGGGTTGTGTTTTAGCACATTAATTTTACCTTTACTGGCGATTCCGTTAGCTTTTGTGAATCCACGGGCAGGTCGATCAGTGAACTTATTGGTTGCCTTGTTGGTATACATGAGCTACACGAATTTGCTTTCTGTGATGCAAATGAGTGTGGCTCAGTCAAGAGTGAGTTGGCCGGTTGGTTTTTTTGCTTTGCCTGCAGGGATGCTCTTGTTATTGGCATTACTTTTTTATCGACGGATGCATTTATTTTCTTTCTCCCGAGTGTTTCGATGAAAACGCTGCGTTGGTATTTGGCCAAAGAAATTTTTTGGACCACGGCTTTAGTCATGGCTGCGTTGTTGTTGCTTTTTTCTTTTTTTGATCTAGTCGATCAGATTAAAGATCTCGGGCGGGGGTCATTTCAATTTCAACAGCTCCTACTTCAGGTGCTGTTGCAAATGCCGATGCACATTTATGAGCTTTTTCCTATTGGCGCCATGATTGGCACTTTATTTGCCATGGCACAATGGGTGGCGCAATCGGAATATACCGTGATGCGTACGTCTGGTGTGTCAGTGACGCGTCTGGTTTGGGCTCTTTCTTCGGTCGGTGTCGTCTTTGCCGTGATGACTTTTATTTTTGGCGAGTATCTGGGGCCGATTGCGGATCAAACGGCGCAGCAATTAAAGTCGCGGGCTATCTCGGGTATCGTGGCGCAGGAGTTTCGTTCTGGATTGTGGATTAAAGATGGTGCAAGTTTTATTAACGTGCGTCAGGCCTCTAGTGAGGGCGTGTTGTCTGATATTAGGATTTATGAATTCGATCAAGAGGCAAAATTAAAAACGACCAGTGTTGCGGAAACGGCAAACTACCAAGGCTCCCATGATTGGATATTGCATGAGGTAAAGCAAACGCAGTTTATCGATGGACAGGCCAAGAACCAAATCTGGAAAACCAAGACTTGGCATTCTTCCCTTGAACCCAGTTTTTTAAGTGTTTTATTTGTTCCGCCAGATAAGATGTCGATGACAAACCTCTATGCTTATGTAGGGCATTTGCACGACAATCGACAAAAATCGTTGCGTTATGAAATTGCGCTTTGGTCAAAGGCTACGTACCCATTGGCCGTTTTGGTGATGATGTTGCTTGCAGTGCCGTTTGCCAATTTTCAAATTCGCCAGGGGGGGGTGGGCGCAAAGCTATTTACCGGCATTATGCTGGGCTTGGCCTTTTATTTTTTGCGAAGTCTTTCAGCTTATATTGGGTTATTAGATGAGTGGTATCCGTTCGTTAGTGCGCTACTGCCTATGCTATCGTTTTTAGCATTGGGTTTAATTTTGACGTGGTGGCAAGAGCGTCGCTAGGTGTCGATTTGAAGGGGCGAATTGGCCACAGCTGCCACCAAAACGGCTTCTCAATAGGAGGGGATTGGGTGTGGTAGGTGAGCACCAAGTGTGCTAAGTGTGCTAAGTGGCCTTCGATGCGCCATGAAATGGGGTCGCTGTGTTTATTTATCGATTTTGATTTAATACGATCGCAGTACCGGCGATGCGATCATGTAAAAAAAGCCGCTCAGAGTCAAAAATCGCCCAAAGAAAACCAATTCCGAAAAATAGCGTTCCCACCACGGCACTGAGGTAGCGTTGGATTGCGTCACGGTAAGTCAGCGTTTTGCCATCACGGCGCACTAAATGCATTTTCCAAGTCTTCATGGGAAGAGTTTGGCCGTAATGTACCCATTGAATGCTGTAAAAAAAGCCGCAGACCAATAGGAGCCACAGTTGTAGAAAGTATCTTGCCAGGGGGTGTATCCAGTGGGCGGTGAGCATCACAGCCGGCAGTGCCCCGATAAATAATATCGCCAACAAAATCAGTAGTTCGTAAATGAGTGCTACCAGTCGACGATGAAGGCTTGCGGGTAAAAGGGTGCTACCACTTAATTCAATCAATGTTTTGTTTCTATAGGTGCAGGCGTAATGGCAGGGGCAGGGGCCGAATCAGAAACTGGCGGGGTGGTTTGTTGCTGCCATTTTTGGCTAATTTCTTGACGTTGTGGGTCAGGTAGTTGTTTTAGCTTTTGATATTTCTCTCTGGCCACGCGGCGTTGCTCAGTGCTTAGGTTGGCCCATTCCTGCATTCGGGTTTTCAAGAGCGATTGTTCTTCGGGTGACATCTTGGGATAGCGAATGGCAATGTTTAACCATTTTTGCCTTCTATTCGCATCCATTTTTTCCCAATCATTCATCAGTGGCGCCAAAGCATGTTGTTGCTTGGGGGAAAGTTCCTTCCACTGAGGACGTACGACAGCGGCGGCAGCAGTATTGCCCGGCGATTTATTGGGGTTTTGTTGAGCTTGGGTAAAAAAACTCAACAATAATCCAAAAAAGATGGCTAGGGTTCTTGCTGTTTTAACCACGAATCCAATCCTTTGTCTAAGTAGGCGTCGATGGGCAGTTCACTTGTCAATAAACCCATGTCAATTTCGGCAATTTCTGCAATTCTAGACGAGTCAACGGTGTGCCGGGCGTTGAGGAAAACCACAGTGGTCACAATGACCGCCAAAGCGGTCCAAAAGCTTGCTTTATAGCCTAAAGGTGCTAATAGTTGCCCTAAACGACCATTGTTGGCGCTAACTAACGCCCAAGCAGGCATGGGTTGTTGCTTATAGTTTGTAAGCGCTAACTTTCTAATGTCCAGTAGTCTTTTCTCAGTGCGTGAGCCCACATTCGACGCACTTTGATCGAGTATTTGGGCTATTTTGGTGCCCAATTCAGCATTTTTGTCATTATTCATAGCGTAATTCCTTCCTTTTTCAGTTCTTCAGCCAGCCAATGCGTGGCACGAGAGCAATGCGTTTTCACGCTCCCTTCTGAACATCCCATTGCTTTTGCCGCAGCTGAAACATCTAACTCCTCCCAATAACGCAGCAAGAAGGCTTCCCGTTGACGTGCCGGCAACTTTTTTAAACATTCTTCAATCTTTTCAATCAGTTTGGAACGTTCAAGGTGCTTATCCGGCGAGTCATTCGAAAAGGCATTGCTTTCATCGGCAGAAAAAGATTCCAAAGGGTCCTGTAAATCATCCGATTCGCCATTATGAAGTATAAGTGAAGAAATGGGGGTAGTCCATAAAGTACGAACTTTAAGTCGGCGAAAAAAGTCTTTAATGGTATTTTGCAAAATTCTTTGGAAAAGCATGGGAAGCTCTTCCAGTGGACGCTGGGAATATTTTTCAGAAAGCTTAAGCATGGCATCTTGAACAATGTCCAAAGCCGCTTGCGTATCATGGGTCGCAAATTGGGCATGTTTGAAGGCCCTGCGTTCGACTTGGCCAAGAAAATCAGCCAATTCCTTATATGTAGCCAGTTCGGTTGCCTCATTAAGCCAAATTAATCCGCATCACGAAACAGGGGGCATGCGAAGTTTCCACTAATCCCAGTGGGTGCGTTGATGGGTCCATTCCAGCCAGAACATGGGCTCATTAAAACGCTAGGTATATTAACAAATCAAACCGTGGTCGCAAAGGCTTAGAAAAACGAAGCCTATCATGCTGTTTACAATACGAATTTACTTGACCCCAGTCAACGCAGGCGGTAAGGTTACAGGTTTTCGCATTTCCCGCCTAACATTTTGATATATCTAGGGTCACAATGGGCAAAGACGGGGATTTTTTTGTTGTAATTTAGGTTTCATCTGGGGTTTTTTTTGCCATGCAAATGACGGGTGCAGAAATTGTAGTGCGCTGCCTACAGGAAGAGGGGGTTGAACATGTGTTCGGCTATCCCGGCGGTGCTGTGTTGTTTATTTATGACGAATTATCCAAGCAAAACAAGGTAAAACATATTCTGGTGCGTCATGAACAGGGAGCGTTGCATGCGGCTGATGGATACGCCCGTTCAACGCATAAAGTTGGCGTGGCATTGGTAACCTCTGGACCCGGTGTGACTAACGCAGTCACCGGGATCGCCACTGCCTATTCGGACTCCATTCCACTGGTGGTCATTACAGGTCAAGTACCCACTTATGCCATAGGTGAAGATGCTTTCCAGGAATGCGATACGGTTGGGATCACGCGGCCGTGCGTGAAGCATAATTTTTTAGTACGTAAAGTGGAAGATATTGCCAGTACGATTAAAAAAGCTTTTTACATCGCTTCGACGGGTCGACCAGGACCGGTGGTGGTGGATATTCCTAAGGACGTGAGCGCACAAAAAACGGAATTTCTCTACCCGGCGAGTATCAGCTTACGTTCCTATAATCCAGTTGTTAAAGGTCATCCAGGACAAATTAAAAAAGCGCTCCAACTGCTCGCCCAAGCCCAACGCCCCATGATCTATACCGGTGGAGGGGTGATTCTGGGGGAGTCGGCCACGGAATTAACGGAGTTTGTACGTAAACTCGGGTTCCCGTGCACCAATACATTGATGGGGCTGGGAGGATTTCCAGCCACGGATAAGCAATTTCTAGGTATGCTCGGGATGCACGGCACCTATGAGGCCAATTTGGCCATGCAAGAGTGCGATGTACTATTAGCCATTGGTGCAAGATTTGATGATCGAGTCATTGGCAACCCGAAACATTTTTTTGATCCTAAGCGTACTATCATTCATGTGGATGTGGACCCCTCCTCTATTTCCAAGCGGGTTAAAGTGGATGTGCCTATAGTGGGCCAAGTGCGTGATGTGTTGAAAGAATTTAATAAGCAGTGGGACTTATTTAAATTCCATACGGATCTACCCGCACTAAAAAAATGGTGGGCACAGATTGATACTTGGCGCGGTAGGCAGTGTCTGAACTACGAGCGCAGCACGAGTATTATCAAACCACAATTTGTGGTTCAAAAACTCTACGAAATTACCAAGGGAGATGCATTCATTACTTCCGACGTAGGGCAACATCAGATGTGGGCGGCGCAGTATTACAAGTTTAATAAACCCCGCCGCTGGATTAACTCTGGTGGTCTGGGTACTATGGGCTTTGGTTTGCCTTCGGCTATGGGCGCACAGTTAGCCAACCCACGCGCTACCGTGGCCTGCGTGACGGGAGAGGCATCGATTCAAATGTGTATTCAAGAACTCTCGACTTGCAAGCAATACAAATTACCCATTAAATTAATTTGTTTGAATAATCGTTATATGGGTATGGTGCGGCAATGGCAGGAGTTTTTTCATGGCAATCGGTATGCCGAATCTTATATGAATGCGCTGCCCGACTTTGTCAAACTTGCCGAGGCCTACGGTCATGTGGGGATTAAAGTGGATAAACCCGGTGATGTGGAGGCGGCTTTAAAAGAATGCTTTGCACGCAAGAAGGAATTGGTTTTTATGGATTTTCAGACCGATCAAACCGAAAATGTCTACCCGATGATACCTGGCGGTAAGGGGTTGTCAGAAATGATTTTGGTGTAATTTCCATGAAACATATCATTTCTATTTTGTTGGAAAATGAGGCGGGTGCGTTGTCACGGGTAGCCGGGCTATTTTCAGCCAGAGGATACAATATTGAGTCTTTGACAGTAGCCCCGACGGAAGATGCGACTTTGTCACGTATGACCGTGGTGACACGCGGTTCAGACGAAGTCATTGAACAAATCACCAAGCAGCTCAATAAGTTAGTCGATGTGATCAAAGTGGTTGACTTGTCTGAGGGAGAGCACATTGAGCGCGAGTTGATGTTGGTGAAGTTGCGGGCAGTGGGTAAAGACCGCGAAGAAATGAAGCGTATGACGGATATTTTCCGTGGCCGGATAATTGATGTCACCGACAAGGACTATACAGTGGAGTTAACCGGTACCGGCTCTAAGCTGGATGCTTTCTTAAAAGCCATTGAGCCATCAGCGATACTAGAGACGGTTCGCACCGGCTCTTCGGGTATTGGTCGAGGTGACCGGGTGCTTAAAGTTTAAATAATATTTTCTCCGAAAATCCTTAGAGGGTTGACGGTGGTGTGTGTGGCATATTCAACGAGAGGAATGACATGAAAGTTTATTACGATAAAGATGCTGATCTGTCCCTAATCAAAGGTAAGAAGGTCACCATTATTGGTTACGGTTCACAAGGCCATGCCCATGCTTTGAATTTGCAGGAGTCAGGCGGAAAAGTGACTGTAGGCTTACGCGCTGGTGGCGCCTCTTGGGATAAAGCTAAAAAAGCGGGCCTTACGGTCAAGTCTGTGGCTGAGGCGGTAAAAAGTGCTGACTTTGTCATGATGCTAATGCCCGATGAGCATATCGCTAAAGTGTATCGTGAAGATGTGGAGCCGAATATTAAAAAAAATGCGACCTTGGCCTTTGCGCATGGATTTAATATTCACTACGGTCAAGTCATTCCCCGCGAAGATCTGGATGTAGTCATGGTGGCACCGAAGGCCCCGGGACATACCGTGAGAGGTACCTATTCACAAGGGGGTGGCGTGCCGATGTTAATTGCCGTGCATCAAAATAAAACTAAAAAAGCACGGGAAATGGCGATGTCCTACGCTTCTGCCATTGGCGGAGGCAAGGCCGGCATCATTGAAACCACCTTTAAGGAAGAAACGGAAACGGATCTATTCGGCGAGCAAGCGGTCTTATGTGGCGGGTGCACTGCGTTGGTAGAAGCCGGATTTGATACGTTGGTAGAGGCCGGATATGCTCCAGAAATGGCTTATTTCGAGTGCTTACATGAATTAAAGCTGATTGTGGATCTTATGTATGAGGGTGGTATCGCAAATATGCGTTATTCGATTTCTAATAATGCAGAATATGGTGACTTTACCCGAGGCCCCCGAATCGTGAATGATCAGACGCGCGCCGAAATGCGAAAGATCTTAAAAGAAATTCAGACTGGCGCCTATGCCCAAGAATTTTTATTGGAAAATCAAACCGGAGCCACCAAACTTAATGCCATGCGGCGGATTGGCAAACAGCATCCCATTGAAGTGGTCGGCAGCAAGCTGCGCGATATGATGCCGTGGATTAAGCGTAATCGTTTGGTTGATCAATCCAAAAATTAAATCAACCCTTATCACGAACTTAAAATTGACTGACAGCATTGGTAAAGGGAAGGGGATGACCCCAACGGTTACTATTTTCCTTGTACGACTCAAACCTTACGCTTGACGAGATGAATTATCCACATCCCCTGCTGGCCAGAGAAGGTTGGCCCTTTATAGCACTCGCCGTGACGGTGGCTGCTACGGTACATTTTTATTGGGGATGGTCCGCAGCCTTGTTCTTTTGGGTTGTGGTGGCCTTCATGATTCAATTTTTTAGGGACCCACCGCGTCATATTGCGATGGATGAGGGCTTGGTGCTTTCACCGGCCGATGGACGGGTGATCTCGATTGAGCGTACCCAAGACCCATACCTAGATCGCCCAGCGTTAAAAATTAGCGTGTTTATGAATGTTTTTAATGCCCATTCCAATCGCTCCCCGGTGGACGGACAGGTCAAACAAACCTGGTATTTTCCGGGACGTTTCTTTAACGCCTCGTTGCCTAAAGCCTCGTTACAAAATGAGCGTGCAGTGCTGTGGATTCAAAAAAAAGATGGTACCGATGTGACGTGTGTGCAGGTGGCAGGCTTAGTGGCTCGACGCATTCTTTGTTATGCTAAAACGGGTGATGATTTGACGCGCGGCCAGCGTTTTGGATTTATTCGCTTTGGCTCCCGTGTTGATATTTATTTGCCGCTGACAGCAGTGGTGTGCGCGGTGGTGGGAGATAAAGTGTATGCCACTGAATCCATATTGGCACGATTCGCGTGAGTTATCCGGAAAGAAGAGTGAAATTCTCTCTTAAATCACGATTTGGGCGGCGTGGGATTTATTGGTTGCCTAATTTATTTACATTGGCCGCATTGTTTTCTGGATTTTATGCCATTGTTCAATCAATGAATGAGCAGTTTGATCATGCTGCCATGGGTATTTTTGCCGCCATGGTTCTGGATGGATTAGATGGGCGTATTGCGAGATTAACTCACACGCAAAGCGATTTTGGCGCAGAGCTCGACAGCTTATCCGATATGGTGGCCTTTGGCGTAGCGCCGGCTTTGGTGGTGTATACCTGGGCGCTACGTGATTTTGCCTTTTCCAAAACCGTACCCATGCTAGGACATTGGCTTTCCACTAAATTGGGTTGGATTGCTGCTTTTATTTATTGCGCATGCGCGGCTTTACGGCTAGCCCGTTTTAATACCAATATTGATGTGGCGGATAAGAAATTCTTTCAAGGTTTACCGAGTCCTGCTGCCGCTTGCGTATTGGCAGGACTCGTATGGTCTTTTAATGAGTATCAGATTAAGGGGGAAGATGTAAAATGGTTGGCTTGGGGTTTGACCGTATTCACTGGTTTTACCATGGTCAGTAATTTCAAATTTTACAGCGGCAAGGATATCAATATCCGAAAAAGTGTTCCCTTTTCAGCGCTCGTGGGCATCGCAATGGGTTTTGTGGCTCTTTTTGTTTTTGCGAGTACGTTGCCAGAAATGCTTTTTTTAGTGTTTTTAATCTATCTATTTTCAGGCTACGTCATATGGGTTTGGGATAAATTAAGACCTTCGGCACAGGCTTAAACCGAGGGCATACGGTGTTTTGCGTGGATTGGCGTTAAAATCGGGACCTTGCATGGAATTAAAAAACGCATTATATTTAGCCCATGAATACTTCTTTTAAGGCTTACGCAGTCCTAGAACTGCTCCCCAAGACCAGCCCCCTGCTGGTAGGCCTGCTGCTGCGCTCGCGCGCAAAATAAACTCATTTCTCACTCGCAGTTTTTTTGTAACGCTCGGATCTGGCTTAAATCCTAGCGACCTTTTTTGTTTTGCCCTTTATGATTTGGGCAGTGTGCAGGTAATTTACGGAGACTTGTCATGGCTAAAGAACATTTGATTATATTTGATACGACCATGCGTGATGGCGAACAAAGCCCCGGCGCAGCAATGAGTAAAGAGGAAAAACTACGCATCGCTCGTCAGCTCGAGCGTATGCACGTGGATGTCATTGAGGCCGGCTTTCCCGCCTCGAGTGATGGCGATTTTGAGTCAGTGCAAGCGGTAGCCCGTGCGATTAAAGACAGCACCATTTGTGGACTTGCCCGTGCCAACGAAAAAGACATTCAGCGCTGCGGTGAAGCAATCCGGGTGGCTCAATCCCCACGGCTCCACACCTTTATTGCGACGTCGCCGATTCACATGGAAAAAAAATTGCGCATGGAGCCTACGCAGGTCATTGATCAAGCGGTGCGTGCTATTCGCTGGGCCAGTGCTTATACCAATAATATTGAATTTTCGCCTGAAGATGCAGGGCGCTCGGATATTGATTTTTTGTGTCGAATTATCGAGCAAGTGATTAAGGCCGGTGCCACCACCATTAATATCCCTGATACGGTGGGTTATACCTTGCCCGAGCAATTTGGGAGTTTGATCCGAACACTTCGTGAACGAATTCCTAATGCAGACAAAGTGGTGTGGTCAGTACATTGTCACAATGATTTGGGCTTGGCCGTGGCCAATTCCCTAGCCGCAGTCGTCAACGGAGCACGTCAAGTCGAGTGCACTATCAATGGATTGGGAGAAAGGGCTGGCAATGCTTCGCTCGAGGAAGTGGTAATGGCGATTCGTACTCGCCAGGATATTTTTATGTGTGATACCCAAATCGATGCCACTCAGATTGTGCCGGCTTCAAAACTCGTATCGGGTATCACCGGTTATCCCGTCCAGCCTAATAAGGCGGTGGTGGGGGCGAATGCTTTTGCTCACGAATCCGGTATTCATCAGGACGGCGTTCTTAAACATAGGGAAACCTATGAAATTATGAGTGCAGAGTCGGTGGGTTGGCTTAATAATCGATTGAGCTTGGGTAAGCTCTCGGGCCGTAGTGCTTTTAAATCGCGTTTGTTGGAGCTGGGTATTGAGTTGCCCTCGGAAGAGTCGTTGAATGCGGCATTTAAACGGTTTAAAGATTTAGCGGATAAAAAACGCGAAATTTTTGATGAGGATCTCCAAGCCCTCATTAGCGAAGAAGAAATTGATTTGGTTGAAAACGAGCGCTGGCGTTTAGTGTCGTTGACGGCTCACTCTGAAACAGGTGAATTGCCTTATGCCAAATTGGTTGTCGCTGAAATTGGAGGGCAAGAGCATGTGTGCCAGAGCGATGGCAGTGGCCCAGTGGACGCTACCTTCAAGGCCTTGGAGAGTGTATGTCACAGTGAGGCAACTTTATTGCTGTATTCAGTGAATAATATTACCAGCGGCACTGATGCACAGGGTGAGGTAACCGTCAGGCTTTCCAAGGCGGGTCGTATTGTGAATGGACAAGGGGCTGATACCGATATCGTCGTAGCTTCAGCGAAGGCTTATATCAATGCCCTCAATAAATTATTCTCAAAATTACAAAGACTCAATCCGCAAGGTTCTTGATTTCACATGGCCTGTGCGCGATGAAAAATAGCCCGCAGGGGCTATTTTTTTCGGACATACGCAATGGCGCCGATAAAGAGCACCACACTGAGTGCAGTTTGTCCGCCGGCTAAAAGGGCGGATAGACCTTTGTCCGAGTAAGATCTGACAACGCCTTCAATAAAGTAGAGCAGAATAAATAAGCTTAACCATTGGTGGGTATAGCGACGACCATTTAAGACGCCTAATAGGGGCAGTAGTAAAGGCAACACTTTCAGTACCAACCAAGATCCCCCAGGGCGCTGCGGCGCGAGCCATAATTCCCAAGATAAATCGAGCGCGATGAGACCGATGAGGCTCGTGCTGGTGAGAAGGTTTAAGATTTTTTTATTCATGGCATGGGTGCCGAAGTTAAGTGGTTGATCACTGCGCGTGTAATACTCGCCGCATCCCGTAAGGGTTCGTTAAAAGGCGTTCTTTGTATGGGGCCTGAGGCTGAAAAACGCCAATCAAATCCTTCGCAATCCACACCGAGTAGTTGGACGGGGTTTTGAGTCGCTGGATGGGTCGTCGCATTTGAACGAAACAATACATTTTCCAGTGTTCGTTTAATCTCGTCGAGTAATGCGCCTTCATTCAGTGCTATGAGGGATTCGGGGGGGGTATATTCAGCGGGGGTCAGCCATCCCATTTGGGCAAACCCTTGAATCGTTCTTATGGCGGTAGGGACTATCTTCCAAAAATCAAAATCCATCGTTTCCCAGTAGTCGACGGTTGAAGGAAAAAAATTAAAATAACGCGATTTGATGGGGCTCGGGTCCTCGATCCGGCAGGCAAAACCGAGAAGACTTAAACGGGCTGCCGACGGTGGATCTGAGGAGACCTCATGCACAAAAAGACACACATTGCGATGCGCGCTCATGTTTTTAGTGTGCTCTGCCAATCGACTTAATAGGACAATAGGCTGCGCCTCGTGATTTAACACAAAGGGCACAATCGAACCAAAAGGGAAGCCAGGTTGGGCCAGGCTCAAGGTGGAGAGCAATCCTTGATGGGTGCAGCGCATTAATTCACGGGCGTTGCTTACCAAGCTCAAGGTTTGGCCAATTGTAGTGCGATGGTGGCAAGGCGTTTGCCAACGGCTGTACACAGTTGACGTTCGTGATCACTGAGCGCTTGGTCACTCGCCGCACCCGCCCAATGACTGGCCCCATAGGGAGTGCCGCCAGTCTGTGTGTGAATCAAGGCGGGTTCGCTATAGGGTATGCCCGTGATTACCATGCCGTGATGTAATAGCGGCAGCATCATGCTAGTTAATGTGGTTTCTTGGCCACCGTGTAAGGAGGCACTGGAGGTGAACACGGCGGCTGGTTTTCCGACTAAAGCGCCCTTTAACCAAAGACTCGAGGTGCCATCCCAAAAATATTTCATGGCAGCGGCCATGTTCCCAAATCGCGTGGGGGAGCCTAGCGCTAAGCCTATACATTCTTCTAAGTCCTTTAGCTCTGCATAGGGCGCACCCTCATCGGGAATAGGTGCGGCGGTGGACTCACAAACGGTGGAGACCGGCGGCAGAGTACGCAAACGCGCGCTCGCTCCAGCCACACTGTCTACCCCCCGACAAATCCATTGCGCCATTTGGCGCACGGACCCGTGTTGACTGTAGTAGAGAACGAGAATTTCTTTGCAAATATGTGTGGTCATGATCGTTGCCTTATTATAACCAACCTCGTGGTGTTCACACGGCAGAACCGTTAATGAGAGATGGGATGGGGGGGCGTAGGCTGGGAGGCTGTACCTGCAATGCGTTGCCAGCGTTTCCATGCGCCAACGACCATATTCGGGTAGGCTGCTGCCCCTAGGCTGCCGTTGTATCGACCGAGGGCACGAAATAAGTCGTTATTTTCTTGTTTTAGATAATAGCGAAGAATAGTACAGCCGAACCGAAGATTGGTTCGTAAGTGAAAAAGATTGGCTTTCGAATCACCAATTTTAGCCATCCAAAAAGGCATCACTTGCATGAACCCGCGTGCGCCGGCGGATGAAATGGCGTATTTGCGAAAACCACTTTCTACCTCAATGAGTCCAATGACCATTAGGGGGTCTAGTCCAGCGCGCTTAGCCTCATAGTGTACGGCGAGTAAGAACTCTTCACGAGTTTGTGCCTGTTTCATCAGAGCGCTCAGGGGTCGAATGAGCTGATTAAGCCACTGGCTTTGCTCTTCTTTAGAGGCAAAGGCTTCCAAAGAAGAGGCTTGATCAGAGATTTCTTTTTGTAACAGCGAGCGTAAGCTTGCTGAGATCGTTTCATTCTGCTGAGCGCCCGCGAAAACGGACGATGCTAAAAGCGCTAGACTGATGAATAGCCAGATCCTCCAGAGACGATGTGGTCGAACGGGACCTAACTCAGGCATGGATGGGATTTAAGCCACGGGATGATTTGTTCTAACTCAATAGCACTGGCGGTCGGGTCGGTGCGACGTTGATACTCCAGTTGACCTTGTTTGAGTCCGCGCTCACCGACAACGATACGTTGTGGAATGCCAATGAGTTCCATATCGGCAAACATAATGCCCGGCCTTTCATCGCGATCATCCAGCAAGACATCAAAGCCGGCAGCGACTAAATCGGCATAAAGTTTTTCTGCCGTTTGTTTGACTAAGGGACTTTTTTTCATGCCGATGGGGACGATGGCAATATCAAAGGGGGCCAAACTTTGAGGGAAAACGATGCCTTTATCATCATGGTTTTGTTCAATAGCGGCGGCCACCACGCGGGTGACGCCAATACCGTAGCAGCCCATTTCCATGATTTGGGATTTGCCTTGAAGATCGAGAAATTGCAGATTTAAGGCTTTTGCATATTTGGTTCTTAATTGGAAAATATGGCCGACCTCAATACCGCGGCATAAGCTTAACGTTCCCTTGCCGTCAGGACTGGGGTCGCCTGAGACGGCATTACGAATATCAGCCACTTGAGGCTCAGGAAAATCACGCTCGATGTTAACCCCAGTGTAGTGGTAATCGGTTTCGTTGGCACCAGTCACAAAATTAGACATAGCGGCAACCGTGCGGTCAGCGATCACGGGCCCTTTAAAGCCCACGGGACCTAAGGAGCCCGGCTCAGCGCCAAAAGCGGCTTGAATTTGAGCCGCGCTGGAAAAGGTGAGGGGTTTTTTTACGGCATCCAGTTTGCTCGCTTTGATGACATTGAGTTCGTGGTCGCCACGGACCAGAAGGAGAACGGGTTTTTCATCAATCCCATCGACAACGAGGGATTTGACGGTTTGTGAAGGTAAGAGTTGGAGTGCTTGGCATAAGGCCTCAATGGATCGAATGCCTGGAGTGTGTTGTTTTTCCATTGTCGCTACGGCGAGTCCTCGGGGCGCGGTGGGTGCCACCGCCTCGGCCAGTTCCACGTTGGCAGCGTATTCAGAGTCGGGGCAATAGGCTAGGGCATCTTCGCCCGAATCAGCTAGAACATGAAATTCATGTGAACCCGTGCCACCAATGGAACCGGTATCAGCGGCGACCGCACGAAACTTCAGTCCTAGACGACTGAAGATCCGACTGTAACAGTCATACATTTCACGGTAGGTGAGTTGTAAGTCTTCATAACTCGTATGAAATGAGTAAGCATCTTTCATGACAAACTCGCGGCCGCGCATGACCCCGAAGCGAGGGCGAATTTCATCTCTGAATTTGGTTTGGATTTGGTAGAAGTTAAGCGGTAATTGCCGGTAACTTTTTACCTCACGGCGCACCACATCGCTGATCACTTCTTCGTGGGTAGGGCCAAAACAGAACTGTCGATCATGGCGATCCTTCATCCGCAAGAGTTCTGGGCCATATTGCTCCCAGCGCCCAGATTCGATCCACAGTTCTGCGGGTTGGACAGCGGGCATCGACAATTCGATGGCGCCACTTTTGTTCAATTCTTCGCGAAGGATGGTTTCTACTTTCCGTAAAACCTTTAGCCCCAGGGGCATCCAAGTGTAGACCCCGCTGGTTAAGCGTTTAATCAGCCCTGCCCGTAGCATAAGCTTGTGGCTGATGACCTCCGCTTCCGAGGGGGCTTCTTTTAAAGTAGAAATAAAAAATTTAGAGACTCGCATGGCTGCTAATTGTCCAAAAAAAACGTATTCTACCGGAGCTACAAAATAAACCGGGAAAATCATGGGTATGTTTGGCAATTGGCGAATACGTAAACCGTCTGAGGACGAGGAAACGGTCTATATCAGCGAAAAATTTGGCGTGCGTGCCTTGCATATTGGCAGTGAGACGGTCCAAAGTGCGATGCGTTTGTCGGCGCCGAATGATTTAGAGCTGTCTTATACACGCAGCATGATGGGTTTTTTGCTGTTTAACGCTAAACCCAAGAGTATTTTGATGATTGGATTAGGGGGGGGCTCAATCGCCAAATTTATTCATCATCGCATGGCGTGGACTCGGATCCGCGTGCTGGAGTTACGTGAATCGGTGTTGAATGTGGCTCGTCGTTATTTTTCACTGCCTGAACAGGGGGATCGATTTGAGGTTATTTTAGGCGATGGTGCCGAATTTATGAGTCGACCGAGTGTTTGTGCGGATTTGATCATTATCGATGGGTTTGATAGTCAAGCGGTGGTGGAATCGTTATCCAGTATTGTGTTTTATCAGCACTGCCATGATCGCTTGAATAAGGGGGGCATCATGGCAGTGAATTTATGGGGGGGGGAGAAAACTTTTCATGATCTTTTGAAGCGCATTGGGCATGCGTTTCCAGCCGGGGTGATCTGTTTGCCTGCAGAAAAACCAGGCAATGTGGCTGTATTTGGCTTTCGTGGTCCGGTTGGGCCGATACGTTGGGAAGAGTTGGAACGACGAGCGACAGAATTGGAGGCTCGGTATGGATTGGCTTTTACCCGTTTTGTTGAGTTACTAAGACGTACGAATGATCAAGATCAACAATTTTTACGCTTCTAGGGGCTTGAAGGCGCTTTCAATCAATACGAAATTGTGGAAGAATCACCCTAATGAAAGCATTTACGGGGTCGTGATCGTGATAGACCGCGATGGATATCGCCCCAACGTCGGAATTATTCTTTGTAATGCAAAGAATGAGGTATTTTGGGGCAAAAGGGTGCGAGAGCACTCATGGCAGTTTCCGCAAGGGGGCATTAATCCGGGGGAGTCGCCGGAGGTGGCCATGTACCGGGAATTGCACGAAGAGATCGGCCTGCGTCAGGAACATGTAAAAATTCTTGGCCGCACGCGCGACTGGCTACGCTATGAAGTGCCTGATCGTTGGGTGCGTCGAGACTGGCGTGGCAATTACCGGGGCCAAAAGCAAATTTGGTTCCTTCTGCGCTTGGTAGGGCGTGATACGGATGTTTGCCTGCGTGCAACAGAAAAGCCCGAATTCGATGCTTGGCGTTGGATTGATTATTGGATACCTAAAGAGTCGGTGGTCGATTTTAAGCGCGATGTTTATCAAAAGGCGCTCGAAGAGCTGTCCCGTTGTTTCGATCGACAGCCAGTAGGATCTAAACCGTAGCCCTAATGTGTATGGGGGAGTATCGTTTGTTATTAATGCCCATGCAAAAGATTGGGAGCTCATTTTTTAGGTGGCAAGATGCGGGATCGATTCAATAATGACGCCGCGTCGTGAGCCCTTTTTGATCTGACTGAATTAAGGAAAAGCAAATTGACAGCGCGGGGGGAGTCTTTTAAACTCACCGAATGATTTAGACTAATTCTAAAAGATGATCTCGTGTCATTTTGAAGAAATAAAAGAAGCCCGAATTTTTGTAGTAAAAGCCGTTTGGTCGAAGTAACTTTATGTAAAAAAAGGAGATGGTATGCAACTAAAAGGATCCAAAACCCATGGTAACCTGAAGGCCGCTTTTGCTGGCGAATCTCAGGCAAACCGTCGTTATTTGTATTTTGCAGCGAAAGCGGACGTTGAAGGTCAAAATGATGTCGCTGCCTTGTTCCGTTCAACCGCAGAAGGTGAAACCGGACATGCTCATGGACATTTAGAGCATATGGAAGTGTGTGGTGACCCAGCGACTGATTTGCCCATTGGTAGTTCACGGCATAATTTGCAGGCTGCTGTTGCCGGTGAAACCCATGAATACACGGACATGTATCCTGGGATGGCTAAAACCGCACGCGAGGAAGGCTTTAGTGAAATTGCCGATTGGTTTGAGACCTTGGCTAAGGCTGAGCGCTCGCACGCTAATCGTTTCCAAAAAGCGTTGGATGCATTGGCTGATTAATCTTCAGTACGGTTTTTAGGTCCTTATAAGGGCGGAGTGCGAACTATCGCCTCCGCTTTTTTTGATGCTGGGCAGAGAAGTTTAAGGTGAAATATGGCGATTAATGTCAAAGAAGGTAGTTTAGGTAAACCCACGCGTCATCCTCTGGATTGGGAGTCTGAGGATTTTTATAACGAAGAGTCGCTTAATCAAGAATTACAACGGGTTTTTGATATCTGTCATACATGCCGACGTTGTATCAGCCTATGTACGGCGTTTCCCACTTTGTTTGATTTGGTGGATGATAATCCCACCATGGAAGTCGAAGGGGTGGATAAGGCTGATTATGCCAAAGTAGTGGATCAGTGCTATCTCTGCGATATGTGTTACATGTCCAAGTGCCCGTATGTGCCTCCGCATGATTGGAATGTGGATTTTCCGCATCTCATGCTGCGCGCTAAGGCGATTAAGTTTAAAAAAGGTGAAACCAGTTTTAGAGATAAGTTGCTCTCGAGCACCGATGCGATGGGCAAGCTCGCCTCGATTCCGGTGGTCGTGCAGATGGTGAATTCACTGAATAAAAATCCTACCGCCCGCGCGATGATGGACAACGCTTTGGGTATTCACAAGGATCGAGTGTTGCCAGAGTATGACAGTGCTAAATTTCGAAGCACGGCAAAAGTGAATCCTCAATTTAGCGTTCGCAATGGTGAGCACACTCCAGGCAAGGTGGCTATTTATTCGACCTGTTACATTAATTACAATGAACCGGGTATCGGTCACGATTTGTTAGCGATTCTTCATCACAACGAAATTCCCACACAGTTGGTAGAAAAGGAAGTGTGTTGTGGGATGCCCAAGCTTGAGTTGGGGGACTTGAAAGCGGTGGAGAAAAATAAAAAAATTAATATACCGGTTCTGGCTCAATTGGCACGTCAAGGCTACGCTATTGTGGCTGCGGTGCCGTCCTGCGCGTTAATGTTTAAGCAAGAGTTACCGCTGATGTTTCCGGATGATGCAGAGGTTAAGGCGGTTGCCGAGGCCATGTATGATCCTTTTGAATACTTTGTACTGCGTTTTAAAGATGGATTGTTGCGAACCGATTTTAAAAAATCTCTCGGTAAGGTCTCATACCATATTCCGTGTCATTTAAGAGTACAGAATATGGGGCAAAAGACCCGTGAGATGTTACAAAAAATACCAGACACTCATATCACTACCGTCGAGCGCTGTGCAGGCCATGACGGTACTTGGGGTGTGAAGAGCGAATACTTTGACCAGTCGATGAAGATCGGTAAACCGGTGTTTCAACAGATGGCGGCCCCAGATCCGGATTACATCAGTTCGGATTGCGCTATAGCGGGTCGGCACATTCAACAGGGCATGGGTGAGAACAAAGCGGAAAAGCAACACCCGGTCACCTTGCTACGTATCGCTTACGGACTATAGACACTATATGGCAAAAATTACTCGAGACAGTTTAATGACGTTGGAGACTTACGCAAAAAAGCGTGAGGATTACCGTAGTCAAGTGATGGCTCACAAGAAAGTGCGTACCCTGCATCTGGGCGATCACGTGACCCTGATTTTTGAGGACGAGTTGACCATGCGCTACCAAGTGCAGGAAATGTTGAGGGTGGAGAAGATTTTTGAGGAGGCGGGCATTCAAGATGAATTGGACGCCTATAATCCTCTAATCCCTGATGGGAGTAATTGGAAGGCCACCTTGATGATTGAGTATGCTGAGGTCGCAGAGCGAGCGCGGATGTTGGCGCTGATGAAGGGGATTGAAGACCGGGTCTGGGTGCGGGTGAATGGGTTCGAGCCAGTGTATGCCATCGCCGATGAGGATCTGGAGCGGGAGAATAGTGAAAAGACCTCAGCCGTACATTTTCTGCGCTTTGAGTTAACCGCCCAGAGTGTGCGGGCTTTAAAAGCCGGTGCTACACTGGGCGCTGGCGTCGATCACCCGCACTATCAAGCAACCGTGGCGGCGTTGGCTGGGCCAACCCTAGCAGCACTTAAACTAGACCTGGCTTGACCTGGCTTGAGAGGGTTAAAAAATATTGTGTGAGGGATATGTCAAATAATAAATGGGGTTTTGCGGGGCAGTCTCACCCAGTTAGAACTAGGCTTTGGGCCCTGCGCTGGAGCTTACTGTCCCTTATTTTAATGCTCTCGACCCCGCTCGCCCAGGCGCAGTGGAAGGACTGGGATTATGATCTGGATCAGGAAGTAAAACCCTGGGTTGAGCTGCAGGAACAATTGCCGGCCTACCCTAAAGAAGAAAACCTCCTGGAGTTTTCTTCTGGAGTGAATTCCCCCAACCGCTATTTTATCGATGCGCCTTCCGTGTCCGTGGGCGATGACGGGGTGGTGCGTTATTCTCTCGTGATTAAAACTCGCGGTGGGGCGCAGAACGTGAGTTTCGAGGCGATTCGTTGTGAATCCCGTGAAGTGAAAGTGTATGCCTTTGGTCACCCGAACGCGATCTGGTCAAGGGCGCGAGCCATTCAGTGGAAATTTATCGAACACCAGCAATTGAATAATGTGCAAAAAGCACTGCATAGCGTGTATTTTTGTCCCTCTAGAAAGTGGACCGCACCGTTGCCACAAATTCTACAGGCCCTTAAAAATGGCCGGGGTTGAATCGCCAGGGTTGGTTGAGCTAAGCCACTGTTTTTTTGCCGCAGAGGGGAAGAATAGTGATGGTGATGGGATGACGATGGCTAGCCGTGGGTGAGTCCCTCATCCAATGGCCCATTCAAAATCCGCGAATCGAAGAGAAAAAATAAATCTTTTTCGCCCGCGTTTAGATTAAGACCAAATTGTCCCGATGAATCAATTCGGATTCATCGACATAGCCTAATTTGGCCTCTATGTCGCTAGAAGCGGTTCTTAGAATTCGTCGCGCTTCTGAGGCACTGTAGTTGACTAAGCCCCGAGCAATTTCACGGTTATGGGGATCTTTGCAACTCACCACTTCGCCACGTTCAAACTCTCCGACCACACCATACACGCCGATCGGCAGTAAGCTTTTGCCTTCTTGGCATAGCGCTTTTACTGCCCCTTCATCCAACAAAAGACTGCCGCGCAGTTGTAGGTGATCAGCAAGCCACTGTTTTCGAGCCGCTAGGGTGGCGGAGGGAGCCACTAACAAGGTGCCAATGGACTCGCCTTGGGCCAGACGAACCAATACGTGAGGTTCATGGCCTGAGGCAATGACGGTATGAGCACCCCCTCGGGCCGCTCGCTGAGCGGCGAGTATTTTTGTGAGCATGCCACCACGGCCAATATCACTGCCGGCTCCACCCGCCATTTTTTCTAGTGCTGGGTCAGTGGCATCGGCCTGATGAATTAATTGTGCATCAGAGTGGCGACGGGGGTCAGCACTAAAGAGGCCTGTCTGGTCGGTTAGGATGACCAGTACATCGGCCTCGGTTAGATTGGTGACCAAAGCCCCTAGTGTGTCGTTGTCGCCGACCCGGATCTCGTCGGTTGCAACCGTGTCATTTTCGTTGATGATGGGGATAACGCCAAGGCTTAGCAAGGTGCGAAGTGTGGAGCGCGCGTTTAAATAGCGTTTACGATCCGCTAGATCATCGTGGGTTAATAAGATTTGCGAAGTCAGCAGGTTATGTTGACGAAAACAGGATTCATACACTTGAACCAGTCCCATTTGTCCCACAGCGGCAGCGGCTTGGAGTTCATGAACCGCATGGGGGCGTTTTTTCCATCCTAGTCGTTGCATCCCCTCCGCAATGGCACCACTGGAAACCAAGATGACCTCACGGTTTAAACGCCTTAATTGCGCAATTTGTTCGGCCCACAAGGCCAGTGCTTGATGATCCAACCCTTGACCTTGATTGGTGACTAAGCTTGAGCCCACTTTAACCACAAAGCGTTTGGCGTTTTTGAGCAAAAAAGTCATGGCGAGGTCGTATTGGACAGGGGTTGGTGTAGGGCTCTTTTTTAAGTCAGAGGGGCTGCAAGGTTCTCAGGCTCTTCGGTGACCGGCGTGGTAGGGCCGAGGGACTCGAGATATTGCATAATGGATTGAACTAAGGCGGGGCAACCCTGACCGGAGATGGCGGATAGGCAAAAAACCGGCCCTTTCCAGCGTAGGCGTCGGACGATATCTTTGGCGGTTTTTTCTCGTAAGGCTTCGGGCACCAAGTCCATTTTATTTAAAATGAGCCAGCGTGTTTTTTCGTAAAGGCTTTCATCGTATTTACGAAGTTCAGCAATGATGGCGCGCGCATCTTTGACCGGATCGGCACCTTCATGCATGGGCGCGACGTCGAGAAGATGGAGTAATAAACGGGTACGGGTCAGGTGGCGTAAAAATTGGTGCCCCAGTCCCGCGCCTTCCGAGGCGCCTTCAATTAATCCTGGAATATCAGCAATGACGAAACTGCGGTTCATATTAGCCCGCACTACCCCCAGATTAGGATGTAAGGTAGTGAAGGGGTAATCGGCGACTTTGGGCTTGGCTGCGGACACAGAACGAATGAGGGTTGATTTGCCAGCGTTGGGCATGCCAAGCAGTCCTACATCGGCCAAGACCTTCAGTTCGAGTTTGAGTTTGAAATTTTCCCCTTCTTCGCCGCGGGTGAATTGGCGCGGGGCACGGTTCGTGCTCGATTTGAAGTGAAGATTACCAATACCCCCTTTCCCCCCGCGTGCGATCAGTGTTTTTTGCTGATGAGTCTGCAGGTCAGCCAGCGGCTCCCCAGTTTCCGCATCGGTGATCACAGTGCCTACTGGCATACGTAATTCGATATCGACGGCGCCACGGCCATAACAATCAGCCCCTTGACCGTTTTCGCCGTTTTTAGCCCTATGGATACGCGCATAACGATAGTCAATCAGGGTGTTGATGTTGCAATCGGCGATGGCAAAGATGCTCCCGCCGCGTCCGCCATCACCGCCGTCGGGGCCACCTCGAGGAATGAATTTTTCGCGGCGAAAACTGGCGGCGCCATCTCCACCGTTGCCGGCGTGCACTTCGATCTGGGCTTCGTCGATGAATTTCATTGGGCTGTGGCCAAGTGGGTTAACAATGTAGAGGAGGTAGAGATAAAAAAGCCCTGTCAGCGACAGGGCTTTTGGGAGCGTCTAACACGATATCAACAATAGTGATGAAATCGATTTTTGATCACTAGGCGGGCAAAATATTGACCATGGTGTGACGTTCCGGGCCTTTTTGAGAAAACCCAACACGTCCCGTGACCTTGGCAAACAAGGTGTGGTCCCGACCCATGCCGACATTATCACCCGCGTGCATGCGCGTGCCGCGCTGACGAACGATGATACTGCCTGCGCTGATTAATTCACCGCCAAAGGCTTTCACGCCTAGACGTTTTGACTCAGAGTCGCGGCCGTTTCTTGAGCTGCCGCCGGCTTTTTTATGTGCCATGGATAGTGTCCTTTATTCAGAAATGCCTAAAATTTCAAGTTCGGTATAGTTCTGGCGATGGCCTTGTGACTTTCTGTAGTGTTTGCGACGGCGCATTTTGTAGATATGCACTTTTTCGCCTCGGCCGTGGGAAAGGACCTTGGCCCGAACCACCGCGCCGTCTAGCAAAGGCTTACCCAATTTCAGGGCTTCACCTTCACCTAAGGCCAACACCTGATCTAACAAAACTTCAGAGCCCACTTCAGCAACCAGTTGCTCAACCTTGACTCTTTGGCCATCGCTGACCCGATATTGCTTTCCACCCGTTTTTACGACCGCATACATAATGAACCCCGTATTTTGCGTCAATATATGCTTTGGCAACATGCCAAACTTACACATATCTTCTGAGTGCTTTAATAAGGATCCAAAGCGTGTCTAAGACGGCTTTAAATCCCCCACTTCTTTAATCGGACCGAAACCAATCCGATTACTGTATTGGAAAAACCAAAGATTATACAAAAATAAATGCCCCGAGTCAAAGACTTATGCGCGAGATCGCTTCGGGGGGCAAGGGCGTTGTTTTTTGGGACTTTTGTTGAAAAAAGGACAAAAGGCAGGCGGAACGAGATAGGCCGACCAATTCAAGCGCGCTTAAGTCACTGTTTTAGGCAGGCTTAGGGTATCATAGCCCACTTTATTTCCCAACGATTGTCAATAGATTGTCCATAACCGCTATCCGTGAGTTTATCTCGGCCGACATGCAGTCGGTTGACCATATTATTCGCCAGAGTTTGCATTCTGATGTGGCCTTGATCGGTCAGGTTGCCGAACATATTATTGCTGCGGGTGGAAAGCGTTTGCGGCCGGTTTTGGTGATACTGTCTGCCCGGGCACTAAGTTATGAAGGGCAGCAACACTACGACCTAGCGGCCGTTATTGAGTTTATCCATACGGCAACATTATTACATGACGATGTCGTGGACGAATCGTCCCTGCGGCGAGGTAAGCCGACCTCGAATTCGCTTTTTGGTAATGCCGCGAGTGTTTTGGTGGGTGATTTCGTATACTCGCGCGCTTTTCAAATGATGGTGAATGTGGGGGATATGAAAATACTGCAGGTGCTAGCTGACGCCACCAACGTGATTGCCGAGGGTGAAGTGCTGCAATTGATGAATTGCCGAAATCCGCAAACCACCGAACAAGAGTATTTAAAGGTCATTCACTGTAAAACAGCAAAATTATTCGAAGCGGCGACCCGTATCGGCGCGTTATTAGCCAAAGCGCCACTGACGACTGTCGAGGCGATGTCGCGTTATGGGGCGCATTTGGGGTTGGCTTTCCAGTTAATCGATGATGTACTCGACTACAGTGGTGATGAGGCTTTGATTGGGAAGAGTCTCGGAGATGATCTAGCGGAGGGTAAGCCGACATTGCCTTTAATTCATGTGATGCGTCACGGCAATCCTATTCAAGTGGCTGCGGTGCAAGCGGCCATTCGCGGTGGTGGACTGGAGGAGTTGCCTTTAGTACTGGAGGCGATTCATAGCACGGGTGCATTGGAATATGTTCGTGAAAAAGCCTTCGTTCAAGTGCATTTGGCCAAGCAGGAATTGGCTTGTCTCGCACCCGGTCGTGAGCGAGATTTTCTGTTACAATTGGCGGACTTTTCGGCCTCTCGTGGCTTTTAAGTCTTTGTAGGGGTCGTTAGTTTGACAATACGGGTTTAATCACAGTGTTAAGCAGGCTGATTGACCGTTTGACCGTTGGTGTTTTTTCGAAGCGGAGTCAATGAGCAAGTAGTCTTGTCATTGACCTTTAATCGTTTCAATCGGGGTGTAGCTCAGCCTGGTAGAGTACTGCGTTCGGGACGCAGGAGTCGGAGGTTCGAACCCTCTCACCCCGACCAATTGATTGAACTTGGCCTACAGTGACAGTTTCCCGTGAACTTTCCAGGGAGGCATGTTTTTTTGTTTGATCCAGTTTTTTATTCATGTGGGGTTATTGCGGGGCGAGTAGGCTTCCACCCACGAGAGCGTTATTTCTAACCGGGCGCCTGATGGGCAAATTATTTTTTTTGATTGCCAGTGGGTTTGTGGTTTATTACCTCTTGCGCTCGAGCGCGCGCCGTCACGGCAGTCAAGCGCCTGAGACGCCCCCGGCTGAAGATCACGGTAAGACTGATGCCAGTCCAGGAGGTCCCGAGGATATGGTGCGCTGTACCGTTTGTGGTGTGTATCAACCCCGCAGTGAAAGTGTGGTGACTCAGGGCCAGTTTTTCTGTTCCCAAGAACATCAGCGGCAAAAATTTCCCAAAGGCCATTAGGCCGTGCAATTAGATCGTTTCGGGGTAATTGAGGGCGTTCATTTTGTTTTGTCCCCTAATGCAGATGCTCGCCCTGTCGGCATGCCGATCGAGTTAATTGTGATCCATAATATTAGTTTGCCTGCGGGCCATTTCGGAGGCACTGGGATTGAGGCTCTTTTTCTCAATCGTTTGGATGGCGCTCAGCATCCCTTTTATGCCCCGATTTCACCGATGCGAGTCTCATCGCACTTTTTGATTCGTCGTACGGGAGAACTTCAGCAGTGGGTCGCTTGCCTAGAGCGTGCTTGGCATGCAGGGGTGTCTGAATGGCGAGGGCGGCAACGGTGTAATGATTTTTCGATAGGAATTGAATTAGAAGGAACTGATACCCTCCCCTATGAACCGGCTCAATACCAATGCTTACGTGCCTTGGTGAGGGCCTTGAAGGCCGCCTACCCCATCGTGGATATTCAAGGTCATAGCGATATAGCCCCTCGCCGTAAGACAGATCCTGGGCCGGCGTTTGATTGGTTTCGGCTCCGAGGACTTTAGGCCTGAGGGAAAAAGTTGAATGTGACTTTTTTTGTCTGAAAAGGGGCCAATATTTAGCAGAACTTAGAAATGCACCAAAAAAATGCATTTTGCAGTCAACCCACTGCTTAAATTTTACTCAATAATTCCGTGCCTTAGCGAAGATAGTTATTGTTTTTCAAGAGCTTTTTATAAAATCGTAAAAATCAGTTGCGTTATGAAAATCGGAACACTAGAATTGGCGAACAATGTTACTGCAACCACAACCTGTAGTGGTTGTAATGGAAAATCAGCGAAGGACCACAGGATAAGGGTGGCGCGGAAACGCGCAAATTAAAAAAGACATTTAAAACAAAAGGTTAATCCATGCAAGCTGGAATTGAAACCGTTCAGTCAGTGACACAAGTGAATTTTCCAACGATAGAGGATGCGCCAGAGAAGCTGGCCGCCTATTCGCAATATAAAATTATCCGCCGTAATGGGGCCGTTGTCAGTTTCGAGCCCCAAAAAATCGCCATCGCTATGACAAAGGCGTTTATTGCCGTTAACGGTGGTCAAGGTGCGGCCTCGGCTCGCGTACGCGAACAAGTCTCACAGCTTACTGAAACAGTGGTCAATGCGCTCATGCGTCGCCAACCCTCCGGCGGCACATTCCATATTGAAGACATTCAGGATCAGGTCGAACTAGGCCTCATGCGGGGTGGTGAGCATAACGTAGCCAGAGCCTATGTGCTTTATCGGGAGGAGCGCAATAAAGAGCGCGCCCGTCAGCGGGAGTCGCAACAAGCGGTCAGTCAGCTGATCAGCCCCACGATTAATGTGTTGGAAAACGGGGTCACTAAGCCCCTTGATGTGGTTCGGATTAATGAGTTGGTCCATGCGGCCTGTGAAGGGCTAGGCGCCGAGGTGAGCGTTGAGCCGGTGATCTTAGGGATGCAACGTGATCTGTACGATGGGGTTCCGATTGAGGAGGTACGACGCTCGCTCATACTGGCGGCCCGAGCGCTGATCGAACAGGATCCTGGGTATACTTTTGTGACAGCCCGTTTGCTCTTGCATACATTACGGTTGGAGACGTTGGGCTTTGAGGCCACGCAGTCCGACATGCAAAAACTGTATGCGCAGTATCTGCCGCAGTTTGTTAAAAAAGGCATTGAAGCCGAGTTGTTGGATGAGCGGTTGGGTGAATATGATCTGGCGCTACTGGGCGCGGCGTTACAGCCTAAGCGTGATTTGCAGTTTACCTACCTAGGTTTGCAAATTCTCTACGACCGTTATTTCTTGCACATTCAGGGGCAGCGCATTGAGTTGCCACAAGTTTTCTATATGCGAGTTGCCATGGGGCTTGCGTTAAATGAGCCCGTAGGGACGAGAGAAGCTCGTGCCATTGAATTTTACAATGTGCTGTCGACTTTTGATTTTATGAGTTCTACGCCCACGTTGTTTAATTCCGGGTCCCGGCGTTCACAATTGGCCAGCTGTTATTTGACCACTGTGGCTGATGATCTTGACGGGATTTATGAGGCGATCAAAGAAAATGCCATGTTGCAAAAATATGCGGGTGGTATTGGTAACGATTGGACACCGGTGCGTGCCATGGGATCCTACATTAAGGGCACCAATGGTAAATCCCAAGGCGTTGTGCCCTTTCTAAAGGTGGTTAATGATACGGCGGTGGCAGTGAACCAAGGGGGCAAGCGTAAGGGGGCGGTGTGCTCTTACCTCGAGACTTGGCACCTTGACGTGGAAGAGTTTCTTGAGCTGCGTAAAAATACGGGTGATGATCGCCGGCGCACCCATGATATGAATACGTCTAATTGGATTCCTGATCTTTTTATGAAGCGGGTGATGGAGGCGGGCGAGTGGACCTTGCTTTGTCCTTCTGATGTACCGGATTTGCATGAGAAGTTTGGCAAGTCTTTCGAAAAAGCGTATTTGGCTTATGAGGCTGATTGTGCGAGCGGAAAGATTAAGCTTTTCAAAAAAATTCCTGCGCTTCAATTGTGGCGCAAGATGCTCACCATGCTCTTTGAAACGGGCCATCCTTGGATTACGTTCAAGGACCCGTGTAACTTGCGTTCACCTCAGCAACACACTGGGGTGATCCATAGTTCGAATCTTTGCACTGAGATTACCCTTAATACCGGGCCTGATGAAATTGCGGTTTGTAATTTAGGTTCTGTCAACATGCCGGCGCATTTGGATTTGGCAACGGGTAAGCTGGATATGGAAAAGCTAAAGCGCACAGTCCGTACCGGTATGCGCATGCTTGACAATGTGATTGACTTGAATTTTTATTCGGTCAATAAGGCAAGAAATTCTAACTTTAAGCATCGTCCTGTCGGGTTAGGGATTATGGGATTTCAAGATTGCCTGCATATGTTGCGCATTCCTTACGGATCGAAGGCTGCGGTCGAGTTCTCAGATCGCACGATGGAGCAGATTTGTTACACCGCTTACCATGCCTCGGCTGATCTAGCGGAAGAGCGTGGCGCATACGCCACGTTTAAAAACTCTTTGTGGGATCAAGGCATATTGCCGCTCGATACTTTGAAGCTGCTAGCAGAGCAGCGCGGTGGATACGTCGACTGCGATACTTCTTCGAGTTTGGATTGGGATGCCTTGCGCCAAAGAATTAAGCAAGTGGGTATGCGTAACTCTAATTGTGTGGCGATTGCGCCAACCGCGACCATTGCTAACATCACCGGTTTATCGCAGTGTATTGAGCCGACCTATCAGAATTTGTACGTCAAGTCGAATTTGTCCGGTGAGTTCACGGTAGTGAATGAGTATTTGGTGCGTGAACTGAAAAAGTTAAATCTGTGGGACGAGGTGATGATTGCCGACTTGAAGTATTTTGATGGGTCATTGTCCAAGATCGATCGTATCCCGCCTGATATTCGAGAGTTGTATGCCACTGCGTTTGAGGTAGAGACGCACTGGTTGGTGGAATGTGCCTCACGTCGTCAAAAGTGGATTGATCAATCGCAGTCACTGAATATTTACATGGCTGGGGCTTCGGGTAAGAAGTTGGATGAAACCTATAAGTTGGCATGGTTACGTGGATTGAAAACCACCTATTATTTACGTACTTTGGGGGCTACTTCCGCAGAAAAATCCACGGGCCGCGCCGGACAGTTAAACGCGGTATCGGCCGATGGTGGGCCCAGTGTGCCTGCTACGGACGCTCAGTTTTGTTCCATCGACAATCCAGAATGTGAGTCTTGTCAATAATAGAGTCGGTCAATAATAAAATTTACTCAGTTAAAAATTACGAATGTGTTTGTAGTGGTGGGCTGCGATTAACATCAATAGCCCAATCATTTTGGTATCCACTTACAAAACCAACAAGGAGACTAAAAGATGTTGCAGTTTGAAGATGCAGTGCCTGCGGGGGCTGGTTTAGGTTTGTCTTTACAGTCAGCCGAACGCGGCGCGCAGGCTCATGGATTTGAATCAAGCGCTCAAGCGGCCTTTGCCCCATCGACAGGCCCTGTGGACGATGCGCTATCAACGATCGATGCTGAACAAATGCGTCGGGTGAATGTGGCGGATAAACGTATCATTAACGGACAGACCGATGTGAATCAGTTGGTGCCGTTCAAATACAAATGGGCTTGGGAAAAATACCTTTCGGCTTGTGCTAATCACTGGATGCCGCAAGAAATTCAGATGAGTCGGGATATTGAGCTTTGGAAAAGCCCCAACGGTTTAACTGATGATGAGCGCCGGTTGGTGAAGCGCAATTTGGGCTTTTTTGTTACAGCTGATTCGTTAGCGGCTAACAATATTGTGTTGGGTACCTACCGTCATATTACGGCGCCTGAGTGTCGGCAGTATTTGCTGCGCCAAGCCTTTGAGGAAGCTATCCATACCCATGCCTATCAGTATATTGTAGAGAGTTTGGGGTTAAATGAGGGTGAGGTCTTTAATGCGTACCATGAAATCGCCTCGATTCGTGCTAAAGACGAATTTTTGATCCCATTTATTGACACCTTGACTAATCCTAGCTTCAAAACAGGCACTTTGGAAGCAGACCAAGCATTGTTGAAAAGCTTGATTGTTTTTGCATGTCTGATGGAAGGATTGTTTTTTTATGTTGGTTTTACGCAAATTCTGGCTTTAGGTCGGCAAAACAAGATGACCGGTGCGGCAGAGCAATACCAATATATTTTGCGCGATGAGTCGATGCACTGCAACTTTGGTATCGATGTGATTAATACGATCAAGATGGAAAATCCGCATCTGTGGACTGCTGAGTTTCGTGATGAAATTCGTCAATTATTCCAAAAAGGCGTAGAGCTTGAATACCACTATGCTGAAGACACCATGCCAAGAGGTGTATTGGGATTGAATGCGGGGATGTTTAAGGAGTATCTGCGTTTTATTGCTAATCGTCGCGCCCAGCAAATCGGCCTTGATGTGATGTACGAGGGTGCCACCAATCCTTTTCCTTGGATGGCAGAGATGATTGACTTGAAAAAAGAGAAGAATTTCTTTGAAACCCGTGTGACCGAGTATCAAACGGGTGGCGCTTTAAACTGGGATTAATGAACTACACCCTAAAAGCCATATCGTGGGGAGCCTGCCAAAGTGAGTGAGATTTTTTCACCTCGTTTGATACTTTGGCCTATAGTTGTTATTAAACAACCTGGGGAGCTTTGACTTGGCAAGCCGTTTAAGACCGCTTTCATACCGCAACCGAGGTGATGCTTATCGTACCGTGCTGGAGCTAAGGGCTGAGCATGACTACCGATTATGGATACGCTTTGATGACGGCCTAGAGGGGCATGTTTATCTGGGTGAGTTAATGCGCACCCCCGCCTATGGAGCACTGGTGGGCGAGGATGACTTTTTCAAAGTCGTTGTCGACCCTATTTCCAAAGTATTGACTTGGGTGGGAGGTGTGCGTTTGCACCCCGATGTACTGTATCGAAACCTAGAGGATCAGTTATCCCTTCGTCGCCACTAGGCTAGGATAGGCGTTGCACTCATTCGGTAAAAGAGGGTTATTCAGTTGGGAATAAGGTTACGACCAATACCGATAGGGTTTCTTCTTTTCAAGGTTTGACGAGACTATGGAAATAAAAAAAAAGCCGGCTAAAAAGCCGGCCAGAAGAAAAGCAGCAAAGAAAAAAACAACGTCTAGCGTTAAATCAAAAACCACTTCACCTACTAAGCTACCCTACCCAAAATCCACTCTGACCACGACGAGTGTAAAACCGAATGGTAAAAGTTTTATGACCGTTCCTGCTAATTGGCCATTTCCAAAAACTTAAACCGCGAAGGTTCAATGCTGATTCGGGCTGTTATTCGTCATATCTACAATCGGATCAGAAAAATGAAACAGATGCTTTTTTAGTACGATTGCAAGCAGGCGCTAAAGATACCGAAACTCAGGAATTTGGGCAAGGTACATATTTTTATCTGGAGAAAAAATAATAAATTCCTTTATAAACAAGTATTTATTTTAATCCCCTTCATTTTGTATGTATTTAAGTAAGTATTCACTTATTATTGGTGGGGGCACTTATTTGCCCATAATTTTCACTGAAGGCGCACTCAGCGCTTAAGGTAATTGGACCGATATTGACGAAATTTGATAACCGTTGAACACAAAAATTAATTTATTTTAGTGTTTGATTTTTTACAGCATTCCACACTTGTTCAAAGGCCGTAATCGTATTTTCAATATCGTGAGTTGAAATATGACGATGGGTCACTAAGCGCAAATTTTGATCGGACCAAGCACCGGCAGCCACGTTGTGTTTGAGCAACTCACGAACCCAATGTTGAGCGGATACAGTGCTGTGACTGACATCAACCATTACGATATTGGTGTGAATATCAACTGGATTACAAAATCGGTGATGCAGGCGATGTAACTGCTCGCCCAAATGAGACGCGTGTCGGTGATCCTCATGTAAACGCGCTACCATGGTTTCAAGGGCAAGGAGTCCTGCGGCGGCCAGTGGGCCGGCTTGGCGTAGATGCCCTCCTACCATCCGACGATAAAAACGGGCTTTGTTGCAAAATTCTACAGATCCACATAAGACAGATCCAATAGGAGCACTCAGACCTTTGGAAAGACAAAAAGTCACGCTGTCAGTGAAAGCGCAAATATCACTGGCCTGACAATTTAAAAAAACAGCTGCATTAAATAACCGAGCCCCATCCGTATGTACGGCAACATCGTGTTGTTGCGCCAACGCGTAGACCGCTTGCATGTGGGCTAACGATAAGACTTGTCCCCCAGCGCTATTATGGGTGGTTTCCATGGATATTAAACGGCGACCCCAATGGTTACGCTTCAAAGCATGCTCTAACGCACTTAATCCCATCGCTCCGTTTTTACCCGGCAAGGGGCGAGCTAATGCGCCGGCTAGTCGTGCCATACCAGCGGATTCATTATTTAAAATATGAGAATCCGCTTCTAGAAGTATTTCGCCTTGTTGTTCTGTGTGGGTGAGTATGGCCACCAGATTGGTCATGGTGCCACTGGGCATGAAAACGGCGGCTTGTTTACCGGTCATTTGTGCGGCTCGTGCCTCGAGTAAGCGCACACAGGGGTCACCGTCGCGGGAATCATCGCCAAGGCTTGCTTGGCGCATAGCCTCCAACATGGCTTGTGTGGGTTGAGTAACGGTGTCGCTACGTAAATCAATCATCGTCGAGGATATCAAATGGCAATAAGAGAAAAAAAGGGTAAGCCAATTAGATGGCTGCCGGCTTGGGTTGAAGCGGATGGGGGTTAAACCCCAACAACGATCCGAGTCGGTGACTTTCAATGAGGTGGAGCGCTAAGCGTTGCCCTTTGAATCGTAGTCGGATGGGGGGTGGCTGGCGACTTTCAAACCAATAGGAAAGATCATCAAAAAGATGATCATCTAAGGGTGAGCCGTTATCGTGTTCTAGCGCGTGTAGAAAAAGGGGGTCAAGATCCTGATCGTGAATTAACCCCGTACCCTCTGGGGCCTGAACAATGATACAGCCCTGCTCATCGATCCAAACCTTGTGTATTTGTTCGACCGTAGTGCCCAGATGGCTGACGAGTTGAAGCGGCTCACCGAGGGCTGAGTCCACACGAAAGACCAGGGGTGTGTAATCTAAATCCACAAATACTTTTTGTGGCCCATTCTGGAAAAACCAACAACCCTCGGGGTCACATAGGTAGTTTCTGCCGATAAATTGGTTTAAAGCCGCGTTGGTAATAGATCCGCGCTTGATTAGCCAATGCCCCCGTCGATCCAATGCTAGCCATCCATAAACGGCAGGCACATCAGGCCATTTGGCCATGGCTCGTTTAACGACATCATCCATGGGAGAAGGCCTGCAGTCTGTAATGGAAAGCGATCATTAACGCATGAAGGATTTAATCCACTGTTGATGCAGTGCATTGTGGGTCATTTTGTCCATTTCTTCATTCGAAGCGATGCTCGATTTCAATTGAGAGGGAGCGCCACCGGAATAAAGATGTGTATAAACTTCGCGTAAGGCTTTCACTGCAGCCGCCAGCGGTTGGTGGCCTTGTAATAGCACTCGAGCGCCTGCGGCTTGGAATTGTTCCCTTGTGATAGAGGCAGGAGCTGAACCCACAATAATAGGCAGGCCTGAAGCGGTGTGGATCGCTTGGACTTGTTCCACAGTTTCAACACCAACCACAAAAATACAATCGACATTGCAAGCCGCATAGGCTTTAGCACGCGCACAAGTCGCCTCGGTGCCTTCGACTTTGAGTGCGGCGGTGCGACCGGCAATCACCGTGGTTGGGTCTTGACGTGCAGCAACGGCAGCTTTTAATTTCCCCACCATTTCAGGTAGGCTAATGAGTGTATCTTTTTCTTGGCCAAATTGCAGCGGTAAGGCGGTGTCTTCGATACTCATCGCTGAAACTCCCGCATGCTCGCATTCAATGACGGTGCGCATGACGTTAAGAGCATTGCCATAACCGTGATCGGCATCGACGAGCAAGGAGATGTCGCTCGCACGCATAATGCGGCGAATCTGATCAGCGAATTCGGTCAGGGTGAGCAAAATGAGATCGGGGGAGGCCAATGTGCTGTTAGAGGAGACGGAGCCTGCCAGAATGCCTAATGTGTATCCGACGTCTTGGGCGATACGAGCGGAGAGCCCATCGTAAACGCTAGCAGGTGAGAGGCATTGTTGGCCAGTAAGGATGGCTCGCATACGTTGGCGTTGTTCGGTGGCATTCATGGTCGCTCCTGAGGGTAAATGATAAGATAGATTTAAAGTCTCCCATTATAACGAATTGGAGGACAAGGCCAGAATTTTAAGATCGAGACACTCGCATCGTGGGTCGGTTTCGAGGCGTGGTGGGTTATTAATGCCGGAAGGCGATTTTTAAAGAAAAAACAAGTTTTGCACAGGTATACCCTAGGCCCTTGTTAATTGTTGCGATGCAACATATAATGACCCTGCCAATCGACAACCTTTACGATTCACGGTGTTTGGGTTGCAACGCCGATACAAGCTAGCATAAAATAGTGGTTATTTATAAGGATTGCCCTCAAACCACAAGATGTTGTGGTTTTTTATTTTCGAAATACGAAAAATAGGGTTACCCTAGCAAGGTAGCGACTTCGCAGGTCGAGGGCCGCGAGCAAATCAAGGAGGTTTTGCATGAAAGCAAAATCAATTAATAAAGATCCCAGCCAAAAGCGGATCTATGCATGGATCAAACCATCAGGATTTCGACTTTTTCTGGTGGCGGTTCTGCTGATGGTGGGCGCTTTATCTTTTAGTTGGAATACAGCCACCCAAAGTGACGGATTGGGAGATTTACGCGCGAGCGTTTCACCCACAACCGTCGTTAGTCAATATTTGAAGTCTGCAGCCACGGCCCATCTTCCCGTAGCCGAAGAAAGTCGCTACGATGCCGTGGTGGACTATATGGCCCACAAGTATGCCGTATCTCGCCAAGTCGTCTTTGATTTGGTGAAAACAACGGCCCAAGTGGGTCGAAGATATGGCATAGATCCTTTGTTGCTGGTTGCCATTATTGGCGTGGAATCGGGTTTTAATCCGATCGCGGAAAGTGGTTCGGGTGCCAAGGGCCTGATGCAAGTGATCCCACAATTTCATCTGGATAAATTCGCTGAATTTGGCGGCGCAAAGTCAGCCTTTGATCCACGGGCCAATATTGCGGTAGGGGCACAGATTTTACGTCAATATCTGCAAGCCTCCTCTGGCAATCTGCTCGTTGCACTGCAGTCCTATGCCGGTGCTTCCCCTGACCGAGGCAGTATTTATGGCAATCGAGTTTTGAATGAAAAGGATCGCTTGAGTGCTTTGTTAGAGTCGCCCACTACGAAGCCAACAGCAAAAAAAACGCCTACGGCGTTTAAGGCCTCGCCTCATGAATCCTTAACCGGATCGCAAAAGTCCACCTCACCCCGTTATCCAGCAACCGGCACGAACAGCCGAACCTTGCATACCCATACCCTCGATGAATTCGAAATTAAAGTGGATTTAACCCCCGCTATTTGAATTCAGTATCAGGCTAGGCTGTAGGGGACCATAAAAAGTAGACCCCAAAAACTAATCCGTCTATTCTGATTTTTGGGGGATAGCTATGGTAGGATTTGTCAGTGGAGACAATGACCCCTGACTATGGAGAGCCTGATGACTTCGGCAGAGTTACCTAAAGATTTCATGGAATTTATGCAGAAAATGTGGAATCCCATGAACTACCCGGTACCCGGGATGTTTATGCCGACAGCTAAAATTGAGGATATTGAGAAAAAAATAGCTGAATTAAAGGGCGTAGAAACCTGGTTAACCATGAATATTGGCTTTATTCAAATGACGGTAAAAACGCTAGAAATGCAAAAATCAGCGATGGAAACTTTTTCCACTGCGAATTCAAAAGAAAAAAAATAGTTCTACTGGGGGAGAGATTTTTTTGTTGGACAGACTTTTTTTAAAGCCGCTGGCTTTTTTCGGCTTCGTGCTGTGGTCAGCACTGGGCGTGGGGGTGGGGGCAGATAATTATCCCACCAAACCCATTCGAGTCATCGTGCCGGCTGGCGCAGGCGACTCTTGTGATATTTTAGCCCGTTTGGTGGGCAACAAAGTGTCGGAAAAACTGGGCCAAACATTGACTGTCGATAATCGACCGGGAGCCGGAGGGCAGTTAGGTTTGCAGCTGATCGCGCAGGCGCCGGCAGATGGTTACACGCTGGGCTGTGGGCAAGGGGGCAATATGGTGATCGTGCCGTTGGCCTATAAAAAGGTAGCCTACGACACCAATAAAGATTTTTCTCCGATTGCACTGATGGCTTCAAATTTCCTAGCGCTCGTGGTTCACCCGAGTGTGCCCTTTAAAGGCGTTAAAGATCTGGTGGCCTATGCCAAAACGCATCCAGGCCGATTAAGTTTTGGAACCACGGGGGAAGGGGCTTTTTTGCACTTTGCCACAGAGTTGTTGGCTAAGGAGGCGGGATTTCGCTATCTGCACGTGCCTTTTAAAAGTGTGTCGGCGATCAGTACCGACATTATGGGCGGACGCATAGACGCGGAACTGGGTTCTTTTATTTCATTGCAACCGTTTGCCATTAATGGCCGCCTCAAATTGTTAGCCATTGCCCGTGCGACCCGAGCGCCTAATTACCCTGATATCCCCACCATTGCTGAAACGGTGCCCGGGTTTACTTCGGGGGGGTGGTTTGGTTTTATTGCTCCGGCGGGCGTTCCCAAGGAAATGATTGGTTTGCTGAATCGAGAAATCAATACCGCGATGCGTGTGAATGAAGTGCGAGAAAAAATGATTGCCTATGGACTTGAAATTCATACGCAGACGCCGGAGTTTTTTGTAAAAACCCTGCAGGCGGATTTTATGAAGTGGGGTAAGCTCGCGCAGGATATTCATTTCAAACCACAATAAATAAAAACAATATTTTTGGTGAGGGGGAATTCAACGAATGAACACTCAACGCTTGATTCGGTGGTGTGTAGGGGTCGGATGTGTTTTTTTAAGTCAAACCTTATGGTCCCAGTCTTATCCCCAACGCCCCATTCGGGTGATTATTCCTGGCGCGCCCGGCGATACCTGTGATCTTATGATGCGGTTGGTGAGCCCTGTATTCGCAGAAAAAACCCGCCAACCCTTTATCATCGACAATCGCCCGGGGGCTGGCGGACAGATGGGCCTGATGGCCATCGCGCAAGCGCCCCCCGATGGCTACACCATTGGTTGTGGTCAGGGGGGTAATTTAGTCATCATACCGCTCGCTTATAAAAAAGTGGCTTACGATAGCGTTAAGGATTTTGCGCCCATTAGCTTGATGGCTAGCAACTACATGGCCTTAGCGGTTCATCCTAATGTACCCTTTAAAAACACCCAGTCTTTTATTGCTTATGGGAAAAAAAATCCCGGAAAACTGGCTTTTGGGACTAACGGGGAAGGGGCTTTTTTACACTTTGCAACAGAACTTTTTTGCCAACAAGCCGGTTTTCGATATTTTCATGTGCCCTTTAAATCGGCAGGGGTCATAGTGACGGATTTGATCGGTGGACGCATTGATGCGACGATGTCTGCGTTTATCACGGTTCAGTCTCATGTGGTATCCGGTCGGTTACGAATTTTAGGCTTAGCCCGAGAGACACGGGCCCCCAATTATCCGGATTTCCCGACGCTATCGGAAGCGGTGCCAGGCTACACTTCGGGAGGGTGGTTTGGCGCTATTGCCCCCGCAAACGTGGCCAAGGAGATCGTGACCTTGTTAAATCAGCAAATCAACTCGGCCATGAGGCTTCCCGATGTTCGTGAAAAAACAACGCTGGTCGGATTGGATTTACATCTAGAAAGTCCAGAGTATTTTTCTCAAACGATTCAAAAGGACTTTGCAAAATGGGGGAAACTGGCCAGTGACATTGGTTTTAAACCGCAGTAAAAAAATCGATGCCAGCAGGCCTGCCTAAAAGTGCTGCCTCACTCCCCCGCCTCCCGTGCTTACAGCGGGGGGATTTTCGTGAAGCGGGTTTGAATTAGGCAACAATTTTATTTCGTAAAACCCCAATACCTTCAACCTCGGTTTCCACCCAGTCACCTGGTTTCATGAATTCGGGTGGATTACGGGCATGACCCACGCCCGAGGGTGTGCCTGTGAGAATAATGTCACCAGGCTCCAAGGTGAGGCCTGCGGATAGCTCGGCAATGATGCGAGGAATTTTAAAATACAAATGCTGGGTGTTCGAGTCTTGCTTAATGACACCGTTGACGCGGCAGGTGAGTTTGAGATGGTTGGGATCACGTAGGCTATCGGCCGTCACAATCCAAGGCCCCATGGGTAGATGCCCATCAAGACTTTTGCCACGAAACCATTGTTGCCCGTGGTGACGCTGCACATCTCTTGCAGAAATGTCATTGGCGACCATATAGCCATAGATCTGTTTCATTGCATTGGCCTCCGTGACGTCTCGTGTGCGTTTGCCAATCACGAGGGCCAGTTCGACTTCCCAATCCAATTTTTGAGTCACATGCGTGTGGGCCGGAATCGTGCCGTAAGGGGCATTCATACAGAGGGGTTGCTTACTAAAAAAGGCCGGATGCGAAGGCATTTCCTGCACATGCGGCCGGGCTTTGGCCCCTTCGTTAAAGTGATCCAGGTAATTCCATCCCACGCAAAATATATTTTTACGCGTTCGAGTAATCGGGGCGTGGAGTTTAATTTTTTCAAGCACGAAGTGGCTAGGCTTAGATAGGGCAAGAATTTTTTTAATGCAGGCCAAGCCCTTATTGCCAGCACTGACTAAGCTGAGCATGTCATCCGCATCGAAAGGCAAGGCGATTCGAGCTGATTTGGCGGCACGAGCCACATCGATGACCCCTGCGTCTTTTCCAATAACACCAATCTTGGTGGGGGATCGAGCGGATTCTGAAAAAGTGACTAATTTCATCTTGGTCTCCTATGTTATTGGATCGATTTAAAGCGTTCGCAAGCCGCAACTAATTGCTGACAAATGGCAGGCTCCCAAGCCGAGTGCCCTGCATCGGGAACGATCACCATTTTGACTTGGGGCCAACGTCGATGAAGATCGTGAGCCGTTATGATTGGACACACCGCATCATAACGACCCTGAATGATAACACCCGGGATGGCGTGCAATCGTTCGACTCTATCGAGTAGTGCATTGGGGGGTAAGAAAATGTCATGAGTGAAGTAATGCGCTTCTATTCGCGCAAGTCCTAGGGCTACCGTGTCGTCTCCAAAGTAGGCCACTGTTTGTGGGCTAGGTAGTAACGTAGAACAGGCCCCCTCATAGCGACTCCAGGTGTGTGCCGCGGGCAAGTGGATGGCGGGGTTAGGATCGATCAGCCGCTGGTAATAAGCTTTCAGCAAATCGCCTCTTTCTTCCGCGGGGATAAAGCCGGCGAAGTGTTCCCAAGCCTCAGGAAAGATATTTTTAAGTTCGTACAAAAACCATTGAATTTCGCTGGGGCGACATAAAAATATTCCCCGTAAAATCAAGCCGGTGCAGCGCTCAGGGTGGGCTTGGGCATAGCAAATGGCTAACGTACTGCCCCAAGAGCCGCCAAAAACATGCCATTGGTCGATCTGTAGGTGTACACGTAATCTTTCCATATCAGCCACCAGATGGGGAGTGGTGTTATCACGTAATTCGCCAAGGGGTTTAGATCTCCCCGATCCGCGCTGATCAAAGATGACGATCCGGTAATGTTCAGGGTCGAAGAATTGACGGTGACTTGCCGAGGCCCCAGCGCCTGGTCCGCCATGTAAGAATACAACCGCTTTTCCGTGGGGGTTGCCGCTGACTTCCCAATACATGTGGTGTCGTTCATCCAGCGCTAAGAGGCCCCTCGCATAAGGTTCGATGGCAGGGTAGAGTTCTGTGCGCACGGGGGTGCTGTAATCGATCGGCGTCATTCATTCTTCCTTTGTGGACAGACGAAGAAAATAACACAAACGGAACCCTTCTTGGGAGGGCGTGTTTTGTTGTGGAAGAGCTCAAGGGTATTGAGACTGGGTGCGGACCGCCAAGCGCCCCCCTAAAAAACCCTACGGATGGCAGACAAGACAAAATACGGATCGGCTAGAATGGCATTATTTTGGGCAAAGCGCCAAAATGGGCGTAAAGTCTGATAGACCATACATTTACGCTTGATGCAAAGGAAAATTCATGAAAAGACCACGACTCAATGGCATTATTAAAGCGCTCGAGGCAGGACAAAATACTTGTGTCAGTTTTTCTCCGGCAGATCCCTTGAATGCACAAACCATTGCCACTGAAAAATATGATGGCGTGGTCTTTGAGATGGAACATGGTGCTTACGACATTAAAAATTTACGCGATTGTTTGCAATACATGTTGAATCGACAACAGATTGTGGATTCGGCCAGTTTGGCGCCCGCTGTGACGCCGATGGTACGTATCCCCCCAAACGGCGGGGAGATGAATCAGTGGATTGCCAAGCAAGTGCTCGATCAAGGCGTCTATGGCATTGTCTGGCCCCATATTAGTACGGTCGATGAGGCCTACAACGCAGTGGCCTCCTGCCGTTATGCCCGCCCTAAGAGTGCCGCCTTATTTGAACCCCAAGGCCATCGTGGGGATGCCCCAGCAACGGCCGCCCGTTATTGGGGCCTGTCTCAGCAAGACTATTACGATTGTGCAGACGTTTGGCCCTTGAATCCTAAGGGTGAGATTTTAGTGGCCATCATGTGTGAAGATGTTGAGGGCCTTAAAAACCTACCTGCCATTTTGCAAAAAGTCCCTGGCATTGGCGCTGTGATTATTGGGGAGGGGGATTTATCGCAAAGCTTAGGTTTTCCTCGTCAATATAATCACCCTACGGTCGCTGCGGCGATTGCCGAAATTTTGGCGATCTGTAAGGCCAATCAAGTCGTCTGCGGACATCCGCATGTAGAGGCCGAAAACGTTGACACCGTCATTGAGCAAGGGTTTCGTTGGTTGATGCCCCGACCCTTGCGCAGTCATGCCGTATTGGATAAGGCGCTTAAACTCTCGGGCCGGTAATGATCTCCTTTAAAGGTAAGCCCTCTGCCGATCATTTGGTAGAGCATCTAGAGAGTTTTATTCAAGACACCTTGGCTCGGTGCACCCAGTGTGGTGAGTGTTTTAAGGCTTGCCCCATGACTGAGTATGGGCCCGGTCTAAAAGAAGCCCGACCGCAAGAGGCGGTGGCTGGCATACTCGATTGGCTTAAAGGGGTGCCAAATCACGCCACAAGCCTCGATTGGTTGAAAGTGTGCACCCAGTCCTCGGTGTGCATTAAGGCTTGTCCTGAAAATATTAATGTTATGAAAATGATGCGTACGGCACAGATCAGTGCCTTGGGTTCGTTGGGGGCACAGCCCGCACTGAAGTCTCGCGATGAAAAAGATTTTTTTCGTAAAATCAACGCCTTTTCTGCAACACAATTAACGACGGAAGAAATTGAAAAATGGCAGCGCTGAGCCCCCCTAGCGATAAAGTCACCTTTTGGTATGGTTGTAATGTGGTGCGACACGGTGACATTATTTATAACGCCATCGCACTTTTGGAAGCGGTCGGGATGGAAGTCACCCCTGCCGGGGGTGCGGGTTATTGTTGTGGCACAAAAAAAGATGCTAACTTAACTGCAGCTCAGGGCATGGGGCGACGTAATGTGGAGAAATTCAATGCCCATAACACGGGACAAGTGGTTTCTTGGTGTCCCTCGTGCTATCGACATATGAATGCCTTTATCAGTCAATACACAGAGCCCCAATTTGATTTATCCCATTTTATTGAAATACTGTATGAGCGGCGAGATTGGTTAGCGACAAAACTCATTCATCCCGTGACTAAAAGAGTTTTACTTCATCAACATCTGGGTTTTCATGAGGTGGATATCAATCCCATGGTGATCGCATTGTTGCGCTTGATCCCAGGCCTTGAATTGATGACGACCAGTCCTTTAGCGCCCGCTCATATGTGCTCAGAATTGTCTCGTGTGCCGGCGAGCTTAAAAGTGGTGAACCAGCAAACCTGTGAGAGCATGCGTAGGTCCGGCGCAGACACCTTGGCAACCGTTTTTCACTCTTGCCAGCGCTTACTGTGTGGTTTGGAGGCGAGCGAATCATTTACGGTGGTTAATTATGTGAATTTACTAGCACAGTCGATGGGATTAGTGAGCGTGGATGAATATAAGGATTGGAAGCTTGCCGGTACAGCGCAAGCGGTCATTGACCGATTGGGTCCCGATCGAGTGGCAAAGATGGGAGAGCCCTTTTTTCATGCGTCGATACTACCTGAGTTGTTAAGCCCACCGATTAAATAGGATTACACAGAAAAACCCTTTATTGAACGCAAGAACCCCTTATACGGCTCAAGGGCTCATACCATCGGCTACTTTAAGGGCGTCCCCTGCCGTCAGGCTGAGTGATTGTAAAGGGGCTGCGTTATAATCTAATCTTATAAGATGCAAGGATAATTTATGGATGAATCACTGCGTAAGGCGGCCCTCGATTACCATCGATTGCCGACCCCGGGAAAAATATCAATTTTGCCAACCAAGGGGTTGATCAACCAGCGTGACTTAGCGTTGGCCTATACCCCAGGGGTGGCTGCAGCATGTGAGGCTATTGTCGCCGACCCCAGTGAGGCTCGCAATCTCACCTCAAGGGGCAATTTGGTCGCTGTGATTACCAATGGTACGGCTGTGTTGGGTTTGGGTGCTATTGGACCGTTAGCCGCTAAACCGGTGATGGAAGGTAAGGCTGTTTTATTCAAGAAGTTTTCTGGCATTGATGTGTTTGATTTGGAAATTAATGAAAAAGATCCCTATAAGTTGGTGGAGATCATCAGTGCTTTAGAGCCGACATTTGGTGGCATTAATTTAGAAGATATTAAAGCTCCAGAGTGCTTTATTGTGGAGCGTGAACTTCGTGCCCGTATGAAAATCCCCGTCTTCCATGATGATCAACATGGAACGGCCATTACTGTAGGGGCGGCTGTTTATAACGGACTCAAGGTGGTGGAAAAGAATATTGAATCGGTCAAAGTGGTGGTCTCCGGAGCGGGGGCAGCTGCATTGGCTTGTTTGGGATTACTCGTGAAGTTAGGTATGCGTCGAGAAAACATTACGGTCACGGATATTCACGGCGTCGTTTACAAAGGACGCACGGTTGACATGGATCCGGATAAAACGGTCTATGCCATCGAAACGTCGGCGCGCACTCTGGCCGAGGTGATTAAAGGGGCTGACATGTTTCTCGGCTTGTCAGCCGGTGGGGTATTAAAGCAAGACATGGTGCGTCAAATGGCCCCTCGGCCGCTCATTTTGGCGTTAGCCAACCCGGAACCCGAAATATTGCCTTCTTTAGTGCGCGAAGTGCGCCCCGATGCGGTGATTGCGACAGGACGCTCCGATTACCCCAATCAGGTCAACAACGTATTGTGTTTTCCTTTTGTGTTTCGCGGGGCGCTCGATGCGGGTGCGACCACGATAACCACGCAAATGGAGCTAGCGGCCGTGAAGGCAATTGCTGAGTTGGCGCAAGCCGAACAGTCTGATGTGGTCACCGCCGCTTACGGTGAACCGCAACAGCCTTTTGGTCCTGATTATTTTATTCCTAAGCCCTTTGATCCTCGTTTGATCGCCCAAGTGGCCCCCGCTGTGGCTCAAGCGGCGATGGATAGCGGTGTAGCAACGCGTCCCATTACGGATTTTGATGCCTATCGAGAACGCTTAAATCGGTTTGTTTATCAATCCGGACAAATTATGCGCCCGGTCTTTGCCGCTGCCAAAAAAGCCCCTAAAAAGGTTGTTTATGCAGAGGGCGAGGAAGAACGATTCTTGCGTGCTGCGCAACTGGTGATTGATGAGGGCATTGCCCGGCCGATGCTAATCGGCCGTCCCGAAGTGATTGAGTCGCGCATTCAGAAGCTGGGTCTTCGCATGCAGCGTGATAAAAATTTTGATTTAATTGATCCAGGCAGCGATACCCGATATCGCGATTACTGGGGGGAATACTACCGATTGACCCAGCGCAAAGGGGTCTCCATGGAATTGGCCAAACTCGATATGCGTCGCGCCCCGACCCTGATCGGTGCCATGTTGGTGCAGATGGGGGGGGCAGATGCGATGCTTTGTGGCTTACTGGGTCAATATGGCCATCATCTGCAGTATATCGATCAGGTGATTGGAAAACGCGCAGGGGTTAATCATTTTGCCGCCATGAATGCGTTGCTCTTACCTAAAGGCACCGTTTATATTTGCGATACCTACGTCACTTTTGATCCGACCGCGGAGCAGATTGCCGAGTCGACTATATTGGCTGCGGAAGAAATCCGCCGATTTGGGATTACTCCTAAAGTGGCCCTCTTATCGCATTCTAGTTTTGGGGGGGCAGACACGGTGACGGCGAAAAAAATGCGTGCGGCCTTGGCGCTCGTTGAGCGAAGCGATCCCGATCTTGAAATTGAGGGAGAGATGCAAGGCGACATGGCTTTATCGGAGGAAATTCGTCTTCGAGCGTTGCCTGATAATCGATTAAAGGGGATGGCTAATTTGTTGATGATGCCGAATTTGGATGCGGCGAATATTTCCTTTAACCTTTTAAAAGCGGCTGCTGGCGATAGCATCACGATAGGTCCGATATTGCTGGGGACGGCCAAACCCGTTCATATTATTACCCCTTCGGCCACAGTACGACGGATTGTGAATATGACAGCACTGGTTACGGTGGATGCCGGAGCGCAGCGAGGCGAGCAGATAAAGTTGTTGTAATTTTTTTACTAGATGCATAAAGACTAGGCAGACCAGGCAGAGCAGGACCCGTAGGCATTTTTTATTTCTAATACTTACTTGACTGATACGGACGATGAAAAAAAATACTCGAATTGAACACGATACGATGGGTGACATTGAGGTGGCTGACGAAAAATTGTGGGGTGCACAAACACAAAGAAGTTTGCACCACTTCCATTTTCCTGGCGAAACCATGCCCCATGCCGTGCTGATGGCGCAGGTGATGGTCAAAAAAGCTGCCGCGCAGACGAATATGCAGTTGGGCATTTTGGACGTTAAAAAAGCTAACGCCATTATTAAGGCAGCCGATGAGGCGCTCAGCGGTAAATTGGATGATCATTTTCCATTGGTGGTATGGCAAACCGGATCAGGCACTCAAACGAACATGAACGTCAACGAGGTGCTCGCGAATCGGGCCTCTGAGTTGCTCGGTGGGAAAAGGGGGATGGCACGCTTAGTGCATGAAAATGACGATGTCAATAAGGGACAATCCTCAAACGATACCTTTCCTACGGCTATGCATGTGGCCGCTGTGATGGGTATCGAAACGCAACTGGTTCCTGCGGTAAAAAAACTGCGTGATACGCTCAATAAAAAATCCAAAGCCTTCATGGGAATTGTCAAAATTGGACGCACCCATTTGCAGGATGCTACACCATTGACGCTGGGACAGGAGTTTTCTGGTTATGTGGCTCAACTCGACCACGGACTGAAGCATGTACGGGAAGCGTTGCCACATTTGTGTGAGCTTGCCCTTGGGGGTACGGCCGTGGGTACGGGCTTAAATGCCCATCCTAAGTTTGCCAAAGCGGTTGCCGCCCAATTAAAAAAACTCACCCATATGCCCTTTGTTACGGCCCCTAATAAATTTGAAGCCTTGGGCTCGTGTGATGCGGTGGTCAATGCCCATGGTGCATTAAAGACCTTAGCGGCCTCGCTGATGAAGATTGCCAATGATATTCGTTGGCTGTCTTGTGGCCCGCGTTGTGGTATCGCCGAAATCATCATACCGGAGAACGAACCGGGGAGCTCGATTATGCCGGGAAAGGTGAACCCGACACAGTCTGAGTCGATGACAATGGTGTGTTGTCAGGTGTTTGGTAACGATACCGCCATCAATGTGGGTGGATCAATGGGTAACTTTGAGCTTAATGTGTTTCGCCCCATGGTCATACGAAACTTTTTGCATAGTTTGAGTTTGCTCTCGCATGCGTGCGAGAACTTTAACGAACATTGTGCGATTGGGATAGAACCGGATTTGGCTCGTATTGATAAATTGATGCGTGAGTCGCTGATGTTGGTGACGGCCTTAAATCCTTATATCGGATATGCAAAAGCGGCGGCCATTGCGAAGAACGCTCACCATAAGGGCCTGACATTGAAAGCTTCTGCCATCGCCATGGGGGATGTGACGGAGGCGCAATTTGATGCATGGGTAAGGCCTGAACAAATGGTGGGTATTAAGCTTAAAAAAGCAGCCAAAAGTAAAAAATAAGCCTTAGCTTCGATTGATTGAGCGAGTCACGCAGGGTTGGGGGCAGGTGCATGCCCCCAAGTTAGCTCTAGGGGCTCAGTGCGCGTATGGGGGCTGGTAAGGGAATGCTTTTTTGTGTTGCGGGATCCATCCAGACCGATACCGCATAGCCCTCGGCGACTATGGTGGGGCCATTACGCAGTAAGCAGTGTGTGCGAAGACTGCTTTTACTCATGGCCCCTAAGTAAATTTCGACCGTGACCGTGCCTGGAAAATGCATAGGCTTTATGAATTGACAAGCGTTGGCGGCTAAAACGGGAATTGGTAGAGGGGGAATTAACGCGAGCCCTAATTGGTCAAACCAGCGCATTCGGGCCTCTTCCATATAACGGTAGTATTCGGCGTTATTGACGTGCTGATCGGCATCCATGTCAGCAAAGCGCAGGGGAATCTGACATTCAAAGACGCGTTTCAATTGAGTTTCGATGTCGAGGGGCGAAGTGGTGATTGTGATCATGTGGTTGACTTTATGAGAGCTGAAGTTAAGAGCGACCTATCATGCCCTAGCGAGCCAATAGGTTATTTGACTGGGTGGATTATCGGTTCTAAGACAATGGCCGTGTAACCTCTACATTTTATGTGGTAATGGCTACATTGACTGGCGTGACTGGCAAGAGCTGGGTAAGGCTATCTGGTGTAATGCGCACTAAAAACCCCCGACGCCCGCCATTGATATAAATGTGGGGTAAATCCCAAATCGAGTTTTGCACGTAGACGGGCATTTTTTTTCGGGTTCCAAAGGGGGAGGTGCCTCCGACAAGATAGCCGCTATGACGTTGTGCCACGAGGGCCGAGCAGGGCTCGATGTGTTTAACGCCTAAATGGCGTGCCAAATTCTTAGTCGACACTTGAAGATCACCATGCATTAATACGATCAGGGGTGAGGCTTTTTCGTCGGCCATAATAAGGGTTTTGATGACTTCATGCTCATTGACCCCGAGGGCTCGAGAAGAAGTGGCGGTGCCGCCTTTTTCTTCGTAGGTATAAAAATGGGTAGAAAAGGGAATGAGGGCCGCCTTTAACATGAGCACCGCTGGGGTAGAGGGGATGTGCGGTGAGTTCATGACGCATTACGTAGCGCTAGGCAACGCGCCAGACTCAGTAACATCCCTGCGGTCGCCCCCCAAAAGTAGCGGCCTGAATAAGAAATGGCCACATAATGGCGATGGCGGCCGTTGAAGTGGTATTCGTGTCGAAGGTATCGTGATTCATCTAAAAAATGACTTAAAGGGGCTTCAAAAATATCGGCTACTTCGTACGGATCAGCCTTCGTGGTAAATGGGCTATCAATCCATCCGATCACGGGGGTAATGCGAAAACCGGAGGGGATGGAATACTCGGGTAAGTGACCTAAGACTCGGACTTTATGTCGGGGCAAACCGATTTCTTCTTCGGTTTCACGTAACGCAGTTACGCCGCGATCCTGATCGGCGGGTTCTACCCGCCCGCCCGGAAAACTAATTTGACCAGCGTGAGCGTTTAGATGAGTCGTGCGCTGAGTAAATAATAAATGGATCTCTTGTTGGCGCTTGACTAACGGCACTAATACGGCGGCCTCTTTGATGACCATGCCTTCGGGTATCTCCCCCATGTGTAGATCCAAGGGATTGCCCGCTGGCGCAGGCCAGCGTAAGCGCTCGCTAATGTCGTCAGGATCCCAATAAAAGGGAGGATAGTCGGAAACAACCATAGGATTGGAATGGGTTAAAGAGGGCGTGGGCTAGTTTGTCTGGCATTATTTTAACCTAAGCCTGTTCGTTAGCGGGTTATGCCGTTGAAGGGGCGAGTGCCGCCTACGGCGGTGGGGGGGTATAAGTCAGGTAGGGGAAAAGAGTTTTTTTGTGCTTTAGTCGGTTGGGCGGGATAAAGCCTAAGAAAAACCGATTAGCATTTGCGGATGAGGAAGAATTCTCTGTATGATACAAAAACTATTTGTGTAGGGTTTGTGGTTGTTTATTGAAAGAAGCAAAAAACGTATGACTCAAAGTATTCACTACCTAAAAAGACGATATGAGATGGGGGCGCCATGAAATTTTTAGTTTTACTGGCCGCATTGCTCTTGGAGCAAGTCAGACCCTTACGCCCTGCCAATATTTTTTTTAAGACCTATGAATCCTTTGCTCATTCACTTCGAGCGAAGTTCGATGCAGGGCAGCATACTCAGGGTGTTGTGGCCTGGGCGTTGGGGGTATTGCCAGTCTGCATGACGGTGTTTCTAATAGACCGGATGTTGCACTGGATGAACCCGTTGTTGTCTTTATTTTTTGGCGTGGCCCTGATGTATGTCATTGTTGGATTTCGTCAATTTATGGATTGTTATAATGAGATTCATCAATTGCTCGATGCCGATGATCTTAACGGGGCAAGGCTTCGAATGACGCAATGGCGAGGGCAAGACTCAAGTGAATTGACTCGTAGCGAGATGATTGGATTGAGTATTGAAAAAAGCCTTCTCCAATCGTATCGACATGTATTTGCACCCTTGGCGTGGTATGCCTTGCTCGGTCCTGCAGGTGCCATTTTTTATCGTGCGAGTTCTGCCTTGCTGGAACATTGGGGCTCAGAGCCGCTGGTCACAGAGACCTATCCGACGGGCCCCTTACCTTCTGAGGCCTTCGTGCAATTTACCCGTCGAGCGCAGCTCTGGGTGGATTGGCTGCCACTGCGGCTAACGGCGATGAGCTTTGCGGTGGTAGGCAATTTTCAGGATGCAGCCGAATGTTGGAAAACGCAGGCGTCCCAGTGGAGTCAGCCTGAAGAGGGGATCGTTTTGGCCAGTGGGGCAGGGGCATTGGGCATGAAATTAGGGGGAGCTATCCATGAGTTTGGTCGTATACGATATCGCCCTGAATTGGGCTTTGGTGAAGAATTAACGCCCGATTGCTTGCCCAGCGCATTAGGATTGATTTGGCGGGCCTTGGTGACTTGGATGTTTTTGATTGGAGTGGTGAGTCTTGCCCACTCATTAGGCTAGGGCTAGTTGTTAGTGGTGGGCCTTGCTGAGTCGAAAAAAGCGTAAGCGACGTGGCGCTTTAGTCAAAGCGGTGCGCTTTAGCGCGCAAAAGCTCTTCGATGAGGGTGCGATAGGATTGAATTCTTACCGTACTGATTTTTTGTTCGAGGCAGGCGGCTTGAATCGCGCACCCGGGCTCTGTTCGGTGAGTGCAATCACGAAAACGGCACTGACCTAACCACGGTCTAAATTCAACAAAAGCGTGCGCCGTTTCTTGTTGGTCTAGGTGATGTAGACCGAAGGACTGTAAACCGGGTGAATCGATAAGATCGGTGGCCTCATTAATATGCAATAACCTTGCCCCGGTGGTCGTATGTCGACCTGAATCGAGTGCGAGGGAGGTTTCGGCAACGCGTAAGCGGGCTTCGGGAGCGAGTTGATTCACAATGGTGGATTTACCCATTCCGGACTGCCCTACCAAAACACTGACCTCATTTTGCAGTGCCTCTTGTAAGGCAGCAATGCTTTGTTTGGCACTGAGTGAGAGCACGCTGTAACCGAGTTGCCGGTAGATGTCGAGTGCTGCTGAGGCGAGAGAGGCCTCGGCGAGATCCGTTTTATTGAGCAGTATTCGCGCCCGGATATTGGCGTGCTCGCAGGCCGCAAGACAACGACTAATAAGATCATCATAAAAACTAGGAATCGGTGCGACAACGATTAACACTTGGGTGACGTTGGCGGCGATTAATTTTTGACGATGGGCATCGGAGCGGTAAAGTAGACTCACCCGAGGCAGTATGGAATCAATCACGCCACTGTTGTCGCCTGAATGCTGAATCTGGACGCGGTCTCCACAGGCGACATCACTTCTTTTGCCACGGGTAGCGCACTCGACTTGCAGGCCGTTTGCTAATTCCACACGATAGGTCCGACCAAAGCTGGCGATCACTTGCCCAGGTAATAATTCGATCGCCGCACGAACTTTAGACGTTCTCACAAATCGAATAAGGCATCGATTTTAGCGGCACAGATGAAATCATTTTCAGATAAGCCCCCAATGGCATGCGTTTGATAGCTGATCTGGCATTGGCTATAGGAGACTTTGAGCTCTGGGTGATGGTCTTCTTTTTGCGAAATCCAAGCCACCGCATTGACAAAGGCCATGGTTTGGTCAAAATTCTTGAAATCAAAAGCTTTGATGATGTGCTGGGTATGAAGTTGCCAACCGTTAAGTTGCTTCAATAAGCGTAAGGCCTCGGCCTCAGTCAGTGGCGACACACCACCCTCACAGGGCTTACATTTATTTTTTTGAAGATCAATGTCAGTCATTTATTTACTCAGTGTAGTCGCTAAGACAAAGGCGTGTTGGGTTGTAGTTTTCCAATACGAATTAATGCGGGTGGGTGAGAATCATAGAACATGGAATGCAATGGATCGGGTGTGAGCGTTGAGGCATTATCGTTATAAAGTTTTGTGAGCGCATTGACTAAATCGGCTGGGTTGGCATGAGCGGCCGCGTATTGATCAGCTTCAAACTCATGTTGGCGGGAATAGGCGGACATCAGCGGTTGGAGTAAAAAAGTGAAATGGGGGGTCACTAAGAAAAAAAGGATCAAGGTCATAGCAGTGGAGGCAGTTGTCACGTTAAGGCCACTGTAAAACCAAGGTTTATCCATTACATAGCCTAAGAGGTAGAGGAAGAAAAAACTAGCCGCAAAGCTTAAAAGGATACGTTTTACTACGTGACGACATTTGAAGTGGCCCAGTTCGTGAGCTAATACCGCTTCGACTTCCTCGACCTTAAGCCGTTCGAGCAGGGTGTCGAAAAAAACGATCCTTTTGGTTTTACCAAAACCGGTGAAGTAGGCATTGCCGTGGCTTGAACGAATCGAGCCATCCATGACCATCAAACCCTTGACGGCGAATCCACAGCGATGCAGCAAAGCCTCGATTCGTTCTTTTAACGCGGGGTTATCCATGGGGGTAAATTTATTAAAGAGCGGAGCAATCCACATCGGGTAAAGGGCGAGCATCAGGATATTAAACCCCATCCAAGTTAACCATGCATCGAACCACCAGAAGGAGCCCATTTTTTCCATTAACCATAAAATAGCGCTCGCTAGTGGCAGACCTAGGGCGATGCCTAAGAGGAGACTTTTCGCTAGGTCTTTAAAAAAAAGCGCAGGCGTCATTTTATTAAAGCCAAAACGGGACTCAATATGAAAAGTGCTATACCAGCTAAAGGGCAACTCAATTAATCCCATTAATAGTCCAGTTAACAAGAGTAATACAAGTCCTTGCATCATCCCCTCGCTTACCTGGGCAGCGCAAAGGTTAAGTAGGTCTAAACCCCCACCAAAGGTTAGCCCTAAAGCGATCACAACCTCTAAGAGGGTTGAGGCTTGTCCTAACCGAGCTTTGGCACAGGTATAATCAGCGGCACGTTGGTGTGCATCTAGACTGATCTGTCCCTCAAACGCCGAAGGCAACTGATCCCGGTGCGCTTTAATGTAATGCATGTGGCGCGAACTTAACCATAGGCGAAGAAGGCTCGCCACACACAGGCACAGTAAAAATGTCATTCCAAAAGCATTCATTATCTAATCGAGGCCTTTTATCAATGGAAAAATCTACGGTTCATTATGACACAAGACCCGAATAACCTCATCTGGATTGACATGGAGATGAGTGGCCTAAATCCTGAAACCGATAGGATTCTAGAGTTGGCAGTTTTGATCACTAATTCCCAGCTCGAAGTGTTAGCGCAGTCGCCGGTTTTAGTGGTTCATCAAGCGCCTGCCGTGCTGGATGCCATGGACAGTTGGAATCAGTCGACCCATCGAAAAAGTGGGCTCATCGAGCGCGTTCAGGCCTCTCAGTTAACGGAAGCAGCGGCGCAAAGCCAGATGTTAGCGTTTATATCGCAATTTGTACCCCCGTCGATTTCGCCGATGTGTGGTAACTCCATCCATCAAGACCGCCGATTTTTGGTTAAATATATGCCCCAACTGGAGCAGTATTTTTTATACCGAAATTTAGATGTGAGTACTTTGAAAGAGTTGGTGCGTCGCTGGAAGCCGACTTTATTAGCCGGGTTTACGAAGCACGGAAAACATGAAGCCTTAGCCGACATCCATGAGTCGATACAGGAGTTGATTTACTACCGGGAGCATGTCATGAAGATTTAGGCGAGGTCCACTTTTCTTGGGCAGACTTATTTATTCGAGATGTAGTTCGCCATCAAAGCTTAAGTGAAGACTGAGTCCATTGACAGATAGGGTCATTTGAATCGGTAAGGTTTCGTTGCCTGTAAGCGTATTTTCCCTGACCGCTTGATGTACGGCTTTTTCGATGGCGAGCTGAGAATTAATGCCGACGGTTTTAAGGTATTTTCGGATACTGAGATTCAGAACCTCATCTTTCATGTTGTATGCCTGATTTGTTGTGACTGGATGTGTTGGATCAACGTTTGGGTGGAGGGGTGGGGGGGGTGATGGGGCTCACCCTTTGCCGAGAGCTGAGCGAGTATATCTGTGGATAAATGCTTAGCAAACTCCACTCCCCACTGATCAAAAGCGTTGATGTCATAAAGAACGCTCTGTACATACACACTATGCTCATACAGGGCGCTCAACATACCTAAAGCCTGGGCATTCGCTTGCTGCAGTACAATGAAAGTGCTCGGTAGATTGCCAGGCATGACTAAGTGAGGTGCTAGGGTATTGATGCGCTCGGCCTCCAAGCCTTTTTCCGCGAGCAAGGCTTTGGCTGCATTCAAGTCTTGACCGAGCATGCGGGCTTCGCCTTGTGCCAGCGCATGGGCCACCAGACGCTGGTGAAAGTCATGGTTACCGTGAGTGGGGAGACAACTCATGATGATGTCAACCGGCACAAAATGGGTTCCTTGCATGAGCAATTGTGCAAAGGTGTGTTGCCCTTGTGTGGCTGCGGCTCCCCAAGTAAGTACTCCGGTGGGGTAGTCTACCGGAGTGCCTAGGCGTGTGATGCCTTTGCCTAAGCTCTCCATTTCAACCTGTTGAATATAGCTAGGCAGTGCATCACAGTGATCGATGTATGGCAGGGTGAGTCGACTATGAGCCCCCCAGAAGTGAGAATACCAGAGGGTAATGAGCCCCAGCAACACGGGCATGTTGTGCTCTAGTGGGGTTTTATAAAAATGCTCATCCATCGTGGCGGCCCCTTGTCGTAGCTCACGAAAGATCGTGGTGCCACAGGCCAGGGCGATGGGAAGACCCATGGCGGAATACAACGAGTAGCGACCGCCCACCCAGGGCCAGACTTTAAACACCTGGTGGGCCGATAATCCCATCTCAATTGCAGCCTGCGTATTTGCCGTGACAGCCACAAAATGGTCTGCAGGATTTTCTCCTTGGGGCAACTTTTGTTGCATCCATTGCCAAACGGCTTGGGCATTGGCCTTTGTTTCCTCGGTAGTGAAAGATTTGGAGGCGATAATAGCCAACGTTGTATGCGGGTCGAGTGGACCTAAGGTTTTTGCGAGTCGTGTGGCGTCTAGCGTGGACAGAAAATGCACTGTAATGTTGTAACGAGCATACATTTGAAGTGCTTCATAGGCCCAGGTACAGCCCAGAAATGGGCCACCAATGCCAATGTGTATGACGTTTTTAATCATCCCTGCTTGATGCACTGAATCGACGAAATCCATCAGTCGTTGATCCTCTGCCAGCACGGCCTCTTGTAAGGCGGCGGTCTGCGGGTTCAGGGGCTGAACCGCGCGGGTCATCATGTGAAGTGCGGGTCGATTTTCCGTGAAATTGACTGGTAGACCTTCAAAAAGGGCGCTGATATGGTTTTCAAGCTCGCAATCGCGGGCTAACTGAAAGAGTAGCGCGGTGGTTTTTTCTGTTAATCTATTTTTGCTATAGTCCACACGCAGATTGCCCTGCTGTAGAAAGAGTTTCTCAGCGCGATGAGGATCTCTTGCAAATAAAGAAGCAAGATCAAAGGACTGCTCAAGGCGGTGCGCTTTGAGCGCTTTCCAGGAAACGCGATCGGTTAAGTGCATGGCGCGGGGGATTTTAAGTGACAATGATGGGATTGTAACGCGTGTCGTGGCCTATGTGAGTAAAGCGTGCGCGTCCTTGATGGGTTTACTGGCGCGCGTTTATCTGGATGCGCAGATGACCGAACCACAAGTCAGAAAGAGGCGCAAGACGCACGAAGAGCGAGATTTGCTCACCCCCACCCTCACCCTGGCCGTAGCCTAGGGTGGGTAACGCGCTCATCATCGTTCAAATCAGGCTAAGCGCTCAAAAATCGCCGCAATCCCTTGGCCTCCGCCAATGCACATGGTCACGAGCGCATATCGACCGCGTATTCTTTGTAGTTCGTAGAGCGCTTTGACGCACAGTATGGCGCCGGTGGCCCCAATCGGATGGCCTAAGCCGACGGCGCCTCCATTAGGATTGGTTTTGTTGGTATCTAATTTTAAGTCAGCAGACACTGCCAAGGCTTGAACGGCAAAGGCTTCGTTGGATTCGATTACGTCCATATCGTTGACCGTTAATCCAGCCTTATTCAAGGCCCTATGGCAAGCGGGTACGGGACCGATTCCCATGATTTTATGGTCCACGCCAGCCAGGCCATAGGACACCAAACGTGCCATGGGTTTGAGACCGGCTTTTTGTGCGGCGGCTTTTTCCATCATGACAATCGCGGCAGCCCCATCGTTGATACCTGAAGCATTGCCTGCGGTGACAGAACCTTCTTTCTTAAAGACGGGGCGTAATTTTGCGAGGCTTTCCATCGAGATATCGGATCTGGCGTGCTCATCACGATCAAACAGGACGGTGCCTTTACGTGTTTTTAATTCGACAGGAACAATTTGGTCTTTAAAATGACCGCTTTCTATGGCGTGCATGGCTCGGCGGTGACTTTCAACGGCAAACGCATCTTGCTGTTCACGCGTGAATTGCCATTGGGCCGCGATATTTTCTGCGGTAATGCCCATATGTACATTATCAAAGGGGTCGGTGAGTGCGCCAACCATCATGTCCACCACGCTGGCCTCGTTCATGCGTTGTCCCCAGCGTAAACTGGGCATTAAATAGCCGCCCCGACTCATGGATTCAGCCCCACCGCCTAAAGCGACCTCGGCATCCCCTAGTAGGATCGACTGGGCGCCACTGACAATGGCTTGTAGACCGCTACCACAAAGCCGATTGACGGTCAGCGCGGTGGTCTCTTGGGGTAAGCCGCCTTTGACACTCGCCACACGGGAGAAATACATGTCCTTGGCTTCGGTATGAATGACATTGCCAAAAACCAATTGATTCACTTGATGGGGATCGATATGGGCACGCTTTACCGCTTCTTGTATGACTAATGCAGCCAATTGGGTCGGCGCCACGTCTTTAAGCGCACCACCATAATCACCGATAGCGGTGCGAACCCCACTTAGTATGACTACTTCACGTGCTTCACTCATTGCTTTTCTCCGCAAATCGATAAAGATTAAAAATCATTTTTTTTATTGCTTCAATGGTAAGTTGTCAGTGTAATTGGCTCATTGTGTGCTGTCGAGAATTATATTGCACTGCGCAAAAAGCCTGAGCATTAAAGATTTACATTGTTGTAATTAAAGGTTTTTTTGATATAAACGAAAACGTTCGATTTTGTCCGCCGGTCGCGACCCTTCCCAAATTTTATGCCAGCCGGGGTGCGGGGGCTCGTATTTTTTAATCCCTTGGGTGAGGAGAATTTGGCAGTGGCGTTGACGGTTGGGTGACTCTGTTCTGTAGGTGATTAAGCCCGCATAGTATTGAAGCATGGCGCGCTGGGCTTCGCTTAAATGTTCGCTCGATACACAATCATAGTGTTGGGGTAAGTGGTTTTTGAGGCTGACTATCATGGCGCGATAGCTCTTACCCGTGTCGATATAAGATAAAAAAAGGATATTGAGTAAGCCCCATATGACACAAACCCCGGCAGCCCACACGATTACAGGGCGTTCTGGCGAGAAGGGGAGCTTACGGAAAAGAACAAGCCATGCCAAAGTGTAACCAAGAGCGAGCAAAAAAGGCATCATCTTAAAGGCGGCGGGATAAGAGGGCCGTAAGTGCTGCAAGTGTGAGTGAAGTTCGGCAGGGTAACCCAGCTCCAGTGCAGACCAGTAAAACCAACCGGCAATGATGAAAACCCCAGTGCCGAGCACGCCAAACCAATACCAAGCGTTGGCCCCCCCCCGGCGGAGTTGACTCACCCCGGGTATGGCGAGCAAGGTGAGTGGGATTAACAGGGGTAGCGCGTAAAGATCACGGGCATCACCCGCGATCGATAGGACCAGCAATGTGACAAGAAATCCGGTCAAGGGCAAACCCAGCGCGGGGTTGGTGCGCAGTTGTCGTCGGCCACGCCATAAAGACCAAAGGCTGACCACCCAGATAGGCCATCCATACCAAGGAAGGATATTGATGAAATAGCTCAGTTTGTGTCCCTGTCCGGTTAATACGGCATGTAAGTCCTGGCGGATCCACGTTTGCAATGCTCCAGGGTTATGCAGTTCCAACAGAATGGGCCAGGAAGCAATCAGCGGCAGCCCCACCAGTAAGGCAATCCCCATGGACTGGGCGTATTGGCGATTTCTGAAAGGCCAGCAAATTAAAGGTAGCAGCAGCAAGAGCAGAACGAACATCACCGTCTCTAAAATACCTTGTGACAGAAATATAATGCCTAGGCTACCGCCAATCCCGATGCCCGCCCAAATCCGTTTGCGCAATCCTAAGGCCAAACAGTAATAGCCCAGCGCAAATCCAGCGAGCGGCGCAATATCGGTGAGAATTTCATGACCTCTGACTAAAAGTCCTGCCGAGCCGATTAAGAGCAAGGGAGCTAATGCTCCTTTACCTTTGCCGTTGAGTTCACGCGCGGCCAAACTACAAAAAATAAAGGTAAGGGCCATAAAGAGGCCCGTGGCCAAACGAGCCCCATCTTGTAGTGCTAACCAATTTTCATTGAGTCTCGCGCTTAAGCGGGCAACGAAGTAATACAGGGGCGGTTCGCGAAGAAAAGCTTCGCCGGCCAATTGCGGGTGCAGCCAAGATCCACCTTGCAAGAGGTCATAGACAACGCCAAAGGTGTAGGCCTCATCGGAGCCCCAGAGGTCGTGACCTATGAGGCCGGGGATGATCCAGCAAAGGCAAAGTAAAGCGATGAGTCGGTGGCGCTGTGACATGTCCTCTAGGGTCGAAACAAAACCTCTGATGATCGGGATGAACGGGTTTAAAGAAGAGCGATTGATTATCGCATTTTTTACTTCTTATCAAATAATGGTTCCTGATGCACCATTTTAATGCGTTATGCCTTCGTTTGGTTCATCAAAAAGTATCAAAGCAGTGCGTGCAGGGTATGACCGTCTTTGACTGAACCCATTGGTGGGTAGATTTGAGGGAAAAAAATTCATTCTAGAGCAAAAGTGAGTGGAACCGCGGTTGAATCAGGAAGTTGGCATGCTAACTGCTAAGTATGGAGTATTGCGATGCTTTGAGAATCCCCAGATGAAATTGAATCCTGACCCTTTAGCTGATTGTCTAACCCCTTCCCAAGATCCTTTAGCGAGTTGTTCTTGTGATCATCATACTGACGATGATTTGTTGGGACCAGTGTCCGCACTTAAGGCGCCACAGACGGTAGAGCGCGCGCTAGAAAATGCAGTTTTAACGGGCTTATTTCCACAACCAGTAGCCAGGCGCGCCTTTATAAAAGCGGTGGGAATGAATGCACTATTGGCGGCCATTGGTTCGGTGGTGCCCTGGGATGCGATGCAAGCTTTAGCACAGGAAAAACGTAAGCCCGAAAAAAAAGATCTTAAAATCGGTTTCATTCCCATTACCTGTGCCTCCCCCCTCATATTGGCCCACCCCTTGCGCTACTATGCGGCAGAGGGCTTAGAAGTGCAGGTGATCAAGACAGCCGGTTGGGCGTTGATTCGGGACAAGTTGATTAACCGTGAATATGATGCCTCGCACATGCTCGCCCCTATGCCTTTGTCAATGTCAATGGGGGTGGGTTCATCGACATTACCTATGAATGTAGCGACCATTCAAAACATTAATGGGCAGGCGATCACGCTCTCGCTTAAGCATAAAGATAAACGTGATCCCCGGCAATGGAAGGGATTCAAATTGGCGGTGCCTTTTGAGTTTTCCATGCACAATTTTCTTCTCCGTTACTATTTAGCCGAATATGGATTGGACCCAGATAAAGATATTCAAATTCGTGTTTTGCCTCCACCTGAAATGGTGGCCAATCTGCGGGCTGGCAATATTGACGGATTCTTGGGCCCGGATCCTTTCAATCAGCGCGCTGTTTATGATGAAGTGGGTTTTATTCATATCTTGTCTAAGGCGATTTGGGATGGGCACCCGTGTTGTTCCTTTGGTGCTCCTAGTGCGTTCATTCAGGAAAATCCCAACTCATTTGCCGCATTGTTTCGTGCGGTATTGAAAGCGGCTAATTTGGCACAAGAAAGTAAGAATAGAAAGACCATTGCCGAGGCGATGGCACCAGCCAATTATCTTAATCAACCGGTGTCCGTTTTGGAGCAAGTTTTAACGGGTAAATTTGCCGATGGCTTGGGAGCCGTTCACGATGAGCCTCATCGGATTGGCTTTGAACCGTTTCCCTGGTATTCAATGGCCACTTGGATTTTGACGCAGATGAAGCGTTGGGGCTACATCAAGGGTGAAGTGCAGTGGAAAACATTAGCAGAAAAGATTTACTTACTTACTGATGCCAGAAAGCAGATGCAAGCAATGGGCTATCATCCGCCTTCACAAAACTACCGCACCATAACGGTGATGGGTAAGGTGTTTGATGCACAAAAGGCCGATCAGTATGTTGACAGTTTTGCTATCAAAAGAGCGAGCCTATGAAGAACCTATTGACAATCAAAGCTGCTTTATTGTCGCTGATTATATTTTTATTTTTTTTGGCGATTTGGCATACCGCCACGCGTCCGGTGGTAAAGCCCGTAGCACAAAAAAGCGAATATCAGCAATTAATGGGGGCCTCAGATAATAAGCAAGACGGGCTGCCCTCGCCTTGGCAGGTGGCACAAACGATTAAGAAAAATCTCTCCGATCCTTTCTATGACCGGGGCCCCAATGATAAGGGGGTGGGCTTGCAGGTAGGATATTCACTGGCACGGGTAGCAGGAGGGTTTCTTTTGGCCGCTGTAGTGGCTATTCCGTTGGGTTTTATGATCGGTATGTCACCGCTATTATATAAAGCGTTGAATCCATTTATTCAAATTCTGAAACCAATTTCCCCGTTGGCATGGATGCCCTTGGCGCTTTATACCATTAAGGATTCGGCTACCTCAGCGATTTTTGTTATTTTTATCTGTTCGATTTGGCCCATGTTGATTAACACCGCCTATGGAGTGGCCTCTGTTAAAAACGAATGGATTAATGTGGCGAGGACTTTGGAGGTGGGCATTATGCGCAAAGCCTTGTTGGTGATTTTACCGGCAGCGGCACCGACCATAATGACGGGGATGCGTATTTCGATGGGTATTGCTTGGTTGGTGATTGTGGCGGCTGAAATGTTAGTGGGTGGCACAGGCATTGGGTATTTTGTGTGGAATGAATGGAACAACCTTTCATTGAATAATGTGATTTTTGCGATCTTGATGATTGGATTTGTGGGTATGGTTCTCGATTTGTTGTTTGGTATGTTGCAACGCTATGTTACCTACGTGGAGTAAGGCATGGAAAAAGCGCCTTTTTTGATTGCAGATGGGTTGTCAAAAATATATCCGGGTAAAGCGGGAAAGCCAGATTTGACGGTGTTTGAACAGGTGAACTTCACCATTGAGAAAGGTGAGTTTGTTTGCATTATTGGACACTCTGGATGCGGTAAGACCACCATTTTGAATGCATTAGCAGGTTTAGATACAGCCACAGGGGGGCACTTGCTGATGGACGGGCGAGAAGTGTCTGGTCCGAGTTTGGAGCGGGGAGTCGTTTTTCAGGGGCACGCGCTCATGCCTTGGTTAACGGCGAAGAAAAACGTAGAGTTTGCGGTTCGTTCGCGTTGGCCCGAAAAGAATCAAATGCAAATCGATGAACATTGTCAGCGTTATTTGTCTTTAGTGGGGTTATCGGGTTCTGAGCAAAAAAAACCCTCTGAACTCTCGGGTGGAATGAAACAAAGGGTGGGTATTGCCCGTGCTTTTTCAATAGAGCCTAAAATGCTACTGCTCGATGAGCCCTTTGGTGCTTTAGATGCTTTGACCCGCGGCAATATTCAGGAAGAGTTACTAAAAATTTGTGCCATAACCGAGCAAACGGTATTCATGATTACGCATGATGTGGATGAAGCCTTGCTGCTATCGGATAAAATTCTTTTAATGTCCAATGGTCCTCAGGCCCGTATTGCTGAGATTGTGATCAATACGCTGGGTAAAAATCGTCATCGGGAAAGCTTACATAAAGAGCCTCAGTTTTATGCGATGAGAAATCACTTGGTTGATTTCCTAGTGAGTCGCTCCCGGCAATTTAGCCAATCGCCTCCTAAAGACTATGATCCTAAAAATCCCCCTGTGGTTCGACCGGGGGAGCTAGTCCTAGGCGAAGATTCATCAGGCGGGCTGGAGCCGGCCCCCACTGACAGAGCGAATGTGGTGAATTTGCGGTAATTTTTAATGCGTGAGTCCCCCTTAATGAGAGGAGTGTTATCCCAATGAAAGCAACTCGGTTACCCAAGAAACCACCGGCTTCGCTACCCTACCAGCGACCGCTGAATCGTCATGATGTGACAGAGATGGTGGTTGAAGCGCGATTAAAAAAAGCGCTGACCTGGGAGAAGATTGCCAAGGTGGTGGGCCAAAGTAAGGAATGGACCACCGCGGCATTGCTGGGTCAAATGAAAATGACTAAGCCGCAGGCGGTGGCTGCCGGTAAATTACTGGGTTTGCCAGATTATGCGGTGTTATTGCTGCAGCAGGCGCCCTATAAAGGATCTTTGCCCACTGCGGTACCCACTGACCCCTTGATCTATCGTTTTTATGAATTGGTGAGTGTCTACGGTTCCACTTTTAAAGAGCTTATTCACGAGGAATTCGGTGACGGGATTATGAGCGCCATAGATTTCAAAATGGATTTAACCCGTTTGCCTGATCCGATGGGCGATCGAGTGCAAATTAACCTCAGTGGCAAGTACTTGGCCTATAAAACGTATTAAGTTCGGGCCCCGTGCACTCTGCGCACCCTGTGTTCACCCTGTGTTCACCCTGTGCCTCAAAGGGTAACCGCTTTAGACAGCTGTCTACGCGATCTCTGCACGGCTTTTCTGGCCGCTTTAATCTCTTGCCCCAACCCAATCACAGCCACTGCGTAGTAGCTACGTAGTGGCTGCGTAGGAACTGAGGGCAGAGTGTTTAGCGCAGTCTTTCAACAATCGCCTTGCCTAGGTCTTCGGTGTGTGCCTTGCCCCCTAAGTCGGGGGTTTTGGGGCCTTCCTGTAATGTGTTTTCGATCGCATTAACGATCGCGGCAGCCGCCTCCGGACATCCCAAGTGGTCAAGCATCATCGCCCCTGCCCAAATCATGCCAACGGGGTTGGCTATTTTTTTGCCGTAGATATCAGGGGCTGACCCATGGACTGGCTCGAAGAGCGAGGGAAAGAGCTTTTCTGGGTTCATATTAGCAGATGGGGCAATACCGATGGTCCCGGTGGCAGCTGGCCCTAAATCGGAGAGGATATCGCCAAAGAGATTGGAGCCTACTACCACATCAAACCAGTCCGGATGCATCACGAAGTGGGCGCACAAAATATCAATGTGAAATTGGTCAACCTTGATTTGAGGGTATTGCTCCGACATGATTTTGACGCGCTCATCCCAATATGGCATTGAGATGGAGATGCCATTGGATTTGGTGGCTGACGTCAGGTGTTTTTTTGGGCGACTTTGCGCCAAATCGAAAGCGTACTTTAATATGCGGTCAACCCCTTGACGGGAGAAGACGGCACTTTGGGTGACAAATTCCCGATCCGTTCCCGCATACATTTTTCCGCCGACGGAGGAATATTCGCCTTCAGAGTTTTCTCGCACCACCCAGAAGTCGATATCACCGGGTTTGCGGTCTGCTAAAGGACACTTCATGCCGGGCATTAAACGAACCGGACGTAAATTCACGTATTGGTCAAAGCCACGGCGAAAGGGAATGAGTAGGCCCCATAAAGAAATATGATCCGGTACACTGGCAGGCCAGCCAGCGGCACCAAAATAAATGGCATCGTGTTTTTGTAGCTGCTCGAGTCCATCCTGAGGCATCATCAGGCCATGTTTGGCGTAGTAATCGCAGCTCCAATCGAGTTCATCAAATTGCCACTGAATACCAAAGTCTCGCCCCACCGCTTCTAAAACACGAAGCCCCTCGGGCATGACTTCTTTACCAATGCCATCCCCAGGAATGACGGCGATACGAAATTTTTTCATAGTAAATTTTCCGCTTAATGCCCAATGAAATCGTTAGTCTGAGTCGACTAAATGCAAAGGGCAGCACGAAGCTGCCCTTTGACCTCAAACCCAATAAATTAGGCGCTAACCTTGCCAGGAATACGGCTGCCATATTTTTGATTGAATTTCTCAACACGCCCTGCGGTGTCGACAATTTTTTGCTTTCCCGTATAAAAAGGATGGCATGAGGAGCAAACCTCCACATGCAGATCTTTACTCAGGGTAGAACCGGTTTGCCAAGTCGCCCCGCAGCTGCAGGTGACTTTCATATCGGTGTAATCGGGGTGTGTATCAACTTTCATAATGTCATCCTATCGGTATTTCCGATGCGAAAAGGGCTGAATTATCAACGATTTTGGCTAACGAAGCAAGGGTCTTCGACCTCGCGCCCAGTTTTCTAGCATTTTGCAGCGTTTTTCGATGCTTTTTGGCACCCCACTGTGTCATGGCGCTTCCGATTGCCATGCTATCGCACTTCGACAATCCCCATCCGAGAGGCCTTTTAAAGGCAAAAGAGGTCAAGCATTTTACCGGCCCCACCCCCTGGTCTCAAGGATCGAACTCGCGCGCAGAATTACGATACCTACAGGCATCCTAATCTAAGCGCTTGCCCCCTTAGGAGGCAGTTTAAGTCAGGGAGTAACAGAAAAAAACGAAAAAATACGAAGCATTAACCCCGTCTCATGGAATCAAAAAAATCGCCATTATTTTTGGTTGCTCTGACTTTGTCTAGCAAGAACTCTGTCGCTTCGAGTTCGTCCATGGGGTAGAGTAATTTACGAAGCACCCAAATTTTTTGTAAGACGTCTTTAGGTAAAAGCAATTCTTCACGTCGTGTGCCAGAACGATTCACGTTAATGGCAGGGAAAATCCTTTTTTCATACATGCGCCGGTCAAGATGAATTTCCATGTTACCGGTACCCTTGAACTCTTCGTAAATCACATCGTCCATGCGCGAACCGGTGTCAATCAATGCGGTGGCTAAAATAGTCAGAGAGCCACCTTCTTCTACGTTTCGGGCTGCACCAAAAAAGCGTTTGGGTCTTTGTAATGCATTGGCGTCCACGCCACCGGTTAACACCTTGCCTGAAGCGGGGACCACGGTGTTGTAGGCGCGCGCCAGTCGAGTGATGGAGTCGAGCAAAATAACCACATCTTTTTTGTGTTCGATTAGACGTTTGGCTTTTTCAATGACCATTTCGGCCACTTGTACGTGACGTGAGGCGGGTTCATCAAAGGTGGAGGAGAGCACTTCACCTTTGACCGATCGCTGCATTTCAGTGACCTCCTCAGGCCGCTCGTCAATCAGTAGCACAATGAGAACGACCTCTGGATGATTGGTGGTGATGGCGTGAGCAATGTGTTGCATTAAAACGGTTTTACCCGCCTTAGGGGGCGATACGATAAGCCCGCGTTGGCCTTTTCCGATGGGCGCAATAATATCGATAATTCGCCCAGTAATGTTTTCTTCTGCCTTGATATCTCTTTCAAGCTTTAGGTGTTCGGTGGGGTGGTAAGGGGTGAGATTCTCAAAAAGAATTTTATGTTTAGAATTCTCTGGTGGCTCGCCGTTGACATTGTCGACTTTTACCAGGGCAAAATACCGCTCGCCCTCTTTCGGGGTGCGAATTTCCCCCTCAATCGTATCGCCGGTGTGTAAGTTAAAGCGGCGAATTTGGGAAGGGGAGACATAGATGTCATCTGTGCCAGCTAGGTAGGACGTATCTGGAGAGCGCAAGAAACCAAACCCATCCGGTAATACCTCGAGGGTGCCGCCGCCAAAAATAGATTCACCTTTTTTGGCCTGATTTTTAAGCAAAGCAAAAATCAGTTCTTGTTTACGGAGTCGATTGGCACCTTCCAATTCGTTGGTGACGGCCATCTCGACTAATTCACCAATAGGAAGATTTTTTAGATCAGATAAATGCATAGAGGAGGGGTACGGCTTGAGGTAGTTGGGAAGGGGGGGAGAGATAAAACCAAAAAACAGAGGGGAAAGATGAGGCGGGGATGTGTATCATCGCCCGCACTAAAGTCGCAAGATTATTTAGTTATGTTGTTTGCAACAAGTAAAGCGACTCAAGTGCTGAGGGGTAGATTAACGGTATCAGATATGACTGTCAATAAAGGCTTTAAGTTGAGACTTGGACATGGCGCCGACTTTGGTGGCTTCTAAAGCCCCATTTTTAAAAATCATGAGGGTGGGGATGCCGCGAACACCGAACTTAGAGGGTGTGGCTTGATTATCATCAATATTTATTTTGGCGACCTTAAGTTTGCCTACGTAGTCCTTGGCAACTTCGTCCAAAATAGGCGCTATCATTTTGCAAGGCCCACACCATTCGGCCCAATAGTCTAACAAAACAGGGGTGGTCGATTGGATGACTTCGGTTTCGAAAGTGTCATCCTTAATGTGCATAACATGTTCACTCATAACGGCAAGTCTCGCTTTTAATAATTAAATTAGTGGGGGCGGTGCGAATTGGGAATTGGGAATTAGAAATTGGGAATCAGAAACTGGGAATCAGAAACAGAGTCGCAGGACCTCAAAGGGTGGCCACGTCATTGACGGACTCACTTGTAATATGAGCATGCTAACCAAAAATTAACGATTTGGAAAGCCGTATGTGTAATTTAATGCGTTTGTAAACATCATAAGAGTGCTGTAACCGCCTGTTTCTGCTAGAATAAGGGCTTTACCAGCGATTTAAAGACCGAAGGTCGGCAAGGACGATTATGACTTATGTAGTGACTGAATCTTGCGTGAAGTGCAAGTATACCGATTGCGTGGACGTTTGCCCGGTGGATTGTTTTCGGGAAGGCGAAAATATGCTGGTGATTGACCCTGATGAATGTATCGATTGCACCCTCTGTGTGGCCGAATGCCCTGTCGAGGCCATTTTTGCTGAAGATGACGTGCCGGATGATCAAAAGGAATTCATTGCCCTTAATGCCCAATTGGCTAAGACTTGGAAGCCCATCATAGAAAAGATCGAAGCGCCTGCCGATGCGGATGACTGGGCAAAGACGCCGAATAAAAAGCATTTGATCCAGAAGTAAGGGTCTGCTATGAGGTGTCTGATCCTAGGGTGAGGTGAGCCCAACCAGTCTTAGTTGAGGAAAGTCGAAAGGCAGTGGGCAATTTTGGGGTAGTCTAGGTAGGAAATATGAGTGTGGTAGATTTAGGGGTGCATGAAATTGTAATAATGTCATGCCCCGTGTTGGCTTCAGAAAAAAATAAGTATAAAAAGAGACTTAAAGCCGAAAAAATTATTAAGACTGTAGTGCTTTAACAGAAGGGGTAATGTGGCGGCATGTTGCCCAGGCTGCCTAGGCGAGCGCCATCGAAAGCGCCCACCTTGAACCACATGTTTTTTTCTGAACCCACTTTTTGTTGCCATACGGGGTTTAAGGTCGGGATAGACTTTTTTAACGATTCAACTTTTTAGGGTAAGTTATGAAAATTACTAAAATTCAAGCAACGATCGCACAAGTGCCCGCAGATGAGCCCCTAGCGAATGGGCCAGCAGAAAAGGGCGCCACCAGGCGCTTCGTAGCGCTCAAAATCAGTACGGATCAGGGTCTACAGGGTATTGGCATCACTTTTTTTGGTGGCGCATTAACCGGTGCGTTGCGGGTCGCGGTAGAAGCGCTAGGGGAACTCATCGTGGGTATGGATCCTCTGCGTATTGAGGCGATACATCAGAAATTGCGGGCGGCGGCTGGACCCTCAGGGCCTGGCGGTATTTTTACGTTAGCTTCTTCGGCCATTGACATTGCTTTGTGGGACATTAAGGGCAAAGCATTTAATAAATCAGTCTGCGAACTGGTGGGTGGATTTCGCTCTAGTGTGCCGACCTATGCCAGTGGCGCTTTGATGCGACACTTCTCGCTAGATCAAGTCGTCAAAGCGGCCGATAAGCTGGTAAAAAAAGGCTTCAAACAAATGAAGACCCAGTTAGCTTTGCCAGGCGACACCAACGTACCTAAAGAAGTGGAGCGGATTAAACGTATCCGTGAGGCCATTGGGGATAAGATCGATTTGATGTGTGACATTAATCAGCGCTGGGATGTAAGACAGGCCATCTCGATTGGAAAGCAGGTGGAGAAATATCATCTTTTTTGGTTGGAAGATGTGACGGCTTTTGATGATTATGCCGGTTTGGCACGTGTAGCCCAAGCACTGGATACACCAGTGGCTGGAGGCGAATACGTCTACGGTTCAGTGCCCTTTCGTCATATGCTAGAGGCGCGCTCAGTGGATATTGTGATGATTGACTTGATGCGCTCTGGTGGCATTACCGGATGGTTAAAAATTGCTGGTATGGCCGAAGCGTTTAATGTGCCAGTGGTAAGTCACTTAGTGCCTGAAATCCAGGTGCATTTGATCGCCGGTGTGCCTAATGGACTGACGGTGGAGTATATGCCTTGGACTTTCCGTTGTTATAAGGAAGTGCCAGTACCTAAAAATGGCGAATTGATCGTACCAACCAAACCCGGATTGGGACTTGAGTTTGATCCGAAGGTCGTAAAGTTTTCTTAAAAAAAGGCTTGCGCCCACCCCTTTTTGTTTTTTATGCCGCGAATGAATGAGGGGGAGGGCTGAGTCTCGAAGCGATTGAAGGGGGCGGCTTTTAGTAAGAGAAGACTTTTAAAGGGATCTCTTCGCTTATCCCGAACGTCCGATACGGTTTATCATTCCCGCAGCGCCAGGAACAGGCGGTGATTTTGAGCCCGTCTAATGGCCAACGCGCTAAAGCCCCTTTATCATCAGCAAATTGCTGCCAACAATCGCGCAGGGGCAAGGGGCGTTATTGGCGCGCAGAAAATAACGAAAGATTCTTATTGCAAGGCGGTTTGCCCGCCACAGGCGCTAGGCGACAGAAATTTGCTATGCAATTGAAAAACTGAATTTGATCGCAACCGATTGTTGATTGCTCAGATAGGCCTAAAACCACCGTGGCTGAGTGTGCAAAGAGGACAGAGGGCGATGAGTGCAAAGGATCTGCGTTGTTTATTCAGCCTTGGCGCCTGAGACTTTGATAATCTTAGCCCACTTTTGTATCTCTGCATTCGAGTAAGCGGCAAATTCCACCGGTCCCAGAATACGTAGATCGACACCTGCTGCTGCCAGACGATTTTTAACCTCGGTCTGAGCCAAGGATTCTACAGCCGCTTTGTGGGTGGTATTAAGAATCGTGGCAGGTAGGTTGGCCGGTGCGATCAATCCATACCAGGCTACGGCATCGTAACCGGGCAGTGCTGCCTCAGAAATAGTCATGATATCGGGAAGCGAAGCACTTCTTTTTAACCCGGTCACCCCAAGCGCACGCAGCCTCGACGATTTGATCAAATTGATGGCCGAGGAAATGCTCGCAAACTGTAGATCTGTTTCTCCAGAAATGAGTGCAGTTAGAGATTCGGCGGCTCCTTTGAAGGGGATGTGTTGCATGCGGGTATTTGACATCATGCTAAACAACTCCCCTGCCAAATGTACGGTCGTCCCGGCCCCTGAGGAGCCGTAGTTGAGTTGTCCCGGGCGTGAGCGGGCCAAGGCAATAAATTGTTTGACCGACTTCACCGGCACTACGGGGTTAATGACTAGCACATTGGGGCTATCGCCGACTAATGTGACTGGCATGAAGTCTTTGGGTGGGTTATAGCTTAGCTTGGGATATAAACTCATGTTAATGGCTTGCGTACCCACAGTCCCCATCATGAAGGTGTAACCATCATTGGCACTTTTGGCGGTCAATTCGGCGGCAATATTGCCGCCTGCCCCGCCTCGATTATCAATGATCCAAGCTTGACCCAGACGCTCATGCATGGCGGGTTCCATCGCGCGAGCAATAATGTCAGCAGCACTTCCTGCGGTAAAGGGAATGAATATGCGAATGGGTCGTGTGGGATAATTTTGTGCTAATACCGTATTGGCAAGGCAAATGAAAATTAGCACACTTAGATTTTTTAATCTCATCCGAGGTCCCCTTTTTTTTCTATTGGTGAAAGCCTACCACGATGTACGTATGCGGCATAGGCCCGCCGAGTTTATGGCAAAATGAGGGGCTGAGTTTTTTGTGGGTGCAGGCACTTAAAAAAAGCAAGACCTTTCCAGTGTGTGGGAGAGGCATCTAATGGACCTTTATAGAGGATATAACGCTATGTTGATTGTTGATTCACAAGTGCATGTCTGGGGTGCTAATACCCCCGAAAGACCTTGGCCAGGTCGCGCTCATGCGCAGCGCGATATCCCCCTTGGGCATGAGGAATTACTGCTGGAGATGAATGCGGCCGGTGTGGATCGAGTGGTGCTCGTGCCGCCTTCCTGGGAAGGGGATCGTAACGATTTGGCTATAGCCGCCGTCAAAGCGCACCCGGATCGATTCGCTATTATGGGTCGTTTTGATCCTGAAGCGAAACAGGCGCGTGAAGTGATTCAAACCTGGAAACAACAGCCTGGGATGCTGGGCATGCGCTTTGCCTTTCATCTGCCGGTGTTGCAGCAACCTTTGCTGGAAGGAAAGTTTGATTGGGTCTGGAGTGAAGCCGAAAAGCACGGCATTGCCTTAATGATTTTGGTGCCGCAAAACATGGTGAAAGCCATTGATTCGGTTGCAGAACGCTATCCGGGATTAAAAATCGTGATGGACCATATGGCCCTGACCAGTGGAATACCGTTTGAGCAGGCGGTCGCTCAATTTGATCAGCTGTTGACCATTGCACGGCGTCCCAATGTCGCCGTTAAAGCCAGTGCTTTGCCCTGTTATGCCCCTGATCCTTATCCTTTTACAAGAATGCAAGGGTATGCGCGCAAAGTGTATGACAGCTTTGGCCCTAAGAGACTTTTTTGGGGCAGTGATTTATCGCGCTCCCCTTGTCCTTATCGTCATCAAATTGATATGTGGTTAAAAGAGGCGTCATGGCTACTCGAAGAAGATAAGCCCTGGGTGATGGGTCGGGGTTTGTGTGAGTGGTTAAACTGGAAAATGCCTGCATGAGGCAACAGCTTAGCTTTGCAGGTCAATCCATAGCGGTGCGATGGCTAGTCTGGCTTGGAGTCATTTTAGCTTTTCCCATCCAAGCGCAAAATTGGCCCGAACATGCTATTCGTTATATCGTGCCTTTTCCCCCCGGTGGGGGGAGCGATGTGGTGGCTCGTGCGATTGCTTTGAAGTTAACGCAAAGCTGGGGTCAGCAGGTGGTAGTGGATAATCGGCCCGGAGCGGCAACGATTCTAGGTTGTGATTTGGCCGCCAAGGCGCCGGCTGATGGTTACACCTTACTTCACGCGTCCTCCAGTTATGCGATTAATCCGGCCTTGCAAAAAAAAATGCCTTATGAATCGCTAAAAGATCATTTGGCAGTGACTCAAGCCACATTTCAGCCTTATGTGTTGGTGGTCCATCCCTCTTTACCTGTCCATGATACTCGGGGATTGATTGCACTATTACGGTCTAAACCCGATGGGATTATTTTCGCATCCCCAGGCACGGGCAGTGGGGGTCATTTGGCCACTGAGCGTTTCATGCTGGCCAGCCAGACTCGGATGCTACATGTGGCTTATCGGGGGGGCTCTCCGGCACTCACCGATTTAATCTCAGGCCAAGTACAGTTGATGTTTCCTACGATTTTGGCGGTGACAGCACAATTAAAAAGTGGTCGGTTACGCAGCGTGGCCGTTTCTAGTGCGCAACGCAGTTCTGCACTGCCCGATCTGCCCACGATCGCCGAGTCAGGGTTGTCCGGTTTTGATGTGACCTCTTGGAATGGGGTGATGACCCCGGCTGGGGTTACGCCAGCCATCATTGCTAAAATACATCGTGATGTAGTGATAGCACTTCAATCGGCCGAAGTGCGGGATCGGCTCAAAGCCGATGGCGCAGAAGCCGTGGGCAGTACCCCGGAGCAATTTACTCGCCACATTATGCATGAAATGCAGCAATGGGCGAGGGTGATTAAAAGTGCAGGTTTAACGGGCCTGTAGTGGGAGGGGCTGATTCATAAAAGCCCGTAGAGGCAGACGATGATCGGCCTTCCCCGTGGAGGTTGAAGAGCTGTATTCATTAACCATCTCGGTCTAAAACCGCCTGAATAGCCTCGGCACTGACCTTGATTTCCACGCCGGCTCGTTCTTTTTGTAAGGCTAAAAAGGAACGGGAATCTAGATGCCCCCAACCTCGATTCAGTGCTTCGGTCATTTCAGCGTAGGTTAAATTGGCGATTTTCATTGGAACCCCAATTTCACGTCCTAGCTCAGTGGCGAGGGTGACATCTTTATGCGCGAGTTTCAGTGCAAAATCAGGAGGGTCAAATTTGTGTTGCATGAACTGATTGCCCATTCGATCAAACGTGCGCATGCGTCCTAAAGCGCATTGTCGCATTGCCGACCACAGCGATACGGGATCGACCCCGGCCTTTACCCCGAGTGTTAACAGTTCAGAGATGGCCGATTGCACAGCATAACCGGCACAATTGTGAACGAGTTTGGCCACCGTGCCGGCCCCAATCTCGCCGATATAAAGAATTTGATCTCCAATGGCATGGAGTAATTTGTCGTGTTGTTCAAACACCGCTTTGTTGCCCCCAATCAATAATGCCATTTTTCCCGATTTGGCACCTTTGGGTCCGCCACTGACAGGGGCGTCAAGCAGGTGTAGGCCTTTTTTAGAAAACACCACTTCGAGTTCACGTATGAGGCTGACCGAGTTCGTTGATAAGTCAAACCAGACGGCCCCTTTTTTCATGTTTTCAAGTAAGCCCTCCGCTCCCAAAGCGACGCCCTTGACTTCGTTGGGTCCTGGTAACGAAGTAAAAATCACGTCTGAGTCTTGAGCCAGGGACTTCACGCTGTCTGCCCACTGTGCACCGGCGGCCAGATGGCGGTCCGCCAGTTTGCGATTAAGATCGTTAACTGTGAGTGCGTAGCCCGCCTTGCACAGATTGAATGCCATGTGCCCGCCCATAGTGCCAATGCCTATAAATCCAATTTTCATTTTGAACTGCCTCCTTGGAAGTGATTTTATTTAAAAGGGGATGGTGGTTTCGAGCGCAGGATAATTAAGTTCGATGGTAACTTGGTTGGGATCTTTAAAAAAACTGGATGTAGCTCCAACGAAGGGATCGTGCGTTCTCGAAAAGGGATGGTTTGCGTTTTTAGGGTCTGTCGCATTTTTGCGAGCCTGGTTGCGGTAAAAGTCAGTTGGTTCCGGGTGCCCGTAACTTGAAGACTGGATAACTCTTTATCGCCTAGATAGGCCTTGAGTCCTTCAAGATTATCCGGATCGACCCCAATATTATGCGCAACACCATTGGTCTGTGGGTATGGTAAGTCGCAATGCATCCAGAGACCGGAAAAGTCAAAAGGCGGACGAAACCCTTCATGAAGTCTCATGACATCGGTATAAAATTTTCTTGAGACCTTAACATTCTGAGTCCGTATTGAGTCGTGATTCAGTTTTTCAATAGGCATGAGAGTTAACTGCAAAGCTTTAAAAAAATCGGCGGGTCTTGAAAAGAAGAGGACCATCGGCGTATTGATATTGTATCAACGCCGATGACGCGAATCTTAAAAAATGATATTTTTACGAACACTTAAAACAGTTTATTGCGAGCCAGTCCAAGATCGTCTACGATCTAATGGTTATGCTACCCGAATACGAAATTTATTGTCTAAAATACGCCGAAAGGCCGGGGCGCCGGCGCGATCATTTTTTGGGCGGGGACCCGCACGATCGGTCCATGCCGATGGATTATTTTATCTGGTTGTTGCGAAGTGGGGAGCGACTGATTTTGGTCGACACGGGCTTTGATGCCAGAGGGGCTCAATACGGACGAGTATTATTACGTCAACCGGCCGCAGCATTGGCACTCATTGGGGTTGAGGCAACGCAGTTAAAAGATATTATTATTACCCACTTACATAATGATCATGCAGGCACGTTTGACGACTTTCCTCAAGCTTGTTTTCACCTTCAGGAAATGGAAATGGCGTATGTCACGGGTCGGCACATGCGCCATAAACTGTTGCGCCGCCCCTTTGATATAGAGCATGTGGGTGGGTTAGTCCGCTTAGTCTATCAAAATCGGGTCGCTTTTCATTCGGGCGATGCCTTGGTGGCCCCGGGAGTGAGTGTGCATCGTTTAGGCGGACACACAATGGGGTTGCAATGCGTTAGAGTTCATACGCAAAGAGGCTGGGTGGTGCTGGCCTCTGATGCGAGCCACTATTATGAGCATTTTGAAAAAAGCCGTTGTTTTCCTCTGGTCTATCATGTAGGTGAAATGATCGAGGGGTTTTCTACGATCAAACAATTAGCCGAATCGATCGAGCACATTATTCCAGGCCATGATCCGCAAGTTTTAAGTCGTTATCCTGCAGCCTCTACTGCCTTACAAGGGGTGGTCGCCCGATTGGACTTAAGTCCATTGGGTCTTTAATCATTGCAACGCTAAGAGAGGTCAACATTATGAATTGGGCATTTATGTGTAAAGGTCGATTAGATGGGGTTACGATGGTTGGGTTAATTTTTATCCTAGCAGTCCTCGGCTTCACCCCCGTTTTGCATGCACAAAACTACCCCAGTAAACCCATACGACTTGTGGTGGGTTTCCCCCCCGGCGGATCGAATGATCTGGTGGCGCGACTCCTAGCTCCCAAACTCTCAGAATCCCTTGGTGTGCAGGTGGTGGTTGAGAATCGTGCGGGGGCCAATGCCACGATAGGAACGGAATACGTGTCCAAAGCGCCTGCCGACGGCTATGTGATTACCTTGGGCAGCACGAGTGCGTTAGTGATCAGTCCGCATACCTATGCTAAATTAGGTTATGACACGTTAAAAGATTTCTCGGCAATTACAACGGTTGCCATGACGCCGGAGGCGTTGGCCGTGCACCCTTCTTTGCCTGCGCAAGATTTGAAGTCATTGTTGGCATTGGCTAAAAAAAATCCAGGGGCTATCGATATCGCCTCATCGGGCAATGGCGGGTTGCCGCATCTGGCGATTGAACTCTTAAAGAGCATGGGGAAAATAAACGTCCAGCACATTGCTTTTAAAGGTGCGGGACCAGCGTTGACGGATTTGTTGGGTGGGCATGTCCAAGGTATGATGATCGACTTTCCCGTGATCTATCCCCACATGAAAAGCGGTAAACTCAGAGGGCTTGCGTTAACGGCAGAAAAACGTCTAGCATTGATGCCACTATTGCCCACCACAGTGGAGCAAGGTTTGCCTGATTTAATTGCTGTGAATTGGTTTGGAGTTTTGGCGCCAGCAAAGACCCCTGCCTTGGTGACCTCAAAGTTGCATGGCAGTTTGGTTAAAGTGGCCAGTCATATTGAGATGAAAGATAAATGGATGGGTTTGGGAATTGAAACTTTTACGCTAGACTCTCCTCAAGTGTTTACAACGTTTTTGCAGGAAGAATTAATCCGTTGGGGCAAGGTGGCTCTTGCGTCGGGAGCAAAATCCGATTAACGATGCTAGGGCTGCTTTTCCCTGCCTAAAGGCAAAGCGCCTTGCGCGACTTTGGCGCTAGGACGAATGCGTGAACTACAGAATAGAAATTTTATGCAACTTGAGCAACCCGGGCTGATTGGCCCTTTGCGTGTTAGAAATCGTGTGGTCATGGCTCCGATGGGGACCAACTACAGTACCACTGACGGCATTTCCACTGAACGGGATCGGCATTATTACGCGGAAAGAGCGCGTGGCGGTGTGGGCATGATCATGACAGAGGCGATGGTCGTCACCCCGATTGCACGTCCACATCACAATTCGCTTTGCATTTATCACGACCGGTTTATTCCCGGATTAGCCAGTTTGGTGGAGGCTATTCATGCCGAAGGGGCTTTGGTTTGTGCGCAATTAAATCATCGTGGGGCACTATTGCGTCGGCAGGTGCTGGGTATGGAGCCAGTGGGGCCTTCGGCCTGGAAAAACCCTAATACAGGCGACGATGTCAGAGCCTTAGGGGTGGAAGAAATTGTGCAGATTCAGATCCAATTTGTGGCCGCCGCCCGGCGTTTGTTTCAGGCCGGTTACGATGGTGTTGAGATACACGCTGGGAATGGCTATCTTTTCCAACAGTTTTTTACGCCGCGTTTGAATCATCGCACGGATCAATATGGCGGCCCATTGGAGAATCGCTCTCGTTTTTTAGTGGAAACCATCGAGCGCGTGAAGCAAGCCTTGCCGGAATTACCTTTGATCGTTCGTTTATCGGTAAGTGAATATACCCCGGGCGGTTACTCACCTGAGGATATGATCGCGTTAGCCCAGCGATTGCAATCGCTGGGGGTTTGTGCGCTTGATTTGTCTGGTGGCAGTAATGAAAGCCCTCAGTTATCCAAATACTGTATCCAACCCCCTTCATTTGCGCATGGCTGTCTGGGCCCAGATGCTAAGCCGATTAAACAGGCCGTTAGCATCCCCGTCATGGTGGCCGGTCGGGTGGTTAGTCCTGAGGATGGGGAGGCGTTGTTGCAAACGGGGTGCGCAGATTTTGTTTCTGTGGGCCGCGCACTTTATGCTGATCCGCACTGGTGCCTGAAGGCTTTTGGTACGATAGCGGCACCGATTCGAAAATGTATTGCATGTAATGTCTGTTTTGAGCGGCTGACCTTGGAAAAAGATGTTTGTTGTGTTCATAACCCAGGCATTGGTACGGAGTTTGAAGCGCTGGAACATTTAGAGCCGCAGTTATTTCCTGAGCGACACCTCCATCAAAAGCGGCGGGTGTTAGTGATAGGGGCAGGGGTTACAGGACTGGAGGCTGCCCGGGTTTTAGCCGCCCGTGGCCATACGGTTCAGGTGTGGGAAAAAACAGATCGCATTGGGGGACAAATGCCCTTGGCCATGGCGGCTCCCGACAAGGCTGAGGTAGCGCCTATTTTGGATTATCGAGTTCAGGCTTTGAAAGCCTTAGGGGTTAGGGTGCAATTGTCGATGATCGCCGATGAAGACAATATCCGGCACTATGCGCCGGAGGGGGTGATTGTGGCGACGGGGGTTGTCTCGCAAATACCTCCCGTGGATGTGAGTCAAAGGCATCCCTCGGTCTTGGTGACCCAAGCGTGGACGGTTCTAGGAAATACGAAGGTAATAGGACAGGCACGCAAAGTGACTATTATTGGGGGCGGTATGGTGGGAGCGGAGACGGCAGATCTTTTGTCGGCGGGGGCTATACAATGTCAGATTATTGAGATGACAGGGGTGGTGGCCGCTGGTATGGCACGAAATAACCGAATGGAGTTAATCGAGCGTTTAAAACAGCGGGGAGTCATTTTCCATACGGGTTGTAAAGTGGAAAAAATAATTGATAGAACCCTGAGCTTGCGAAATCATGAGGGTCAAAGGGTAGAATGTCCAATTGGAGAGGCATTAATTTTTGCCACAGGGCCTAAGCCCGTGCGTGATGTGGTTCCTTTGCTAGAGCGACTCGGTCTGAATTATGTTTTGGCCGGAGATTGTTCTCAGCCCGGGGATTTTATGTCTTGTTTGCGGGATGGTTTTTTTTCGGCATTAAGTGTGGAGCACCGGTTTCGTAGCCAACCCATTCGCCCATAAGGGGCCTGTGTGGCGGGCAACCGATAAGAATAAAATTGGGAGATTCATCGATGGCGTTACCCGAGCATGAGGTTTTTGCGATTCGTTATGCGTGCCGAGAGGCTCAACGACCGACGCACTTTATCGGAGGGGATCGGCATGATGTGCCGATGCCGATGGACTATTTTGTTTGGCTAATACGAGGACCAGAGCATACTTACGTGGTTGACACGGGCTTTTCAAAGGCGATGGCTGACAAAAGGAAAAGAGATTATCTTCGTACCCCTAGCGAAGGACTTGCCTTAATGGGGGTAGATGCGCTGAGTGTTAAAAATGTCATTATTACGCATTTGCACTATGATCATGTCGGGACCTTTGATGCCTTTCCTGAGGCACAATTTCACTTACAAGATGATGAAATGGCTTTTGCCACGGGCCGACATATGCGCCACCGCATTTTCAATCATAGCTACGAGGTGGAGGAGATTATTGGGATGGTGCGACTCGTCTACAAAGATCGAGTTAGTTTTTATCAGGGAGATTTTGATTTTGCCCCAGGCATTAGTTTGCATCGTATAGGAGGTCATACTGCGGGTTTAATGTGTGTGCGGGTTCATACCCGCCGTGGCTGGGTGGTGCTGGCTTCGGATGCAACGCACTACTATGAGCATTTTCAAAAGGGACGTGTATTTACAGCCACTTATCATCTGGGGGAAACCTTGGATGGTTATGCGAAAATTCAACAGTTAGCCACTTCTGTGGATCATGTCATCCCGGGCCATGACCCGTTGGTGATGCAGCGTTACCCAGCCCCCAATCCACAGTTGCAAGGCATTGTGGCCCGTTTGGATGTGGATCCGATTCTCACCACTCCCACCACGGTGAGCTCGTAAGGTTCGCCAATTGAAATAGACCCACATTTTTGACCATTGACCCCTTTAAAATTTTACTGACCTAATTCCCATGAGCCAAAATAAACCGCCCTTGCTGGCCAATGCAACACGTGATCTGGCACATTTTGCTGCTGCCATAGAATTTTCTGATTTACCAATTGAGGTGATTGAAAGAATTAAACTGTGCGTGCTCGATCATGTGGGTTGTGCACTTTATGGCGTGAGTTTGCCGTGGACACAAAAAGTACTAGCCCTTGCCATGGCAGAACAAGCGCAGCCAGTTGCTGCTATCTTTGGTACGGGAAAGAAATCCTCGATTGGTTTGGCCGCTTTAGTCAACGGGACTGCTGGCCATGCTTTTGAATTAGATGATATCCACAAAGAATCGATCGTGCATATGGGATCTTTGGCCCCTCCCGTGGCTCTCGGATTCGCTCAAGCCCATGGTGCGTTATCTGGTCGCGAAGTGATCACGGCCATGGTGGCCGGTTACGAAGTGGGGGCCAGAGTGGGCAATGCCGCTACAATGGGGCTATTTTTTAGAGGGTTTCACCCTCAGGGCTCCTCGGGTGTTTTTGCCTCGGCAGCCACCGCTGCACGGATATTGAACTTGCCCGCTTTACAGTTTCAGCATGCGCTCGGTTGCGCGGGCTCTCAGGCTGGTGGACTCATGGCCGCACAGGAAGGGGCCATGGTTAAGCGGTTTCATTCGGGTCGTGCAGCGCAAAGCGGGGTCTATAGCGCATTGTTGGCGCAACAAGATTTTACTGGCATCACGGATGTACTGGAGGCGGCCTACGGGGGTTACTTGAGCGTGTATTCCGATACGCCGAATGCGTCGCGATTGACGGCGGGTTTAGGCACGCAATGGGAGACACTCAATGTGGGTTACAAACCGCACGCCAGTGTTACCAGTATTCATACGGCCCTAGATGGTTTAAGACAGATTATGTTGGAGCATGGGTTAACCGCCAATGATATCGTTAAAGTTCAGGTTGGATTAAGTCCCATGACCCATGTGCACTGTGCTTGGGAGTATAAGGCGCAGGGTGTGACAGCGGCACAAATGAATCTTTTTTATGGATTAGCCGTGGTGGCATTAGACGGGGTTGCTTTTACCGAGCAGTATCATGAATCACGTTTGTCGGATCCGGCGATATTGGATTTTATAAAGCGTATCGAGGCTAGCGTGGACGCGCAGATTGAGTCGATGGGCCCGCCTTTCCGACATGCAGCCCGAGTTTGCTTGCAAACAAAACAGGGGCACAGTTTTGAAAGCCTAATACTGGATCGTCGGGGTAGTCCGGAAAACCCATTGAAACCGGAGGAAATTGAATACAAATTCCGTCATGTAGTGGGGGCTTGCTTGAGTAAAGCCCGTATCGACCAGATCATCAAAGTGGTATCACAACTCGATAAATTGACACAATTGAATGAATTGTTTGCCCTATTAGGCGAACCGGTTCACGTGAAATAAAAAGGAATCTTAGCCATGCCAAAACAAACGCTTTCTCAGCAACTGGCCGTACGTTTTTCTAAATTAAGCTATACCCATATTACCCCCGCTGCACGCCATTCAGTCAAAAGGCTGCTGCTGGATTATCTGGGGGTGGCATTGGCCGGTAGTCAGAGCGAAAGCGGCCTCATTGCGCGTCAATTCGCAGCGGTATATGGGGGCAAGGGGGAGGTGCAATTAATTGGCGATAGCGCCCGAGTGCCGATGCCAGTAGCAGCCTTTGCCAATGCGATTTCCTCACATAGTATCGAACTGGATGACATAGATGTGCTTGCGCTGTTTCATTTTAGTCCTCCGGTTTACTCTGCAGCGCTAGCGGTAGCGGAGGCACAAAGGGCGAGTGGCAAGCAGTTGATTGTCGCGTTGAATGCCGGTTGTGAAATGATGGAGCGTGTTAGCCGGGCTGCAAATAATTCCTTACGTAACCGAGCCTTTCACACGACGCCCACGTGTGGCGTGTTTGGCGCTACGGTGGCTGCGGCCAAGCTCTTACAGTTATCTTCCGAGAAAATTACCCATGCCTTGGGTATGGCTGGGGCCCAAGCCTCGGGCCTGATGGAAATGTATGGCCCTTCGATGCAAAAACGTTTTAATCCCGGCCCGACGGCTCGTAACGGTGTGACAGCGGCCTTAATGGCGCAGCTGGGTTTTACTGGGGCCGATACTATTTTTGAGGGGGAACGAGGCTTTTTGCGAGCCTTTACCGATAAAAATTCCCCTAAAGCTTTGATCGAAGGGTTGGATAAGGCGTATGAGTTGTTAATTGAATTCAAACCCTATTCGTGTGCCCGTCCGATTCACAATGCTATTGATTGTGCGCTGAGTGTTCGGGGCCAAGCAGGCTTTGATATCACTCAAGTGAAGTCGATTCAATTTCAGCGTCACCCGGATTGGGTGCATTACCATCAGAACAAGACACCGCAGACCTATCATGAAGCGCAGGTGTCTTTACCCTTTTCAGTTGCAGTGGCTTTGCTAGAGGGGCAGGCCTTGTTAGCACAATACACGGACCGATATTTACGTCATCCTCGAATCAAGCAATTAAGTCAAATAACGCAAATCACTGCCAATGCCGCACTGCCTCGTGGGGTGTCCTGCAAAATGGTGTTGACACAAAAAAATGGTAAGCGCTTTAGTGCGCAGATCGATTATCCGAAAGGTTCGATTCAAAATCCGATGAGTGATGAGGAATTGATGGTGAAATTCCATTCGTTGGCCAATCCAGTGATCGGTGTAGATCGTGCCGAAGCGCTTGCAGATTCTGTTTGGCACTTAGAAAAGTTACGTGATTTAACTGAACTGATGCATTTAACGCATAAAAAATAAGCTGTAAAACGAAGTTTTTTTGACAGGATTGGGTGCATCATGAAAATGAATTCATTAATTGGGTGTGCTTTGAGTGTGGGTGTTTTGTGCGCGGTATCGGCGCAGAGTGTGGCGCAGACGCTGAATTATCCATCGCACCCGATTCGGGTCTTGGTTCCTTTTGCCCCTGGCGGGCCCACCGATATTATTGCGCGCGTGGTGGCGGCTAAATTAACAGAAGCGTTGGGTCAGCAGGTTGTTATCGATAACCGAGCCGGTGCCGGCGGCAATATTGGTATGGGTATGGTGGTCCATGCACCGGCGGATGGATATACATTGTTGATGGCCAGTTCGAGTCTTATGGTGAATCCGAGCTTGTACGCGAAGCCAGGCTTTGATCCGATAAAAGATTTTGTAGCCATCAGTTGTGTTGCGACTTCGCCCAATGTGATAACGGCGCATCCCTCACAGCCTTTTAAAAATGCGAAGGAGTTAGTCGCTTATGTTAAGGCTAATCCTGGGCGTTCGAGTTTTGGTTCACCCGGAACGGGCACCACACCGCATTTATCGGGAGAATTGTTACGGCTCAGCGCAGGTCTTGATATCAGTCATGTGCCTTATGCGGGTGCTGGGCCTGCCGTTCAAGCGGTATTGGGCAATCAAGTGACGGTAAGTTTTAGTGCGGTACCGCCGGCAGCTCAATTGATTAAAGCAGGCACTCTTCGTGGTGTGGCATTAACCGCACCCAAGCGATCAGTCAATTTGCCAGAGGTGCCCACAGCCTCGGAAAGTGGGGTCAATGGGATTGATTCGGATACCAAACAAGGGTTGTTAGCGCCCAGGGGTACTCCTCAAGCGATTGTTGATCGATTAAATCGTGAAATACAAAAACTTATGCAGTTAAGTGATGTAAAAGAGCGCATGTTGGCGTTAAGTTTTGATGTTGTTGCGGATACGCCGCAGCAATTTTCACGCACCATTCGTTCGGAAATGAATGTGTGGTCAAAAGCGATTCAGGCGGCCCAGATCAAGGTGGATTGATGAAGAAAATTCTGGTGTATGGTGCGGGCGCTATTGGTGGTTATTTAGGGGCGATTCTGACCGATGCGGGTGAAGAGGTGACGTTGGTGGCCCGTGGCGCGCAATGGGAAGCTTTAGCGACTCGGGGCATGATTCTTGAAGGACCTCTGAGTGGGCGCGATAAACCAGTGCGAGTGAAGGTGGTGCGTCCCGGGGAAGAAAAGCCGCCTTATGATTTAATTTTTGTGACATTAAAATCTCACCAGTTAGTCGGTGCAGCTCAGCACGTACGTTCTTTGGGGGATTCACACACCACGTTTGTTTTTCCGCAAAATGGTATTCCTTGGTGGTATTTTGAGGGACTGGATTTGCCACTGGCCGGAACGCGCTTAAAAACATTAGATCCGGAAGGTATTCTCTCTTCGACCTTTGATATCCGGCAGGTGGTGGGTGCAATTGCTTTTAAGCCTTCGGATTTGATTGCGCCGGGGCGTATTCGTTTGGCGGATTCCGAGACGGATGCCCTCATTTTAGGGGAAGTGGATCATCAGATGAGTCCTCGTTTAGAGGCGATTGCGCAGATCACGACACGAGCCGGTTGGGTCGGTAAGCCAGTGAGTGATATTCGGCTCAGTAAGTGGACAAAACTCTTGTCCAATGCTGTATGGAATACGATGGGGGCCCTTACCCAGTCGAGTGCCACCCAGGCGGTGCATTACGAGCCGACCAAACAATTGGCCATCAAAATGACCGAGGAGGTGATCGCTTTGGCCAATGCGGTGGGGTCGAATTTAAAGGCGGATCCTCTGGCCTTGATGGCGGCCAGTGCCAAGCGAGTGTCGCTGCCCTCGTCAACTCTTCAGGATGTCAGAGCGGGCCGCTCGTTAGAGTTGGACGCGCTGATTAATGTGTTATTGGAAATGGGAGTGTTGACCGGGATATCAACTCCGCACTTGCAGGTTGTAGCTGCCTGCGCTAATTTACTCAATCAACGAATTTGTGAAGATAAAGTCAGTTTTAAGCCCCAGTCTATTTAGGGTGAGATATTGATGAAGAGCCCTCAGGCACTGTTGATATGAGCTAGTCAATGATGAATTTTGTGGCTTGAATAACCTTTTTCCATTTAATGATTTCTTGGCTCACAAAATCAGTAAATTCTCGCACACTGCTCCCAGCGGGCTCTGCACCGTCTTGAGCCAAACGTTGTTGAATATCGGTTTGATGTAGTACTTTGAACGATTCTTGATTGAGTGTTTCAATCACTGAACGCGGTGTGTGAGACGGCACGAATAACCCGCTCCACGATATGGCACTGTAGCCTGTGAGACCGGATTCATGAATAGTGGGCAAATCGTTCATGATCGCAGAGCGCCGAGAACTGGTGACGGCCAACGCTTTGAGGCGGCCTGCGCGCACATGGGCTGTAACGGGCAAAATGGTAGCAAACACGAATTGAATCTGCCCGCCGATTAAATCGGTCAGGGCAGGACCCATGCCCTTGTAGGCAATATGCGTGAGGCGAGTCGTACTCATGAATTTAAAAAGCTCTCCGGCTAAGTGCGATCCACTACCGACACCGGTGGAACCAAAATTTAAACTCTCGGGATGGCTTTTAGCTAAGGCAATAAATTGTTTAACATCATTGATGGCGACCTTAGGGTTAATCGTGAGCACATAGGGTTGAAAGGCAAACTGAGTCACGGGCTGAAAATCTTTTTGGGTATCGTAGGGTAGATGGGCTCGAGTGGTCGGATTAATAACAAAACTGGGTGAGGTAATGAGAAGCGTATAGCCATCGGCAGGTGCGTGCGCGGCAATTTGTGTTCCAATGACGGTGCCAGCGCCAGCGCGATTGTCGATAACGATTGGCACAGCCCAGTTTTCTGCGAGTCGGGTGCAGATTAAACGTGCCATGATGTCAGTGCCGCCACCCGGGGGGTAGGGAACGATGGCGCGAATGGCTTTTTGAGGATAGGCTAAGTGATTGATAGCGAAGCTTTCAATCGAGCTGACCATCAACCCTAGGCATAATACCGAACGGATTAGTTTTTTCATTGAGGTGAGGCCTCACGAGTGTAGTCAAAAGGCGCGCGAAAAAAACGGACCGTCGCGCATTGGTGAGGGTAGTAAAGCGATTTTTTTATAAGAAAAAATAACATGAGGAGCGTGAGCGTGAACATTTTACTGTTAAGGATCATTGACCGGCGATTGATTGTACTGCCGTTACTCTTTATTTGTATGCTGCTATTGAGTCATGGGGTATTGTCGCAATCCTATCCCAATCAAACCATTCGGGCGGTGGTGGGGTATTCAGCCGGTGGCGGTGCCGATGGGGTGATTCGGTTGTTAGCACCGGCTTTTAGTGAACTCATGAAACAACCCATGGTGATTGATAACCGACCGGGTGGAGGGACGGTGATCGCTACACAAGTGGTTGCCAATGCGAAGCCGGATGGCTATACGGTGCTAGTGGGGGATAACGCTTTTATCGTCAATCCTTATTTAATAAATAAATTGCCTTATGACAGTATGCATGATTTTTTGCCAGTGATAGCGCTTGAGGCCTCGAGTTCTACCTTATTGGTGTGTCATCCGAGCTTGCCGATCAAAAGCGTACAGGATCTTATTACGTTGGCAAAGGCGAAATCGGGTCAGATTTATTATGCTTCGGGTGGTAACGGTACGGTGCCGCATATTATGGGGGCATTATTCAAATATGAGGCTAAGATCGATTGGGGGCATGTGCCCTATAAGAGCACAGGTTTGGCGGTTTATGCCACGATGTCGGGGGAGGTGCCTTTAGGGTTGGGAGGTATTTTTGCCGTTAAAAGTCTAGTGGACAGTGCTCGTTTACGGGCGCTGGCACTGGCCAGCCAAGAGCGCTCTGCTTTGATGCCACAAGTAGCCACCTTTAAAGAACTCGGTTGGCCCACAATAGATGCGACCGCCTATCGAGGGCTTTTGGTCCCGGCAGGCACACCACGTGAGGTGGTTTTGCAGCTAAATATGCTTGCCAATAAGGCCTTGCAAATGGCCTCGGTAAAAGCCCATATGGCCGAGGTAGGGTATCGCATCTTGGGTGGAAGTCCGGAGGATTATGGGCGCATTATTCAGGTTGAAATGAAAAAGTGGGCATCTATTATTCAGAGAGCCCACATTAAAATCGATTAGAGCGCCTAGGTTTTGTGACAGGTCAGAGGCCGCTTATTTTTTGCTTTGATTTTTTTCATCGGTGCGCTGACGGTATAATGAGTGCATGACGATCGCTCAAAAACCTGTCCGTAATGTGTTACTGGCTGATACGGCGCCACTGAAAGACATTTTTAGTTACCGTAAATATTGGGCCGCTCGGTTTGGTACGGCACCTTTTTTACCTATGTCACGTGCAGAAATGGATGTTTTGGGTTGGGATGAGTGTGACATTATCATCGTGACCGGAGATGCTTACGTAGATCACCCCAGCTTTGGAATGGCCATTGTGGGACGACTACTAGAGGCGCAGGGATTCCGTGTTGGCTTAATTGCTCAACCTCCTTGGCAAAATGCCGACGCTTTCAAAGAACTGGGACGTCCTAAGCTTTTCTTCGGGGTAACAGCCGGCAATATGGATTCCATGGTCAATCGTTATACGTCGGACCGTCGACTGAGGAGCGATGATGCCTATACCCCCGGTGCTGAGGGAGGTCGACGTCCGGATAGAGCCGTGATTGTCTACAGTCAGCGAGTTCGGGAGGCCTTTTCGGATGCAGTAGTCGTGATTGGGGGAATTGAGGCGAGTTTGCGTCGTATTGCCCATTTTGATTACTGGTCAGAAAAAGTCAGGCGCTCGGTTTTGATCGATGCGAAAGCGGACTTACTGGTCTATGGGAATGCTGAGCGAGCTATTGTCGAGATTGCCCATCGATTGGCATCTGGATCAAAGATCTCAGAATTGACGGATTTGAGGGGGACCGCGTTTGTGCGTTCGAGTATAGAGTCCCCTTGGGTAGAGATCGATTCAACCCGAATTGATTTGCCAGGCCCCTTAAACCCGCCCCTAGACCCCTATGCCATGCCAGAGCAAGGTCAGGTCAAGAAGACCGGCGTGGTTGATGGGGCAGTCCAATCGGTGCGATTTAATCGTGAAAATAAGCTTCAAGATCGACGAATGACCGTGATTCGTATGCCCTCATATGAGGCGGTAGTTGACGATCCGGTGCTGTATGCGCATGCGTCAAGGATTCTTCACGTGGAATCGAATCCCGGAAACGCGCGAGCCTTGGTGCAACGTCACGGACAACGAGAGGTCTGGATTAATCCGCCTCCTATTCCTTTGACCACCAAGGAAATGGATAGAGTTTATGAGCTGCCCTATGCCCGTATCCCTCATCCTTTCTATGCAGAGGCTAAGATACCCGCGTTTGAAATGATCCGCTTTTCCGTGACCATACAGCGAGGTTGTTTTGGCGGTTGTACTTTTTGTTCAATCACGGAGCATGAGGGCCGGATTATTCAAAATCGTTCGGCTGACTCCATTATCAAAGAAATAGAAGTCATTCGTGATACGGTGCCCGGTTTTACTGGGGTGATTTCTGACCTTGGGGGGCCAACCGCTAACATGTATCGTTTGGCGTGTAAGAGTCGCGAGATTGAATCCGCTTGCCGCCGCCCTTCTTGTGTTTTCCCGGGGATTTGCCCGAATTTAAATACGGATCATGCTCCGTTGATCGAGCTTTATCGCCGAGCTCGTGCGTTGCCCGGGGTTAAAAAAGTATTGATTGCCTCAGGGGTGCGCTATGACCTGGCCGCAGAATCTCCTGAATATGTGAAGGAACTGGCTCAGCACCACGTAGGCGGCTATTTAAAAATAGCGCCCGAGGCCCTTGGTGAGGGTCCACTGTCCAAAATGATGAAACCGGGGGTGGGAACTTATTATAAATTCAAAGCCCTTTTTGATAAGTATTCTCTAGAAGCGGGTAAGGAGCAATATTTAATCCCTTATTTTATTGCGGCCCATCCGGGTACCACCGATGAGGACATGCTCGAGCTGGCGCTGTGGTTAAAGCAAAATGGATTTCGCGCAGATCAAGTGCAAGCTTTTTTGCCCTCTCCGATGGCCACTGCTACCGCCATGTATCATTCGGGGAAAAACCCACTGCGTAAAGTTACTCGTCAAAGTGAAGATGTGATTGTGCCCAAAGGGCTACGGGTTAGGCGATTGCATAAGGCATTCTTACGCTACCATGACGCTGAAAACTGGCCGATATTGCGTCAAGCGCTGCGGGATATGGGAAGGGCCGATTTAATTGGCAATAGTAAGCGTCATCTGGTGCCCAATTACCAGCCGTTAGGCACCGGTAAGCAATCAGAAGGCACTCGGCGACCACAGAAATATCAAGCGTTTAAAACCCAGCATACAGGCTTGCCCTCCCTGCCCACGGCGTTGCCCAAAAAGCCCGTAGGGCGCCTCAGGCGGCCTAAGCCCAAGCCCTAAGGCGGCTTCTAGATTGGTCTTAGTCAGTGAGCCAGTAGGGTTTTGGGGGCGAAATACTAGAATAGTGCCCATTGAATTTCTGCAGGGAAAATAAACCTATTGGATCTACACGCCGAAATGAGCAGCATTCATGCGTGAAGTGGCTATCGTTACCGGAGTAAGTGCCGAAATTGATGAGGCAATTGCCAAACAATTGCTGGGTAGTTGGTACGAGCATTAAAGTTATGGTGGGAAGCAATAGCCTGTGACTGATTCAAGAAATTAACGAACAAAAAAAAACGCCGCAATTTGCGGCGTTTTTTTTGGATGAAAGAACTTTACGTTCCATCACTTTCTGTGAGCACTTCTTCACGTTTCTTACGGATCTGTGGCAATACAATCATCAAAAGTAAAAGAGCTGCAACGATTAATTGACCACAAGAGATAGGACGGGTTAGGAAGACCATCGGGTCACCACGAGAGATCAACATGGCGCGACGTAAATTTTCTTCCATCAAAGGCCCTAAAACAAAGCCCAACAACAAGGGTGCCGGCTCGCAGCCCCACTTCGAAGCAAAGTAGCCAAATATACCGAAGCCTGCAGCAAAATAGACGTCCACTGCACTATTGTTAAGAGAGTAAGCCCCGATACAACACATTAAACAAACGCCTGGGAAAAGTATGCGGTAGGGTATTTTTAGAAACATCACCCAAATACTAATCAAGGGCAGGTTTAGCAGTACTAACATACCATTTCCAATCCACATGGAGGCAATCATTCCCCAGAAGAGGTCTGGCTTCTGTGTCATTACTTGGGGTCCAGGAGCAATGCCTTGAATGGTCATAGCGCCGATCATCAATGCCATCACTGCGCCAGTGGGTATACCCAAGGTCAGAAGAGGAATGAAGCAGGTTTGAGCGGCAGCATTATTGGCTGACTCTGGGCCTGCGACGCCTTCAATAGCACCGTGACCAAAACGTTTTGGAAAACGGGCCAGTTTCTTTTCCAGTGTGTAGGAAGAAAAAGCGGCAATCACGGTATGTGTTCCTGGAAGGATACCAAAAATCGTACCCAACGAAGTTCCGCGAATAATTGGGCCAATGGATAGTTTGAAGTCTTCTGCGGTGGGCATCAAACTTTTCACTTCGCTGAAAGAGGCGCCTGAGCGATCTGCTTCTTTGGCTTCTAAGTTGTTGACAATTTCCGCAAACCCGAACATCCCCATTGCAACAGAGACGAAACCAATGCCGTCGGAGAGTTCTGAAATACCAAAATCATAGCGGGCAATACCGGAGTTGACGTCAGTTCCTACGATGCCGAGCAATAGACCGGTTAAGATCATCGCTATAGCCTTAACTAAAGAACCAGAGGCCATCACGACGGCAGCAACAAGACCTAGAACCATCATTGAAAAATATTCAGCTGCACCAAATTCAAAGGCCAATTCAGCTAGTGGAGGTCCAAAAAGAGCAATTAGAATGGTGCCCACCGTACCCGCAAAAAATGAGCCCATCGCAGCGATGGCTAATGCCGGTCCAGCCCGGCCTTTGCGCCCCATCTGATAGCCGTCAATACAGGTGACAACGGAGGAAGACTCTCCTGGCAAATTCACCAAAATCGCCGTAGTAGAACCACCGTAACTAGCGCCGTAATAAATACCCGCTAACATAATAAGGGCTGGCGTAGGGGGGAGATTAAAGGTGACAGGCAAGAGCATGGCGATGGTAGCCACTGGGCCGATACCTGGCAATACCCCGATCAGGGTACCTAAAAAGCAACCAACGAAGCAGTACCATAAATTCTGCCAACCTAGGGCTACAGTGAAGCCGAGCAGTAAGTTTTTAAAGATGGCAGATTCAGCTGGTGCGGCGCCAGCTGTTGCAATGCCATCGGCGAATGCAAAGGCCGCAAAACCAAGGGCGAGAATCGCAAAGATTCCCAAAACAATTTTTTTCATAAATTCTCCAGATTTATCCAAGGGGTTCATCAATCAAGTGTCTTTTTTTAAAGTTAGGACCAGGGGAAGACTCTGAAAGGCAAACCCAGAAAATATACAAATGCCGTGTAGCAAATGGCCAACAAAATGAGTGATTCGATCAATGCTTCTTTCCAACTGAACTCATAACCGCCATAGGCACAGGCAATAGTCATCGCAATGACTGCACCGCAAAAACCGACATGCAAAGGATCAACCAAGAGACCAAATAGGATGACAGAACCGTGGATCCATAGCATGGGTTTCCACTGGAACGGAGCAGGATCTTCACCGGTGGTTGTGAAGCCACGTATAGCGGTGATCAATCCTAAGATAAGCGTGATCGAACCCAATATCGTAGGGAAATAGGCCGGCCCCATTCTCACTGCTGTTCCCATAGGGAATTTCAATGCGCCCAGTGCAAAGCCTCCCCCGATTGCCATAAACATTAGTCCTGCATAAAAATCCTTCTTATTTTTTACCATTCAACTCTCCAACGTTATAAAAGAAAATTTGGCCACTGCAAAATCCATCCATAAAATATAAGGCTCAAATATTTATTAAAGAAAGGGGACACCTAAAACTTACTATAAAAGCAAAATTGTAATGGTTATTCTGAAGGTTGTAATTGTTTTTATGAAAGATCATCTAAAAAATCCCATCGCGGCGAATTATGCCATCACAAGCGCAGACTGTCGCGTGTTTTAGTGAGCTTTTTTTCGTTACGCAGATTCCTTTCGATTGTTTTTGTATGGCAAGGTATCGAAGACGCATTTTTTATTTTAAAAAATCGCCTAAAAATATTGATGAATGGATAAAATAAAACCTTATTATTTTATTTTATGCAATTGATTTTAAAGGTCTTTTAGTATGCTAAGGGTAATGCAAAGTTGATGTAGAAAATAAAAAAAACAAAAGGATTTCGATGAACCTTAAAATGGTGCTTCGCACAAATTTTACGTGGTTTTACGCAACACGCTCACTAGCCTAAGGGCTCGATGATTCCCTCTTCTGGCAGGTTATGCCTTTTTTAAATAATGATGGCGGCTCAATGCGGCTCATTGCGGCGTCATCGGCTTTCGCCCTCTTCGCCGCGGTGTACCCCTTTTTTCACTCCAGTTGAACACGGGTCAAGAGGTTCCTGCTCGCAATGGTGAGTGTCTATCGCGCTCTGACGGACCACGTTATCTAACCTATAGGTCCCCTATGAGCTTGACAGATTGAGCATTCTTGCGTTGTAAAGGTTTCATTGGCCTAGCAGATCCCGATGCCAAGGCTATCGCACCTATAAACAACAACCCAGTCTTGATTATCGACTAGCCGATATCGAGCGCGGGCTTTGCTTGGTTACTTTTTGACAGTATTGGCTGCATTTTTCACATGGCCAATGAAAATTATATTCTTTGCTTTAATAAACGGAGGGCTTAGCTTGTGCCGAAAGTCTTTGCAGTGTTTAGATGTCTCATTGCCAATCGCCTTGGCTTGCCATGGCACGAATCTTTATTCGTGCATCCTTTTTTACGATCAAGCACCCTGTCGAACAACAAGATGACCCTGTTTAAACGCCCAATATTCTCGCACCCTAGTCCCAGTCAAAATGCAGGACTAAGAGATGAATTCCGTAAATCGGACAAAAATAGGGTGAAAGTTTAATTTTTCTGTTGTTTCCCCCTTTAAGAGCATGATTAATGAGTATATTGTTAATATGTAAAAGGCTTATTCTCGGTCTATTGGGATTAAAAAAGAATTTTTCTACATTTTAAATACCACTTTAACCCTAAAGCCCGTTAAAATAGTCGACTACCTCCTGTCCGAGTTCATTTAACTAAGGCATTGACACTTTAAGTAAATAGAATGACAATAGACGGTTTCGTTTGGAGGGGTGCCCGAGTGGTTAAAGGGGGCAGACTGTAAATCTGTTGGCCTTGCGCCTACGTTGGTTCGAATCCAACCTCCTCCACCAAACGGAATGAGGCTGTTATTTTGTTGTGTGTTGCTTGAAGAGAAATAGGGGTTATGAGGGCTGTAGATATTAGGCGTCAGATGATTCTACGGGTACACTTCGAAAGAAGGCGCCCAAAAAAAGTCTCTCAAAGCCAGCATTTAGTTAGTAATAATGGAATTTATGTTTTAGTGGGGGTTGAAGAACGAAGTCCGCGGGTGTAGCTCAATGGTAGAGCAGAAGCCTTCCAAGCTTACGACGAGGGTTCGATTCCCTTCACCCGCTCCAGGGTTGCGAGATTTCAAGCTTACAAGTGACGAACTTTTCAACCTGAAGGGATTTAAGACGTAAAGTGCCCGGAAGAAAAGAAAGTGTAGGTAACAGGGCGAACAGGGCGGACGTTTACAGTAGCAATAAGCAACAGGGGATTTTATTATTTTGCCCATGTAGCTCAGTGGCAGAGCACTCCCTTGGTAAGGGAGAGGTCGCGTGTTCAATCCACGCCATGGGCACCAAAATTGAGTTGGGAGTAGTTACCCTCAACAATGTATTTATGAATTTGCTTTAAGTGGTGCGTAGGAATGGTATTTAATTGTATTGAATGATCTATTAAACTTTCTCGTTTTTTAAGAACAATCGGTTATAACAGATAGCAAGGGACTGACTATGGCCAAGGGTAAATTTGAACGGACCAAACCGCACGTCAACGTAGGCACGATTGGGCACGTTGATCATGGTAAGACCACCTTGACGGCGGCGTTAACGCACGTGCTGTCGAAGAAGTATGGTGGAGAGGCG
>CAITMU010000068.1 GCA_903893565.1 uncultured beta proteobacterium | reverse complement strand
CACTTTGGGGGGCCGGTACGAATTCATCGCTCGATACCGGCTGGGTTGGAATGGGTGAACGAAACTTTGCGGTCTCTGCGGGAATGAGTTTTTCCAACTCTTCAGGCGTCATCATCTTAAATCTCCTTCGTGTGATCTATCTAATAAGCCCTATGGACTCAGGCAGGATTATAGGAACCAATGAACATTGTTATTATGAATACCTTCGATATTCTAAGACAACTGGATCCATATGCACAGTAGCCGGCCTGTATCATTTTTTAGCGTGCGCTTAGCCTCACCCAGAGGTGGGGGGAGCCTTCACTAATTGTGACCGGACTCGAGTGCCCCTACTACAAAACCTATTTCACAATTTTTAGTTTAGGGCGGGTTGGGGAAGCCGGGGGCGACGGTGGCTGAGGCGGATCGACCCAGTCAGAGTCTTTCAGGTCCGTTGGCGGTATGACAGGATCCAAGGGACTGACTGTCACAGAGGATAGGCTACGGCCGTTAGGCAATGTTAACGAATGATCCTCGCCCGAGGATTTGGGGTTTGTACTCGGAAACGCTCCGGGCATCGGTTCTGGCGGAAAGAAAAGTCCTTGTCCGTTTTCACGAGCAAAAATGCCAGCCACGGCGCTCATTGGAATATAACACTGCCGAGAAGTTCCGCTAAAACGAGCAGAGAACTGAACCTGCTCATTTTCTATAGTCAATTGGTGAGTCGCATCGTAACTCACGTTTAATACGATCTCTCCTTTTTTAACAAACTCCATCGGCACCCGAGTATCTTCATCCACCTTAACTGACAAATAAGGCGTATAGCCACTATCCATACACCACTGGTGTATGGCTCTTACCATGTAGGGCTTAGTCGAAAGCTCTGGCATCGTCAACAGCGAAAGTTTGCTTAAAGAAACTAAATGAGGATTACTTACGCATCACTTTTTCAGAGGCAGTCAATGCATCAATATAAGCGGGGCGACTAAATAATCTTTCCGCATATTTCATCAACGGAGCCGCCTGCTTGGGTAGCTGAATGTCATAGTGATCCAATCGCCATAGCAGCGGAGCAATGGCCACATCCAACATCGTGAATTCCTCGCCTAGCATATATTTTTGCTTCGCAAAAACGGGGGAAATTTGCGTCAACGAATCTCTTATGATTTGCCTTGCCTTGTCAGCCACTTTGGCCACCCCTTTTTCTACCGCAGGAATATGCACAAACATCTCATGCTCAAAACGATAAAGAAACAACCTCGCGCGAGCCCGCATCACCGGATCAGCGGGCATCAACTGCGGGTGAGGAAAGCGATCGTCAATATATTCATTAATAATATTGGACTCATACAAAATCAAGTCTCGCTCAACCAAAACCGGAACTTGATTGTATGGATTCATGACCGCTAAATCCTCTGGCTTATTAAATAAATCCACATCCACGATCTGAAAATCCATGCCCTTTTCATATAACACGATACGGCAGCGTTGACTAAAGGGACAAGTGGTGCCCGAGTATAAGGTCATCATAATGAAATACCTGTTTGATTAGTCGGCAATAAAAGCTTGCCGGGTCACAAAATTAGCAACTTTGTGACCCTAGGTTCAACACAAATAACACTAAATTTTAGTGTACGTCCTTCCAGAACTCTTTTTTCAAGGCATAGGTCAATCCGACCATTAGAAACAAAAATGTTAAAACCACAATACCCGTATTTTTTCGACTTTTCGCCGTTGGTTCTGCCATATAAGACAAATAATTCACTAGATCCACAATCACTTGATCGTATTCCACAGGTGACAACTGACCAGGCTTGACTAGTGCCGGTTTTTCCTCAGTTGCTTCATAACCTTCCATACGAACCGGATGCGCTTTTAACTCCTGCTCGCCTTGTAATTCCCACAGCACATGAGGCATAGCGACGTTAGGATAGGTCGTATTATTCCAGCCTGTCGGACGGGTAGGATCACGATAAAAAGAACGTAAATAGGTATACACCCAATCAGCTCCACTTCCAGCCTCTGACGATCGGGCTCGCGTGATAACCGACAAGTCAGGAGGAGCGACACCGAACCACACTTTAGACGCATTAGGGTTCATATTGACTTTCATCAAATCGCCCACTTTACCTTCACTAAAAACAAAATTTTCTAAAATTTGCTTGTCATTTAATCCAATGTCCGTCAATCGGTTATAACGCATGTAATTTGCGCTATGACAATTCAGGCAATAATTAACGAAATACTTTGCGCCTCTTTGCAAAGAGGCGTTGTCACTAGGATTAATCGGCGCATGATCCAAATGCATCTCATGTGCAAAGGCGAGCAAAGGGGTTAAAAAAACTAACAATAAAAAGTTACGAACCATGTTCACATTTCTCATGAAGTCACCCGATCAGGAACCGGATGCGTGGTTTCCATTTGTGTATACCAAGGCATCAACAGGAAGAAAGAAAAATAAATAAGCGTTCCGATCTGTGAGATTAGAGTCCCAGCTGCCGTTACGGGCTGCGTTCCATAAAACCCCAGCGTGAGAAACACGATCACAAAAATAGTCAATGCGATATGAGACAAGCGCCCCTTATAGCGAATGGACCTCACAGGGCTTTTATCGAGCCATGGCATAAGGAAAAAGATCAGGGTAGACACCCCCATTAAAACCACACCCCATACCTTGGCCTCAATAACGCCCATTGCCAATAAAATAACCGGCGCTAAAAGTAAGGTGAGGATTTTTGACAAACAACCCCGCGAAGTAAAAAGAATTAATCCTGCATAGGCCACTACACCCACACGCAATGCCCACATAAAATCTTCCGTCGTAGCACGAAGAATGGAATAAAAAGGCGTGAAGTACCACACAGGTGCAATATGAGTGGGTGTTTTTAAAGGATCTGCGGGAATAAAATTGTTATATTCCAGAAAATAGCCACCCATTTCAGGAAGAAAAAACAAAATCACGCTAAATACGGTCGCAAACACACTCAAGCCGAAAATATCTTTAATAGTGTAATACGGGTGAAAAGGAATCCCATCTAACGGATGTCCCTTGTCATCCAACTTAGCTTTAATCTCAACGCCGTCTGGATTATTAGAGCCCACTTCATGTAGGGCCAAGATGTGCGCGGCTACCAAACCGAGCAAGGCCATCGGAATCGCAATCACATGGAAAGCAAAAAAACGATTGAGGGTGGCGTCAGACACCACAAAGTCACCCCGTATCCATGTCGATAAATCAGGGCCAATAATGGGCAATGCATCAAATAAATTAACGATCACCTGGGCGCCCCAATAAGACATCTGTCCCCAGGGAAGGAGGTAACCAAAAAATGCCTCCGCCATGAGGCAAAGATAAATAATCATCCCAAAAATCCAAATCAATTCACGGGGCGCTCGATAGGAACCATACATCAGACCACGGAACATATGCAGATACACCACCACAAAAAAAGCCGAAGCCCCCGTCGAATGCAGATAGCGAATGAGCCAGCCACCGGGAACATCTCTCATAATGTATTCTACTGAAGCAAACGCCTCGGCAGCCGAGGGCTTGTAGTGCATGACCAGAAAGATTCCGGTCACGATTTGTAGCATCAGCACGACCAAAGACAACGCACCGAAAAAATACCAAAAATTGAAATTCTTTGGAGCGTAATACTCGGATAAATGGTCTTTCCAAATGGACATAAGGGGAAAACGCTGATCCACCCATGTCAACAGGCCCCCTATAGGAGCATTTAAGGGACCAGCCCCTTCAATCACGACGGGTTCTTTTTTCTTGGCTGCCATTGCGATCAGGCTCCCTTCTCGTCTTCGCCAATCAGGATTTTGTTTTCAGACAAAAATCTGTGTGGCGGCACCATCAAATTAGAGGGTGCAGGTTTGTTTTTATATACTCGGCCCGCCAAATCGAAGAGCGAACCATGACAGGGACAATAAAACCCCCCCTTCCAGTCGGAAGAAAAAGGCTCCGATTGCACTACAAATTTTTCCACCGGCGAACAACCCAAGTGAGTACAAATGCCCACCAATACCAAATACTCGGGTTTTATCGAACGTAACGAGTTAGTGGCATACTTAGGTTGCTGAACCTTGGATGATTCTGGATCTGCCACTCGATCAGCATTTTTCTTCAACACATCTAGCATCTCTGGGGTTCGTCGAACAACCCATACCGGTTTGCCTCGCCACTCCACAGTCATACGTTCTCCGGGAGCCAATTTACTAATGTCCGCCTCGATCGGAGCACCAGCCGCTTTTGCTCGCTCTGAAGGCAACATACTGTTGACAAAAGGATAAAAGGCCGTTGCAGCCGCTGCCATGCCACCGGCCACGGAGGTTGCTGCGAGCAACACCGTTCTACGGGCGCTGTCGGGTTTGTGTTCAGCCATTCTTTAAAATTCCCTAGTTAGAAAATAGAAGTTGCTTTTCGTATTTTACACGAAGTCAAGGTGAAAAGTGAATCTAAACATTGAAATATTCATAGATAACAATTACTTAAATGGCATGAGTGACTTGATGTTAGGGTCCGCCTAGCATTACAATGCGTATCCTTTCAGGGACGGGTGTATTGAACACTCATTCGATTTTTAACTATTAATCTACCGTCTACCCTCAAACCCGTATGTTCAGAAAATTTTGGCTCCTTTTTGCTCAAGCTGTCACTGTCGTCTTGGCCGTGTTAATGGTCATCAATACCTTAAAGCCAGACTTACTGCACCTCACTTGGCCACAGTCATCGGACAATTTGGCCTTGACCACCCTATCCACGACGCCTATCGAACGCTCACCGGGCAAGCAACTCGCTTCCTTTAGCGCTGCAGTCAAACGTGCCATGCCCAGTGTGGTAAGCATCTACACCAGCAAAGAAGTCAAAACCCAACGCCCCCCGCTCATGGACGATCCCGTATTTCGTTACTTTTTTGGCGGCGAAGGTGAGGGACAAATGCAAAAAAGCAGCGCCTTGGGCTCAGGCGTCATTGTCAATGAAAGTGGTCTTATTCTGACAAATGCCCATGTGGTTGAAGCTGCCGATGAAATAGAAGTCGCTCTCAGTGACAATCGACGCACTAAAGCGAAGTTAATTGGTACTGATCCAGAGTCAGACCTTGCTGTCATTAAAATTGATTTACCTAACCTTCCGACGATCACCTTTGGCGCCAATGAGCAGATGCAGGTCGGGGATGTGGTGCTCGCCATCGGCAACCCCTTTGGGGTTGGGCAGACGGTCACCATGGGTATCATCAGCGCCCTTTCTCGCAATCACTTGGGCATCAATACTTTTGAAAACTTTATCCAAACCGATGCCGCCATCAATCCAGGCAATTCTGGAGGCGCACTGATTGACATCAATGGCAATATGGTCGGCCTTAATACGGCCATTTATTCACGCACACCGGGGGGGGCCTCTTTGGGCATTGGATTTGCCATCCCTGCCAGCACCGCCAAAAACGTGCTCGAGCAACTCGTACGCAACGGCTCGGTGATTCGGGGTTGGATCGGGGTCAGCGTACAAGATCTGAGTAATGAATTGGCCCAATCCTTCAAGTTATCTATACGTCAAGGCGCTTTGATTTCTGGCGTCATGAACGACTCGCCCGCCGCAAAGGCAGGTATAAAAACAGGCGATGTACTCGTTGCCATCAATGACAAAGTCGTGACCGATTCTACCAGCATGCTCTCGCTCATCTCAGGCCTGAGCCCGGGTTCATCGGCCCAATTGAAGCTGATTCGCTCACGCAAAGACATTGAGCTAAAAATTGTAGTAGGCAAACGCCCCAAACCACAAAGGAATGAAAACTAAATAAAAAAGACCATTAGAAAAACCTACAAACCACTACTCTTACATTAGGGTTTGCCACTGTTTTGATCTTTTTCAATCGCAGCAAACTCCTCAGCCGCTTTTTGATTGGCGTCTTCGGCCACCTCTTGGTGGCTCTCAGGCGCTTTAATAGTGGACATACAATGGGCCGCCCAAATACCCACTTCATACAAAATACACAATGGGATCAATAAGCAAAGCATAGAAACCACATCGGGGGGCGTTACCACAGCGGAGATAATCGAAGCACAAACTACAAAATAGGCTCTAAATGTGCGTAACTGCATCACAGTGACCACGCCTAATCTGACCAATACAATCAAAGCCACAGGCACTTCAAAAGCCAAACCAAAAGCTAAAAACATTGTCATCACAAATGACAAGTATTGCTCAATATCTGGCGCTGGCGTAATACTGGCAGGGGCAAAATGTGAGATGAAACGAAATACTTGACCAAACACGAAAAAATAACAAAACGCTAGCCCTAAAATAAACAAAAGAGTACTGCTAACCACCAAGGGTAGTATCAACTTTTTCTCATGGGCGTATAGACCTGGCGCGACAAAAGCCCATACTTGGTGAAGCACCACAGGCAAAGAGAGTACGAAAGAAACCATCATCGTAAGCTTTATGGGCACCATAAATGGCGTGATGACACCGGTGGCAATCATTTTCGTGCCCATAGGCAATTCCCGCGTCAAAGGCAAAGCCAGCCAATCATAAATGGTACTGGGGCCTGGAACAAAACAAAGCACGGCAAATACCACGCCAATCGCGATGAGTGCTCGAATCAAACGGTCGCGAAGTTCGACCAGATGAGAGATGAAGGTTTCCTCAATCATAGGAGGCTGGCGCTCAAAGCCCTAAAGCGTCGCACTAGGGTTGGTGGGAATTAATCGAGGCGGTGGTGCGTTTGGCTTGATACTCTCCTCCAAAGCTAGTTCGAGCTGTTGCGGGGTAGTGGTCGATGAAGTGGCCGGCGTCACCTCCACTCCAGTGGCTTGTCCTATTAAGGCAGATGCCGGTTGAGCGGCGAGGGTATTGTCCAAAGGCGTTAACTCAGCTGCAATGGGCTCTTTCAATGTTTCAATTTCGGCGCCAATTTTTCCAGCACCGGACTCAACGGAGGCCAATTCATGGTTGACACTACTTTCAATCGATTGGGCTGCGGTTTGCATTTCTTGCTGCAATTTACGCAACTCTTCGAGCTCCATTTCACGGCTGATGTCCGCTTTCACGCCATTGACGTAGCGCTGCATGCGGCCCAAGAGGTGGCCTGCCATGCGCGCCACTTTTGGCAACTTTTCAGGGCCCAAAACGACTAGCGCAATGACCCCAATGACTAACATTTCAGAAAACCCAATATCAAACATGTCAACCCATATCCCGCATTTTCAAAACAAAAGGCCCCTGCCTAGCGCGCTTAACCGATCGCACCAACACTCAAAGGCATTAAATATTACACTTTTGGCGCAGACTCCTTTTTGACTTCCGCCTCAAAAGTATTCCCGCTAGGTGTAGCCCCATCCCCCTTGAGAGCAGCGGGTTTGTCATCTTCGACTTTCATACCTTCCTTAAATCCCTTAACCGCCCCACCCAAATCGGTACCTAAATTACGTAACTTTTTGGTACCAAAAACCAGCATAACGATGACCAACACAATCAACCAGTGCCAGATACTGAAAGAACCCATTGCGATCTCCTTTAAATCCGTAAATTCCGTCCAAAACTAACGCGATTGCTTCTCGACAATACCAGAAACACCCTCACGTCGATTTAATTCTGCCAACACGTCCTTCGCAGCCAAATCATGCCATGCTAACAAAACCATACTATGGAACCATAAATCAGCCACTTCACGCACCAAGTGCAGTTTATCACCCTCTTTGGAGGCCAGTAACGTTTCTGTGGCCTCCTCAATCACTTTACGCAAAATAGCATCCTCTCCCTTGGCCATTAAACCCGCCACGTAAGAGCTTTTTGGATCGGCCCCTTTGCGTAAAGCAAGCGTTTCACCCAGTCGTTCTAGTACATCTTTTTCAATCATTTGCGGTAGATCTCCTCTGGGGACTTGATGACCGGGTCCACGCTACGCCATTGACCATTGTCGTATTCGAGAAAAAAACAACTGTGGCGACCCGTATGACAAGCAATCCCACCCAATTGTTCCACTTCCAACAACACCACATCCTCATCACAATCCAAACGAATCGACTTAACTCGTTGCACATGGCCGGACTCTTCGCCTTTATGCCAGAGTTTTTTCCTGGACCGCGACCAAAAGTGGGCCTGTCCGGTATCAACCGTCTTCTTTAGCGCCTCTCGGTCCATCCAGGCTACCATCAAGACGCGACCACTTTGCGCCTCCTGAACCACAGCAGGCACTAAGCCGTCTTGGGCCCAATTCACCTTACTGAGCCAATGATCATTTGTCATCTGCTTACCCACTCCTATCACAGCCGAACTTCGATTCCCCGCTGTGCCATATATTCTTTGGCCTGACGGATGGTCACTTCCCCATAATGAAAAATGCTGGCAGCTAGCACGGCATCGGCTTCCCCCTCCAACACCCCCTGCGCTAAGTGCTCTACTCCCCCCACCCCACCACTAGCAATGACTGGGATTTGCAAAGTTCTAGAAAAATTTCGGGTCAGCTCAATATCAAACCCCACACGCGTACCATCTCGATCCATGCTCGTTAAGAGAATTTCACCGGCGCCCCTGTTTTGCATGGTTAACCCCCACTCGATCGCATCGAGCCCCGTAGCCTTTCGGCCACCATGAGTAAAGACCTCCCAGCGCACAGGGTTCGATTCCGGCACCCGCTTCGCATCAATAGCCACCACAATACATTGGGCACCGTAGCGTGAAGAGGCCTCAGCGACCAAAAGAGGATTTTCTACGGCTGAGGTGTTAATGCTCACTTTATCGGCCCCGGCATTGAGTAATCGTCTGACATCATCCACCCGACGCACCCCTCCTCCCACCGTCAAGGGAATAAACACCTGGGAGGCCACACTTTCAATGATATGTAGAATTAAATCCCGTTGATCACTACTGGCAGTGATGTCCAAAAAGGTCAATTCATCGGCACCTTGCTCATCATAGCGGCGCGCAATGTCTACCGGATCGCCCGCATCACGCAGGCCCACAAAATTAACCCCTTTGACCACTCGACCAGCGGTCACATCTAAGCAAGGAATAATACGCTTGGCTAATCCCATAATAGCAAGTTCAGAAAAACACTGAGTCGGTTTGTTTTCATAATTGAGGCACAGCCATACGGATCACTTTTGAGGCAGTCCTAGTTCATCGGCCAATTGTTGCGCCTGAATAAAATCTAACGTGCCTTGATAGACAGCGCGCCCCGTTATGGCGCCCGTGATTCCGTCAGATTCAACCGCACATAAGGCTCTTACATCATCTAGGTTCGTCAATCCGCCACTCGCAATTACCGGCACAGTCAACGACTGCGCTAACCGTACGGTCGCCTCGATGTTCACCCCGCTGAGCATGCCGTCACGGCCAATATCAGTGTAGATAACCGCTTCAGCGCCATAATCCTCAAATTTTTTTGCTAAGTCCACAACGTCATGGCCGGTCATTTTTGACCAACCATCCACGGCTACCTTTCCATCCTTCGCATCCAATCCCACCATAACATGGCCTGCAAAAGCCGTACAAGCATCCTGCAAAAAACCGGGGGTTTTAACCGCTGCCGTACCAATAATCACATACCGAATACCCGAATCGAGATAATGCTCTATGGTGTCTAAATCACGAATCCCGCCGCCTAACTGAATGGGCAGCTTATCGCCCACAGCCTGAACAATACTTCGTATGGCTGCACCATTTTTTGGCTTACCCGCTGAAGCTCCGTTCAAGTCGACCAAGTGTAAACGCCTTGCACCAAGGTCAAGCCAATGCTTCGCCATGGCCGCAGGGTCATCAGAAAACACTGTCGCGCTCGACATATCTCCCTGCTTTAAACGAACACAGGTTCCATCTTTTAAGTCAATGGCTGGAATAATAAGCATAATGATTAACGTCTTTTTATACGTTGATTAATGGATGAAAAAATAAAATGTGGTTTTCATAGACTACGGATTCCATGTTGCAAAATTAGCTAAGAGCTGCAATCCAGCCTCAGCACTTTTTTCCGGATGAAACTGCACCGCAAAAAGATTGGCTTTCGCAACAGCACACGAAAAGCGCAAAGGATAGTGGCTCGACCCAACGCTCATAGAGGCCAGTTCGGGTTGGACATAAAAACTATGCACAAAATAAAATCGACTGTGATTTTCAATACCCTTCCAAAGCGGATGAGGCCCTTGTTGCTCGACAGCATTCCAACCCATGTGCGGGACCTTCAACTTGTGTCCTTTGGCATCCTTTAAATCATTAGCAAAACGCTTGACACGACCCGGCAAAATTCCCAACCCAGGTGTATTGCCCTCTTCGCTGTGATCAAAAAGCATTTGCAACCCAATACAAATCCCCAAAAAAGGCTTTTCTCGAGCCGCATTCACAACCGCCTCGTAAAGTCCCCGGGCCCTTAACTCACGCATGCAATCGGGCATGGCGCCTTGCCCAGGAAAAACGACCCGATCGGCGCTTCGGACCACTGACGGATCGTCAGTGACTTGAACCCTAGATGCACTGCTCACATACTCAATGGCTTTGGATACCGAGCGCAAGTTTCCCATACCGTAATCGATAACGACGATCGAAGTCATAAATAATAACCACTGGATAACATGGACGTCAGCGCTTAGAGGCTACCTTTGGTCGAAGGAACACCCGGCATACGCGGGTCAACTTCTACCGCCATACGCAAAGCGCGGCCGAAGGCCTTAAAAATCGTTTCTGCCTGATGGTGGGCGTTATTGCCTTTCAGATTATCAATATGCAGTGTGACCAACGCATGATTGACAAAGCCTTGAAAAAATTCGTGTATCAGATCCACATCAAATTCGCCAATAAGGGAGCGCACAAACTCAACCTTCATGTCCAATCCAGGGCGACCCGATAAATCCACGACAACGCGGGATAGCGCCTCATCTAAGGGGATGTAAGCATGGCCATAACGACGAATACCGGACTTGTTGCCGATGGCTTTGTGAAACGCTTGGCCAAGAGTAATACCAATATCTTCGACGGTATGGTGGGCATCAATGTGTAAATCCCCCTGAGCATTAACCTCAAGGTCAAACAGACCGTGACGGGCTATTTGATCAAGCATGTGATCAAGAAAACCCACCCCGGTAGATAGCTTTGCACGACCACTGCCCTCCAGATCTAATGAAACACTGATCTGGGTTTCGTTCGTATGGCGCACCACTTGGGACTGCCGAGACATGTTGAAGAACTCTATGGATAACGGATTGTTTTAGTTTAGTATAAACGATATTAAAAGCGCCTGCCCACACCGTTTAACATTTCTGCCACGGTTAGCAACAAAAAACCGAGCCTGATGACTATTGCCCCAGCGTTATTTGCTTTAAAGCCTCGATCAATCCAGCGCATTGCTCCTCCGTGCCTACGGTAATACGAATAAAAGGGGAAATTCGCTCCGGATGACTAAAATGACGAACAATGATGCTGCGGTTACGTAAATTTTTAGCCAAATCAGCACCTGCCATACCCTTAAAACATGCAAAAATAAAATTGGCCGCTGAGGGCAAAACTTCAAAGCCCAATGCCCTCATTTGGGCAACCAAGCTCTCGCGACTACGGATCACCCGAGCACACAGATCGGAGAAATACTTTTCATCTGCTATCGCCGCTGTTGCCCCAGCCTGAGCCAAGCGATCCAGTGGGTAAGAATTAAAACTATCCTTGACCCGATTAAGCCCCTCAATCAAGGCAGGTTGCCCCATGGCATAACCGACTCTCAAACCTGCCAATGCGCGGGACTTAGAAAGGGTATGAACGACTAATAACTGCGGAAACCGCTCAATCAACGACACACAAGACACGCCACCAAAATCAACATAAGCTTCATCAACTACCACTACCGATTGGGTATTTTTTTCTAATAAAGACTGTATTTCTGATAAACCCAGCAAGACCCCTGTCGGGGCATTCGGGTTTGCAAAAATAATACCGCCGTTGGGCTTTAGATAATCACTGACTTGGATTTCAAATTGCTCGTTAAGTGCAATTCTCTCAAAATCAATGCCGTAGAGCTTACAGTAGACCGGATAAAAACTATAGGTAATATCAGGAAATAAGATGGGCTTGTTTTGCTTTAATAGCGCTAAAAAAACATGAGCCAACACTTCATCGGAACCATTGCCCACAAAGACCTGATTTGCACAAAGTCCATAACGACGAGCAATCGTAGCCACTAATTGGTCACTTCCTGGATCGGGGTATAGCCGTAGACCGTCTGCCAACTGTGCACGCAAAGCCGTGACAACGTCAGGGCTAGGCGGGTAGGGACTTTCATTGGTATTTAGTTTTATCAAATTGGGTAATTTGGGTTGTTCACCGGGCACATAGGGGGTGAGCCCCTTGACCACAGCACTCCAATACTGACTCATGAGCCCATCCTATATTCAGCCGAACGAGCATGCGCTGCCAATCCCTCACCCAGGGCAAGCTCTTGAGCCACTTGACCCAAAGTGCGCGCACCCGCTTCAGACACTTCTATGAGACTCGATCGTTTCTGAAAATCATATACACCCAATGGCGAAGAAAAACGTGCCGTTCGGGACGTTGGCAAGACATGATTCGGTCCAGCACAATAGTCCCCCAAAGCCTCAGAAGAAAAACGACCTAAAAATATAGCACCCGCATGACGAATTTTAGGCAACCACTCACGGGCGTTGTCTACTGATAATTCCAAGTGCTCGGGAGCAATCCGGTTCACAATTTGGCAAGCCTCATCCAAATCTCGCACTTTTATGAGTGCCCCACGTCCCTCTAAAGAGGCGCGGATAATAGCCTGCCGAGGCATCGTGGGTAACAATCGCTCAATGCTGTTGACCACCTTTTGAATAAAATCGGCATCAGGGGTTAACAAGATGGCCTGCGCCATTTCATCGTGTTCTGCCTGCGAGAAAAGATCCATTGCAATCCAATCCGCTGGGGTATGGCCATCACACACCACTAAAATTTCTGAGGGTCCTGCTACCATATCAATGCCTACGACCCCAAACACTCGCCGTTTAGCCGCCGCCACGTAGGCGTTACCAGGGCCCACAATTTTATCCACCTGCGCGATACTCTGGGTGCCATAGGCTAAAGCGCCGATCGCTTGAGCGCCGCCGATCGTCACTACCCGGTCCACCCCAGCAATCCACGCCGCTGCAAGCACCAAATCATTGCGAATGCCATCCGGTGTAGGCACAACCATCATCACCTCTTTCACCCCAGCCACCTTGGCGGGAATGGTATTCATGATTACGGTAGAAGGATAGGCAGCCTTGCCCCCAGGAACATAAACCCCGACTCGATCAAGCGCAGTGATTTGCTGACCTAATCGAGTGCCATCGACCTCGGTATGAAAGGTAGTCTCAATCAACTGTCTTTGATGAAAGTCTTTGACTCGAGCCGCCGCTACCACTAAGGCATCGCGCTGCGCAGGCGTAATGGTTTTAAACGCTTGTTCTAACTGGCTAGAAGGGACCTCCAGTTCGCTTAGCACGGATGCCTTTACGCGATCAAACTGTTGGGTATATTCCAAAACAGCCTCATCCCCACGAGACTTTACTTGCTGAAGAATCGTAGCTACCTGCAGATCAATTTGGGGATCCTGTGCCGTTTCAAAGGCCAATAAATCTGACAAAGCCAGATCAAAACCAGACTCAATCGTCGAAAGCCTACGCATGAAATCAGTCCAAAGCCTTGGTAAAAGCGTCAATCATCGGTTGCATGAAAGCGCGCTTTAATTTCAAAGCCGCCGGATTCACTACCAGACGCGAGCTAATCTGTGCGACCTCTTCAACAGCCACCAAATGATTGGCCTTTAAGGTCCCCCCGGTACTCACTAGATCAACAATGGCATCGGCCAAGCCCACCAAGGGCGCCAATTCCATAGAGCCATATAACTTAATCAAATCGACATGCACACCTTTAGCGGCAAAGTGCTGGCGAGCCGTTTGAACGTATTTCGTGGCGACTCGTAGACGTGCACCTTGTTGGACGGCTTTCGCATAATCAAAACCTTCTCGCACAGCCACCATCATTCGACAACGAGCAATACCCAAATCAAGTGGCTGATAAAGTCCCTGCCCCCCCTGCTCGTCCAAAACATCCTTGCCCGCCACACCCAAATCGGCTGCCCCATACTTAACATAAGTGGGAACATCGCTCGCTCTTACTATGATCAGTTGAACCTGTGGCTGATTAGTGGAAATAATCAGCTTTCGTGACTGTTCGGGGTCTTCCAATGCACGTATGCCTGCCGCTTGCAGCAAGGGCATAGTTTCGTTAAAGATTCTTCCCTTGGAAAGGGCTATCGTAATCACGATGACAAGATCTACATGAAATAAAACAAGATTTTACCGTACGAGCACCGTTTGACGCAGTAAAAATCGGTAACCGGGAAAAAGCAAGGGGTAGAATCGCCAAAGGTTATAGAACACCTTGTTATCCCCTCGCTCCTACGGAATACAAAAAGAGCATTTCCCTTGGCGTTTAATTGACTCCATTCTATCCAATATCAAGATTCTATTAGGCGGGTTACGGCCCGTGTATCGCCAAAACTAGGGACATAGACCGAATGTGTTCCAGGCCCCCCTGCCACCACAATGCCCACTCCATCCGCATGGCTCGATATCGGCAATGAGCTATCCAGATCAATCGCTCCGAGTTCCTCGCAACGAGCCGTATGGGTGCGCTGAAACTCTACTTTAGCCATCCGTTTGGCTGATAATCCCGAGGCTTGCCAGAGCCGTTGCTTAACCTCTGCCTTGGTCAACCCAGCGGCATGCAAAATTTGCGCGTGCTCAGGACCTATCACAATCCAGGGCTCACCGCTGATCCAGTAATCATTGCTGGTAGGAAAAGCCATGGTATCGGCCACTACCCGAATCAAATCATCGGCATCCTTCGCATGGCTATTCATATTGTGCGTGCCAGCTGCCCCTACCACGGTCACCGTACTTTGGGTGGGTGCAAAACCCCGATCCACCTGTAGCGGTAACCAAGGACTTTGCGCTTCATTTTCCGCACAGCAAAATGAAAATTTGCCCGGTTGACCCTGCGTTGCACGATCCATGTCCCCAGGCAAAGCGCCTCCGATATTTTGCATAATAAGACGCAGTGCTCGACCTAAAGTGGCATTAGCAACACTGCCTTGGCCTAAGCAATTCATCCCCGAATTCACCTCCAATTGCAAAGCCAAAGGTCCATTGATAATCAACCATACGGCAACCGGATTAGTAGTGGCCTGAATGCCCTGCAAATTAAACGATTTGTCACTGATAGCCTCAGTGGCCGCTATCAATACTGGCAAATGATCCACCCGACAGCCGGCCATGACCGCGTTAATCGCGATGCGCTCAACCGTGGCCTCACCAAAACCCGGCGCAACGCGCGCCACCACCTCATGTGCTTGACGTCGACTACCCGTGAGCATCCGCTGAACGCGCTCGCGGGTGGGGGGGACAATTGGCAGGCCATCGCTCCATCGACGTAGATGAAAAAACTCAATCAACTCATCTAGGTCCTCGGGTGCCTCGACAAGACTGGCTGCGTTCAACGGCAAAGCGCTCATGGTAAACCCACCAAGGTAATAATTTGACTCACACACTGACTAGCCACTGTTTTCAACTCCTCACGTTTACGACTACCGAAGGGATGCGCAATCACAGCCAGAGGCAATGTGGGATGGCCTAATGAACGGGCCTGTGCCTTACCCAAACCCACAAACGCATTAGAAACAACGACCACGGAAGCCAACCCTTTTTTGGCCATCTCAACACTGTCGTGGACACTCCACGACGTGCAAGAACCTCAATCGCCAGAGCCAGTGACCACCAAATCGCACTGCGCTGCCAACTCATCAAGGACTTGTTGGGTGGCAGGCATTGAAGCACCGCGCTTGGCTCGCTTAATCACGGCTTTAACGCCATGCTCGTTCATCAATAATTCCGCCACCTCATCGACCAGGAAATTAAAATTGGGCTTTGAATTATCAATAAAACCAACCACCTTACCACTCAAATTACCGACCCGATGGTATAAATTTTGGGTCGCGCCCGGGGCTGGGGCGGTAGGATCGTAAACCAAAGTCATGATCTTCTCCTTTTAAAATGCGGTCAATGGACCCGACGAATTCTAGCTCCAATACGAGACAATTTTTCTTCAATAGCCTCGTAACCACGGTCTAGGTGATAAATTCTATCGACGGTTGTCGTGCCACGAGCAACCAAGCCGGCAATCACCAAACTGGCCGATGCCCGTAAATCCGTGGCCATCACACTCGCCCCTTCCAAGTGAGGCACTCCGTGCGTGATTGCCTTGTTACCTTGAACCTCAATGTGTGCGCCCAAACGACACAATTCTTGAACGTGCATAAAGCGATTTTCGAAAATTGTCTCTTTAGCGATCCCTTGGCCTTGGGCCACAGTGTTTAACACCATGAACTGCGCTTGCATATCAGTAGGAAAATCTGGGTAGGGCGCCGTCGAAAAATTCACCGCCTTTAAAACCCCACTCGCCTGCACCTGAATCCAATCACTACCCGTTTCAATACGAACGCCCGTTTCACGTAATTTTTCAAGCACCGCTGTCAACGTTTCAGGGCGAGCCCCTGTCACACGCACCGACCCACCGGTGGCCGCAGCGGCCACCAGAAAAGTCCCTGTCTCAATACGATCGGGCATCACCTGATGACTGGCCGCATGTAAGCGCTCCACCCCTTCAATTGTTATGACATCGGTGCCGGCACCGGAAATACGCGCACCCATCGCAATCAAACACTGCGCTAAATCAACCACCTCGGGCTCCTTGGCGGCGTTTTCTAAAATACTCGTGCCTCGGGCCAAAGTGGCCGCCATCATCAGATTTTCTGTTCCTGTCACGGTCACTAAGTCTAGGCGAATTCGGGCCCCCTTCAGTCGATCCGCACGCGCGACCATGTATCCTTGCTCCATGCTGATACTGGCGCCCATGGCCTGCAAGCCCTTAAGGTGCTGATCAACCGGTCGTAAACCAATCGCACAACCCCCTGGCAAAGACACTCGGGCCTGCCCTAAACGCGCTACCAATGGCCCTAAAACCAGTACCGATGCACGCATCGTTTTGACCATTTCATAGGTCGCCTCGGGATGAACCACATTGGCCGCTGTCAATTGAATACTTCGTTTTTCATCCACCGAAATTTGCACACCCATTTGACCTAGCAAAGTCAACATAGTGGTGACATCACGAAGATGCGGCACGTTACTCACCGTCAAAGTCTCTTCGGTTAACAAGGCAGCACATAAAATAGGTAATGCTGCATTTTTAGCCCCTGACACATACACTTCACCGTTCAGGGGTATGCCGCCTTCGATCAGCAGTCGATCCATTTATTCTGACCTATTGGCCCAGTCCTCTGGGGTCAAGGTTTGCATCGACAAGGCATGAATCTCAGAGCGCATGCGCTCACCTAAGGCAGCGTATACGACTTGATGCTGCTGCACCTTCCTCTTACCTCTAAAAAGGGCGCTCACAATGATCGCCTCAAAGTGCTGGCCATCACCACTGACTTCGCAATATTCACATTCCATCCCCGCCTGAATATAGCCTTTTAATTGTTCTGGAGTCGTCATTTATTAATATCTCAATTTATAACCTGATTTAATCAGCCATAACGCAAACAAGGAAATGGCTACAAACACTACACTCACTATCCCCAAACTCAACCACGGTGAAACATCGCCTACACCAAAAAAACCATATCGAAAGCCGTCAATCATATAAAAAATGGGATTCAGATAAGATATTTTTTGCCAAAACGGGGGCAATGAATGGATAGAATAAAAAACACCGGCTAAAAAAGTCAAAGGCAAAATAATAAAATTCGTAAAAACTGACAATTCATCCACTTTTTCCGATTGTATCCCTGCCACCACACCCAAAGCACCCATCACCCCACTACCTCCCACCGCAAATACAATCGCCCACACAGGGTGCGACAGTGGCATTGGCACAAAACACAGCGTAATCAAGAACATGCCCAACCCGACCGTCAAACCCCGTCCCATCGCAGCCAGCAGATAGGCTGCGAAAAATTCTAGATGCGATAAAGGCGGCAATAGTACAAACACAATATTGCCCTGCATTTTCGATTGCATAAGACTAGAAGAACTATTAGCAAAAGCATTTTGTAATACCGACATCATCGCCAAGCCTGGGATCAAAAAGCTTACGTAGGCCACGCCTGGAAATACTTCCACCTGGGAACTCAAGGAGTGGGCAAATACCAATAAATACAACATCGCTGTTAACACCGGTGCGAGCACGGTCTGAACCGCCACTTTCCAAAAGCGTATCCACTCTTTTAAAAACAAGGTATAAAATCCGGTTCTATTCCACATCGGGAGTGCCTTGCATGATGTGAACAAATACGGCTTCCAAATCAGGTTGCATGACTTCCATCTCCAGAACTTGCATACCGGCCAAACGGATTTGAGCCAAAATCTGCTCCAATTGCATATAGTGCTTCAAATTCAATCGATATAAACCCTCGTTACTTCGCACTACGAGCGACTGCAATGCCAGCGGCAAAGGTTCGCGGTTTAAACGCAAATCCACCGTGCAACCCGAATACTTCTGCAGTAATCGTTTGGTCTCATCTAAGGCCACCACACGGCCTTGCTTTAGCATGGCGATTCGCCCACACAACGCTTGGGCTTCCTCCAAATAATGGGTAGTCAGAATAATGGTATGCCCATCTGCATTTAAACGACGGATAAATCGCCATAACCCTTGCCGCAATTCCACATCAACACCGGCGGTTGGTTCGTCTAGAATAATAACCGGGGGCTTATGTACTAAAGCTTGCGCTACCAACACACGCCGCTTCATTCCACCCGATAACTTACGCATGTTGGTGTTAGCTTTATCAGTCAAATCCAGCTGCTCAATGACCTCATCAATCCAATCACTATTGTTTTTAATGCCAAAATAGCCCGATTGAAATTGCAGCGTCTCTCTAACAGTAAAAAAAGGATCCATGACCAATTCCTGCGGCACTACCCCTAAGGCGCGGCGGGCCTGGCGATAATCAGTACGCACATCGTAGCCCATGACTCTCGCCCGCCCGGAACTGGCCTGAGCCAAGCCAGCGATGATGCTAATCAAGGTGGTTTTACCTGCACCATTCGGTCCTAAAAGTCCAAAAAACTCACCCTGCTGAACCTCCAAATCAATACCATCCAACGCACGCAACTCCCGGTATTGTTTTGTGACTTGCTCAACTTGAATGGCTGGGGGCATAAATACAGAAAAATAGAGTGAAAATCTAAATGGGTCAGGTATTCTTATTCAGAAAACCAGAAAATATTTTTATAAATAATCCATTCTTTTACATTGAGGGTGTTGCTTAGGCGACACTTTAGGCCCCGCAATGAAAGGAACAACGAACATTACACCAGTAACTCACTCACCCCATAAAGCTTCATCAAGCTTTGAAGGTTTTCTGGATAATTCACAAATGTAATAACGCGATTTTGACGCTGCGCATCACGCCGCCATTCGAGCAATAAACTCACTGCGGTTGAATCCACTTCGGTCACTTGTGCCAAATCTACACTCAAAAAAGGAGCGCTAAAAGCTGCACGTCCTTGGGCAAGCAACGCGTTAATGTTTTGTAAAGTCACAGACCCTACAAGGCTAGCTTTATTGTCCGATACCGTGATCATTTCACGTTTTCGGCTAAACTTTTATTTTTATCCGTCAATACTTTAATCAACCCATCGATACCACTTTTTTGAATTTCGGTATTAAAGGTATTGCGATAATTCTCCACTAGGCTGACCCCCTCAATCTTTAGATTGTAAATTTTCCAGCCTTGGTCTGTTTTTTCCATATTATAGTTAACGGCAATAGCTTGACCACTACTTTTTTTAACGGTAGACAACACCAATGCATCGGAGTCAGCCTCGGCAATATGGGTTGGTTTGTAATCAATGACTTCATTTTTATATTGTGTAAAGGCGGATGTATAGGTTCGCACCAATAAAGTACGAAACTCCTCAACTAATTGCTTTTTTTGTTCATCGCTCGCAGCACGCCAATTACGTCCCATTGCCAATTGGGTCATGCGGTTAAAGTTAAAGTGTGGGAACACTTTCTTTTCAATGAGTTCTAGCAATTTTTTCTTATGGCCTGATTGAATATCTTTGTCAGCCCGAATCGCTGCAATCACCTCATCGGTCACTGACTTGATCATGACATCGGGCGCAACGATATTTGCGTGCACGGTGGAAAAAAGTAGTAACGACAACCCGATTACTTTGAACACAAATCTCAACACATTCACTCCTTAAAAAATCTTTAATGAATATAAAAGGCTTATTTTTTAGCGCCACCTTCTTCGGCTTTGCTGAATAAAAACTGTCCGATCAATTTTTCCAAAACAACCGCTGACTGGGTTTGGGTGAGTTTGTCTCCTGTACGTAAATTCTGTGAGTCCCCTCCCCCATCCAAGCCAATATACTGCTCCCCCAAAAGACCCGAGGTCAGAATCGAGGCGCTGGTATCTTTTGGGAATTTAAAATTCTTTTCAATATTGATGGTCACAGTAGCTTGAAATTTTTCGTTGTCAAAACGAATCTCCGATACGCGCCCGACCACCACCCCAGCGCTTTTCACCGGCGCCCGAGGTTTGAGACCCCCTATGTTTTCGAAATTAGCCGTCACTGTGTAAGTATCTGCACTAGAAAAGCCACTAACACTACCCACCTTTAAAGCCAAAATCAGCAACGCCGCCAGTCCTGCTACTACAAACAACCCCACCCAAATATCCATTGTAGACCGTTCCATTACACCCCCCGGAACATAAAAGCCGTTAACAAAAAATCCAGCACCAGTATCGCCAAAGAAGCCGTGACAACCGTACGCGTCGTGGCCCCGGAGACCCCCTCCGCAGTCGGAGGGGCATCATAGCCTTCATACAAGGCAATCCACGTCACTGCCAGTCCAAAGACCATACTTTTTATGACCCCATTCATAATATCATTTCTGAAATTGACCGCGTTTTGCATCTGCGACCAAAAAGAGCCCTCATCCACGCCGATCAGTACGACACCCACCAAATAACCGCCAAAGACACCCATCGCACTAAACATAGCGGCTAGTAAGGGCATTGATATCACACCAGCCCAAAAACGTGGGCAGACCACCCGAGAAATAGGATCAACCGCCATCATTTCCATAGCTGAGAGTTGTTCTGTGGCTTTCATCAAGCCGATTTCAGCCGTCATGGCCGATCCGGCGCGACTCGCAAATAATAAAGCCGCTACCACGGGACCTAATTCACGGACTAATGACAACGCAACTAAAACCCCCAAAGCAGATTCTGAACCATAGGTTTGCAAAGTATGGTAGCCCTGAAATCCCAACACCATGCCAACAAATAAACCAGAAATCAAAATAATGATGAGCGACTGCACTCCCGTGAAGTATAGCTCCCGGATGACTAATCCGGGACGTTTAATAATGGTGGCAGAACTAAGCACGGTGCGCACCAAAAATCGCGTCGCGTAGCCTAAACGTAAAATAGCATCATTGGTTACTGCCCCAATACGCCGAATGGAAATACCTTTTGAAGTCGCCATTTTACGCGCTCAACCTCATGTCTTGATCCAGTGGCCGACTAGGATGTTGGTATGTCACAGGCCCCTCCGACTCACCGTAAACAAACTGCCGAACCCGAGGGTCTGGTGAGGCCCGAATCGATTCCGGAGTGCCTTGCGCCAACATTTCTCCATCCGATAGATAATAAACATAGTCAACAATATCCAATGCTTCTTGCACATCATGAGTGACAACAATCGAGGTCGCCCCCAAAGCTTTGTTTAATTGCTTAATTAAATTACTAATCACCCCCATCGCAATGGGGTCTAAGCCCGTAAAAGGTTCGTCATACAACATCAATTGGGGATCGAGCGCAATTGCCCGAGCCAAGGCAACTCGACGAGCCATCCCACCCGACAAGGCTGCAGGCAATAACGCATGAGTGCCACGAAGACCGACCGCTTCTAACTTCATCATGACTAAATCCCGTATCATCGATTCAGGTAGATTCGTATGCTCTCGCATTTGAAACGCAACATTGTCATAAACGCTTAAATCAGTAAACAAAGCGCCAAACTGGAACATCACGCCTAACTGACGGCGCATTTTGTAAATGTCGGATTGGTTCATCGCATTAACCAACGCCCCATTAACCCAAACCTCACCTTTCTGGGCTCGCATCACACCCGCGATCAATCGAAGCAACGTCGTTTTACCCGAACCGCTGACCCCCAAAATCGCCACCGTGCTGCCTTGGGGAATAGAAAGATTAATTCCCGTAAGAATGGGACGGGATCCGTAAGAGTAACTTACGTCCTTGATTTCTATGTAATTTTTAATAAAAATTCATCCTGGCCATACGCTCTACAAAATTCAAAAGCCGCTTTTTAATCACCTTGCCATTTTATCGGCTTAAATAGTGAACCACAATGTTTACCCTATCATAGGCTTGTCGACATAGCGTTTAATATTTTGAAGACTTTAAATAGTCTCTAATTATCTCAGACATTGCGTCACTATGGTGGGCTTGCAAAATTTGTTGCCTGAATTCATTAGGAACCGGCAAGAGTTCGGCCAAACGATAAGCCACCCAAACAGGGTCCTCATACTTTAAGGGTTGAATCAAAAAATCTTGGCCTAGCGTTTGAATAATCTTTTGTAACAATGACTGCAAGAGGGTGTCATTTTCTCCTCTTTGTGGCTCTGCCCAACACTCAACATGCCCCCTTTGCAAGCCGCTGGCGTCTATCGTTTTATGCAGCAATCTAAATCGAGCGCCCCCCTTTACTCGTAAATGAAAAATGCCTGTATGGGGCATTTCCCAGTCGGAGATGTATCCTAGGCAACCCGTTTCATGAGTGGTGGCCGGTAACCCCACCTCCGCACCCTCATGAATCAAACACACGCCAAACGGCTTATTATCCCGCAAACACTCTTTGGTGAGGGTGAGATAACGCTGCTCAAATATCTTCAACTGCAATACCCCATCTGGCATCAGCATTGATGACAAGGGAAACAAAGGCAATTCGGGGATGAGTAATGGTTCTGTCGAATTCATAAATACAGCCTATAACGCCATTAATCCGCGATGCCGGACCAACACCTGATGCGATTGAGAGAAAAATCCCGATAAAGTATCCGCGAAATAAACCGAGCGATGCCTTCCTCCCGTGCAACCGATGGCCACAGTTAAATAACTGCGATTGTCCCGCTCAAAACTAGGCAGCCATTTTTGCACAAACTGTCGTATGTCTTCGATCATCTGCTCAGTCAAGGGATTATTTTTCATAAAATGAATAATGGGCAAATCCTGGCCTGTCAATGGACGTAAGATCGGATCGTAATAGGGGTTGGCTAAGCAACGCACATCAAACACCAAATCCGCATCTAGCGGAATTCCATAACGAAAACCAAAGGATTCAAATAAAACCGTTAAACCCTCCGAACTCACCGACACGAAATCTTTTACCCAAGCTCTGAGCGCATTCGGAGACAAGTCACTGGAGTCAATATGATTGGCCATTGCAGCAGCCTCTGCCAATAGTTCACGTTCCTTTGAAATACATTCTGGTAAAGTCAGTTTATCTTGGGACAAAGGGTGCCGACGGCGAGTTTCAGAAAACCGCTTGATTAACGTCTCATCCTTAGCATCTAAGTAGATAATCTTAAAATTCACACTTTGTGAGCGCAGCGTTTTAATATGTAGCGCAAGATCCGTCACATCTTGCCCAGAGCGCGCATCAATGGTCACGGCCACCCGTTGATGATCCATTCGCTGCAATTCTTTGATTAAAGCCTGAAATAAATTACAAGGCAAGTTATCAACGCAATAGTAACCTGCATCTGCCAGCACATTTAAGGCCACACTTTTCCCGGATCCTGAAAGGCCTGTGATGAGAACCAGATCTTGTGTTTTCTTAGACGAGGGTTTTATCTTCACCGAAAGGCCCTTTCATTAAATCTGCTTGACGAGAGATGAATTCACGAGTGCTGTCGATACCACGAGTTTGCAAGACGTGGTTTCTCACCGCAGCCTCCGTCAGCACGGCCAGATTTCTCCCTGCAGCTACAGGAATAGCTACCTTACTGAGTTCGACGCCCATAATACTTTCTGTTCCGGGTTTTAAGGGCAATCGTTGCGCCGGTACCGTATCAATACCAGTGGGTCGTTCTAAGTGAACAATAAGCTTTAAGGCTTTTCGAGGACGAATGGCAGCCTCACCAAAAATGGAGCGGATATTCAATACGCCCAAACCCCGTACTTCCAAAAAATCTTTCAATATCGCCGGACAACGTGCATCAATATATTCTGGGCCCACACGATAAAGCTCCACGACATCATCGGCAATCAAGCCACTGCCTCTAGAAATCAACTCCAAAGCCAATTCGCTTTTACCGGCCCCTGAATCCCCGGTAATCAAAACCCCTAAGCCGAGCACATCCAACATCACTCCGTGAACGGTCAGGCACTGTGCCATGGCACGGGCCAAATACGGACGCAACATCCACATCAGTTCGACACTAGAAAAAGGCGATGACAGTAAGGGGGTGTCGGTTTGCTCGGCAATTTTTAACAGCTGTGGGGCAATGTGTGTGCTGCCAGCAACGATAAAGCAGGCCAGTTCGTGGCGTGTGCTCTCTTGCAATACGCTGGCACAATCCTCCACTTCCATCGATTCAAGATACTTCATCTCGGGCGCACCCAACACCTGAATTAAATTAGGATGAATAAAATTCAAGTGCCCAATCAAGCCCTGAGCCGACTCTTTGGTCAATTCCACATCGAGGGTTTTGTTTCCACCCGCACGCCCGGCCAACCACTCCAACTTAACTCGCGTGTGATTTTCCTCAAACAACTGTGAAATACTAATCCGCGACATGACTTGACCATTGAGAAAGAAGGACGTGCAATTCTTCTGCACTGGGCGCATTATAAAGTGCTTCACGCAAAGATTCATCACGCAACATTTGCGCCAATTGCGCCATAATCGACAAATGCAACACCGCCGCTCGTTCCGGCAACAACAAAACAAAAACCAACTTAACCCCGACTCGATCAGGCGACTCAAAGGCAATCGGCGTGCGTAGCCGAAACATAGCGGCAACCGCTTTTTTAAGCCCCACAATCTTCCCATGAGGGATCGCAACCCCCTTACCCAATCCAGTGGAACCTAACTTTTCTCGCTCAAACAATTTATCAAAAACTAGGGCTCTAGAGATCTGATGATTGTTTTCAAAAAGTAAACCGGCTTGTTCAAAAATTCGTTTTTTACTGGAAACGTCCACATCCAACATCACATTGGGTAAGGGTAAAATTTGCGACACAAGATTCATCGATGCTCAATCCATTCGGAGTGCGGCTTATTCGACTTCAGGTGCCTGCAAAATTACCGTATCGTGTCGATGGCCTAGAGTTTTTTCCTTATGCTTTAAAATCGCCCGATCTAGCTTATCGACCAACGCATCAATAGCTGCGTACATATTTTCGTCAACACTTTCACAAAAAATATCACGCCCTTTGACATGGATCGTCGCTTCGATTTTTTGCTGTAGCTTATTGACTGAAATGATCACATGGACATCAATCACATGATCAAAATGTTTATTAATCCGCACCATTTTATCGGTGAAATACTCTCGTAACGCAGGAGTGACTTGAACGTGATGACCCGTAATATGTAGATTCATTGCACCTCTCCTTTACAAAGTTTTTCGTAAGTTACCTGGTAAAATTTGCATCGACTCCCGATACTTAGCTACCGTGCGGCGCGCCACTACCATCCCTTGCTGTCCTAGAATACTCGATATTTGTGAGTCACTGAGTGGTTTTCGTGAATTTTCATTGGCTACGAGCTGCTTAATCAAGGCACGAATCGCCGTACTCGAGGCCTCCCCTCCGCCATCGGTGCCCACGTGACTGCCAAAAAAATATTTTAATTCAAAAATACCCCTTGGGGTACGCATATACTTATTTGTCGTGACTCGGGATACCGTCGATTCATGCAGTTGCAATACATCAGCGATTTCACGCAACACCAAGGGTTTCATCGCGATAGCCCCATGCTCTAAAAATTGGATTTGTCGTTCCACAATGGCTTGCGAGACCCGTAAAATGGTATCAAAACGTTGCTGGACATTTTTGACCATCCATTTGGCTTCCTGCAGTTGGCTCGATAAGTGCTGCGCACTTGAATGAGAGCGAGACAAAATGTCGGAATAAAGCTTATTGACTCTGAGTTTTGGCATGGCCTCACGGTTTAGGCTCGCCACCCATTGTCCCTTGATTTTGCTGACACTCACATCGGGCACGACATAACGAATCTCAGTATTAGAAAAATTACGCCCTGGCTTAGGATTAAGACTGACAATGAGTTTTTGCACGCGACGCAACTCATCTTCGTCACACTTAATCAAACGCCGCAGTTTCGCATAATCTCGTGCCGCTAACACTTCTAGATGCTTATTGACCAAATCGAGGGCTTTATCCAAGAGAGGTGTATCTTGGCTCATCGCTTTTAGTTGCAATCGCAGACATTGCGACAACGACTGGGCCCCAACCCCGGGTGGATCAAGATGCTGAAGGTGTTCGAGTGCAATCTTTAACTCCTCCGCTTCAACCTCTAACTCCTCAGGGATTAGCTCCAGTACGTCTTCCAAGCTCTGCGTCATATACCCATCATCGTTCAAGGTCTCGATCAGCATGCTCATCAATGCATGATCCCGCTGAGAAAAATTCATGAGCCCAATTTGCTCGACCAAATGCTCTCTCAAAGAAGGAGCCAACGCGGGGGTTTGGGGATAATCGCGCTCCTCTCCTTCCTCATCGCGACCCGCGCCTGAACCATAAGAGACCTCAGAAAACGTATCGCCCGATCCAAAATTGTCAAAGGATTCACTCGACGCACTTATCTCTTGCTCCGGACTGGGTGTCGCCTCAGGCCCATTCGACTGCAACGGATCGGACTGCATCATGACAGGAACAAAACTCTCGGCAATCGGCTCCTCACGCTCAAGTAACGGGTTTTCCCTCAAGTAGCGTTCAATTTCCAGATCAAGTTCCTGAGTCGACAGCTGCAGGAGCTTGATCGACTGCTGCAACTGCGGAGTCAGGGTCAGGTGTTGAGAGAGCCGGAGTTGTAAGGAGTGCTTCATGAAAATGTGAGGGGAATTGTTGGGAGTCTTCCGCCTAAAGACGGAAGTGCTCTCCAAGATAAACCCGCCTTACCCCTTCATTGCTCACAATTTCATCGGGCGTTCCGTAGGCCAACACGGTGCCCTCGTTGATGATGTAGGCGCGGTCACAAATACCCAGAGTTTCGCGAACATTATGATCCGTAATCACAACACCAATCCCTCGTTGCTTTAAAAATCCAATAATTTTTTGTATCTCAATCACCGCTATCGGATCGACGCCAGCGAATGGCTCATCTAATAGAATAAATTTTGGTGAGGTCGCCAAAGCACGTGCAATCTCAACCCGTCGACGTTCGCCACCCGATAGGCTAATCGCTGCATTAGCACGCAAATGACTGATATGTAGATCCTGCAAAAGACTATCGAGCCGGATTTCCAAGTCTTGGGGGGTTAACGACTGCAACTCCAATACAGCCCTTATATTATCGGCCACAGACAAACGCCTAAAAATAGACGCTTCTTGGGGTAAATAAGATAATCCTAGGTTTGCCCGCTGATGAATCGGAAGATGGGTCAGTTTTTGACCCTCTAAATAAAGCTCTCCCCCATCCATAGCAACCAGCCCGACCATCATATAAAAACAAGTGGTTTTGCCCGCCCCATTGGGTCCTAGCAATCCAATCACTTCACCACTATTGACTTCCAAGGAGACTTCATGCACTACCACTCTGGAACGGTAACGCTTTCGCATGTGATCCGCTCTTAACTGAATGCGCGCCGACGCCAACGAGGGGATCGATTCTACCGACTGTGGATTCGGCTTATCAGGCATCATAGGCTCTTAGCTTCAATGTGCTGCCCCTAACTCTTCTCGAGGTGCGGCGATAGAGTCAGAAAATTTCAACTGCATTGCCTCTACATTTTTTGTCTCTGATTTGACTGGCGCTTTAACTGCCGGTTTCGGTTGAATAACGGCCCTGACTCGGCCGGCTGGATTATTAGGGGTGGCTACCTTTGCCCCTCCGCCAATGACTTGGTAGAATTCTGTGGTTGCGTTATAACTAATATAATCACCCGCCACATCATCTTGCCCGCGTCTCATCGCAGCGTGAGTGAAAAATTGCACCTTGTCTGCACGGCTATCATATTCAATACGATCCGCCCAGCCCTCTACGTTCTCCTCCAGACCTTCACGTTTTTGTTTGAAGTAAGCGGGGTTACCCCACACTACACCAGACTGAAAACCTTCCTTATCTTGACGCACTTCCATCCGGACACCCCGAAGAATTAAAGTGCCCTGTGTCAGCAACACTGAGCCTTCAAATTTTGACAGCCGCTTAATCTCATCGACACTGACTTTATCTGACTCAATATTAATAGGCTTTTCACGATCGGCTTTTTCGGCACTTACTGGGTGGGAAATCATGCTTAAGAAAAAAAACGTTAAACACAAAAAGTAAAGCGGGCCGCAATGGTGCAATAGACCAAACGAGGTAACCCTCGGTTGAGACCCACGCAGCAAACAATCACTATTCATGAAGAGGTTTTTTTCCATATCTGCTCGCATCATAATAAGTAACTTTGACTGCAGGACCTAGACGCAAACTTTGCGTTTCAGTGTTCATCTGCATTGAAGAGGCTTGTATCCGCATATTATCGTCCGTGATAACAACGGGTTGGTTGGTGCTAACTTCATGGTCATCGGGCATTACATGTAAATAATGAGTATCGATGACCAACTCACTCTTGTTCGCATACGGGGCTCGTACTAAACGCACAGATTCTTGGAAATAAATATCGCCCGCGTTAGAAGAAAGGAGCCCCTTTTTCGCTGTGATCGTCATCGGTGATGCCGCGTCATAGTTAATGAGATGTAAATTCTCAAGCACTGTAACATCCTCATCCGGAAAATGAGTCAACCGATTGGATCGTAAGGTATTTTTAATTTGACCATTAAGACCGAGTCGTGTCGCTACTAATCCATCAACGATGTAATCTGGATCGTGTCGTAATAATGGATTGTTGGTCGCAGAGGGCATTTGGACTACTTGGTCCAACCAATAGGTCAACCCAGCCAAAAACGCCATTAACAAAATAGGGAAAAAATTTGACATCGGTTCATTCATTGCATGGGGTCATTGTTAATTCAATAAAACTCAAATCAATCCGTCAAATAAGGTGCCCACTGAGCCTCCAACTGGCCTTGCGCTTGCATTATCCACTCGGCAAACTCACGCACCGCGCCACCGCCCGCGGGTTGGGTCGCCACGAAATGGGCAAACCGCTGAACCACTGAGGGCGCTTCTTTGACACTGGCCGCGCAAACACAGCGTCTCATCACCGATAAATCGATTAAATCATCTCCCATATAACTGGCTTGGTCAAAATCAAGATTTAAGCTTTGCAACAAATCTTTCATCGCTAGCAGTTTATTGTCAACGCCCTGGTACAAGGAAGTAATGCCCAGTTCTTGGGCCCGTAACTGCACCAGTTTAGATCGGCGACTCGTAATAATAGCCACGTGAACGCCACTTTGAGAGAGCATCTTCAACCCTTGTCCATCATGGGCACTAAACGCTTTCATCTCCTGACCGCTATCAGAGTAATACAGTCGCCCATCGGTCAAAACTCCATCCACATCAAATGCAGCCACTTTAACGCGCGAAGCTCTGCTGATATTTTCTTCTCGTGCCTGGGTCTGCGTTGAGCTCACTTTTACACCACTTTCGCACGAAACAAATCATGCATATTAAGGGCTCCAACCAATACTCCCTGACGATTAACGACCAATAATTGATTTGTTTTCGTGCGGTCCATGACTTCGACTGCCTCGACTGCCATTCGATCGGCAAAAATAGTTTGTGGGCCAAGCGTCATGACTTCTGCAATTGAGGCCACTCTAAGATCTACGCCTTTTTCAATCGATCGCCTTAAGTCACCATCGGTAAATATGGCGATCACCTGCCCGTTGGCATCAACTACGGCGGTCATACCCATCGATTTACGAGACATTTCCACCATAGCTTGCATGATTGAAACCTCTTGATTCACCACTGGGACCTCAGGTCCTTTTCGCATCACATCACTAACTAGGGTGAGCAACCGCCGACCTAGCGCCCCTCCCGGATGCGACAAAGCGAATTGATCTTTAGTAAATCCTCTGGCGTGCATTAATGCCACAGCCAGCGCGTCGCCTAAAGCCAGGGCTGCTGTCGTGCTCGCAGTGGGAGCTAAATTAAGCGGACAGGCTTCCTTTAAAACACCCGCATACAGATGAATATCCGCCTGAGAGGCCAAGGCTGAACTGGGATTACCGGTCACTGCAATCAAAGAAGCCCCTTGACGCTTTAAAACTGGGACAATGGCTAAGAGTTCGTTGCTTTCTCCCGAGTGCGATAACCCTATCATCACATCTTGTCGGGTGACCATTCCTAAATCCCCATGACTCGCCTCAGCAGGGTGAACAAAAAAAGCAGGCGTTCCCGTACTAGCCAAGGTTGAGGCAATCTTACGAGCGATATGACCCGATTTACCCATGCCACTGACTACTACTCGGCCCTGACAATTCAAAATAGCATTCACCGCTTGGGTAAAACTATCATCCAGTTTGGACATTAGATGGCGGATAGCCTCAGCCTCAATCTCGAGCACATGACGAGCGACACTGAGCGCTTCGTCAGGCGAGATAGGCGAGGAAGATGAAACTGCATTTTTCATGCCAAAAGTATAGCAGATACTTTGATGGCAACGGCCAATTTCATTCACCACTACCATGGTATTTATTATCCTAGGTCAAACGACTGATTTATTGTTTTTCTCCCCAGCATGGGGTCTCCCGCAGATAGATTACGGGTTTAGGGTTAATAACAATTTTTTGATCGGGGCCGGCAATGGGGCCTCTGCCACTGCACTGAGTTTGAGCCATCGGGCGGGGTCATTGACTAGCGCTACTTTCCGTAGCCGAACCTTTATTGGCAGTAGGGTCAATTTATAATGCGTAAAACCGTGCTCGATCGACTTTAATGCCTTGACAGGGACGTTAGTTATACCAAATTGCTGCCGGCAAATGAGCTCTATGTCTACTGTGTCTTCATATTCAGGTAAGGACCATAACCCCCCCCAAATACCTTGAGAGGGACGTTTTTCCAACAATACCCCGGCTGGACTCAGCACGATCAGGCAAATTTTTGTTTTCTGGGGCAAAGCTTTAGGTGTCTTGCGCTCGGGTAATTCTTGCGTCAATCCTTCTTTAAATGCGACGCAATCCTGGCTAACTGGGCAATTGTCACACTGTGGGCGACTTCGTGAACAAAGGCTTGCTCCCAAATCCATCAAGCCTTGTGTATAGGCGATCAGATCTTTTTTGGGCAAGCGTTTTTCCGCTAGAGCCCATAGCGCCTTTTGGGGATTGGGGTGCCCTGGATACCCCCTAACGCCACCATGACGGGCAAGCACTCGCTTCACATTGCCATCCAAAATCGCCTCTTTGGCATCAAAAGCGAATACACAAATGGCCGCAGCGGTCGATCGACCAATGCCAGGCAATGTCTCTAGCATTAAGCGGCTTTCTGGAAACTTTCCCTGATGCTTGGCTACGACCCATCGCGCGGCCTGATGCAGGTGCCGGGCTCGAGAGTAATAACCCAAACCACTCCACAAAGCTAAAACCTCATCTTCTGTGGCTTCGGCCAGAATTTGAAGGTTGGGAAATCGCTTGAGAAATCGTTCGTAGTAGCCTTTGACCGTTTGCACTTGGGTCTGTTGCAGCATAATTTCAGACAACCAAATACGGTATGCCTCTTTCGTATTCTGCCATGGCAAATCATGCCGACCCTGGGTTTTTTGCCAATGAATGAGTCGTCTCGTAAAAGAGGATGTCACGGTTTCCAATGCCTGCAAACGGGTTTAGTTGTTGACCTAAACGCTCAACCCTTATCTAGCCCTCAGCACCCGCTGATGCTTAAATTAGGCGACTCAAGAAAAATACCCAAAAAGGAAGCGAGCGATCTGATATCTCGTATTACCCATTAATGAGGTCACTTAATGACTTTAATGTCCCAAATGGGCTGTACTTTTTTGGAGCGGGTGAAGGGAATCGAACCCTCGTATGAAGCTTGGGAAGCTGCCGTTCTACCATTGAACTACACCCGCAAGAGAACTCATTTTACTTCACTTAAACTTAAAACTGGTGAAAAAAGAAGGATCCTTCATTTTTTAATCTTCAAAAAAGCAACTTATTCTGAGGATAAAATTAGAAAAGCAAGCGCTCACTTAGAAAGTATTTTACTCATCTCGCTTTTCTCCTAAAAACGACTAGCATCCCATGTCACAAAAACCGATATCGCATCATCCCCAACGTATTTCCCTACTGGCAGTCATTACCGTTAAAATGTGTCCAACAGAAAATACAGGTTTTTTTATATTCGTCAGCGTTCCCACTTAACCCCCTAACCTTGCCTAATTCCACGTGATTTCAATTTTCATCAATGGCGAAAACCGTCAATTGGACGGTCCGCTCACCTGCACAGCGCTCATTAAACAATTAGAGCTCACAGGCAAACGCATTGCCATCGAATGCAATGGGAGCATCGTCACACGAAGCTCCTTTGATCAACAGACTTTGAATGAAGGCGATAGAATTGAAATTGTGGTTGCCGTCGGAGGCGGATGAGTAGCGGGCACCTTTTGGCGGCCTCCCTTTGCATCACCCTGCCTTATTTATTGACCTAGCTAGGAGCAATTAGAAGATGTCACCCCTCGATCAAGCGGATTCCTTTCAGATAGGTGCGCGCGTTTTTCATTCTCGTTTACTCGTTGGTACAGGAAAATATAAAGACTTTGACCAGACCCAAGCCGCCGTTGAAGCTAGCGGAGCACAAATTGTCACTGTTGCCATTCGACGCACCAATATTGGACAAAATCCAAACGAGCCCAATTTATTGGATGCGTTACCCCCTTCAAAATACACATTGTTACCGAATACGGCAGGCTGCTATACCGCAGAGGATGCTGTGCGCACACTGCGCCTAGGCAGAGAGTTACTCGATGGCCACGATCTTGTAAAACTGGAAGTCTTGGGCGACCCCCATACCCTTTTTCCGAATATTATCGAAACCATCAGCGCAGCAAAAACGTTGGTCAAAGAAGGTTTCAAGGTAATGGTCTACACGTCGGATGATCCTATTATTGCTAAACAACTAGAAGAGATCGGCTGTTTGGCTATCATGCCCTTAGCCTCACTGATTGGCTCTGGTATGGGAATACTCAATCCTTGGAATCTTAAAATCATCATCGAAAATGCCAAAGTACCTGTCATCGTTGATGCCGGAGTCGGTACGGCCTCAGATGCCGCAATCGCCATGGAATTAGGTTGTGATGCGGTACTCATGAATACGGCCATTGCTGCTGCGCGCGATCCCATATTAATGGCTAGTGCGATGAATCATGCCGTACAGGCCGGACGTCAAGCTTGGTTGGCTGGACGCATGCCTAAAAAGCTATATTCCGCACAACCGAGCTCCCCAACCACAGGGTTAATCGGCAAAACGTGAACGCCTCTTCACATTGATCCCCCATCGACTGAAAAAAACCTTAACCTTGTTTAGACTCTAAAGCGTGCGATGGTAGCGACTCACCGCGATGAATCCCAAACTCCGTTTTTCTACTTTCAGCTTTTAACACCCCTTGGCATTCATGTCAGAAACCAACACTCACATCCGCAGCTTTGTGCTTCGCCAAGGTCGTTTTTCTAATGCGCAGCGCAGAGCTTTCGAAACACTATTACCTCAATACGGTATTGAATTTACACCCACACGGATCGACTTAAATACAATTTTTGGGCGCCCAGCCCCTAAGATTCTTGAAATCGGATTTGGGATGGGAGAGACCACAACCGCCATCGCCCTCCAACACCCCGAGATAGACTATCTGGGCGTCGAAGTTCATACCCCGGGCGTTGGTGGATTACTCAAACTGATTGAACAAAATCATTTAGGTAATGTTCGCATCATTCAACACGACGCCTTGGAAGTGCTCCACCATATGATTGGCCCTTGCAGTCTAGATGGGATTCATATCTATTTCCCTGACCCTTGGCCCAAAAAGAAACACCATAAACGACGTCTTTTACAGCCTCCTTTTGTTCATTTAATAACACAAAAATTAAAACCCAGAGGCTACCTTCATTGCGCGACCGACTGGCATGCCTATGCCGAGCAAATGTTAGAGGTATTGCAGGGTGAAACGGCTTTAAAAAATACAGCGAAGGATTTTGCGCCAAGGCCAGCCTTTCGCCCCCTCACCAAATTCGAGCAAAGAGGCATTAAATTAGGCCACGGCGTCTGGGATTTAATGTTCGAACGCACGCAAGAAATTTTGACGTAAAAAACGCCCAACAACACAACCGTTTATTATTCAACGAGGGGCGTTTTATTAGGACTTCTTTTCGGGTAAAAATATTTGCAGTAAGTCATTTAAAAATCGTCGTCCCAAATGCGTGGGCGTCACCCGTAGATGATCTCTGAGGATAAATCCTCTTGCCTCCGCTAATGCCAGTGGCTGTCTAAGATTAGCGATCGATAGACCCGTTCTATCTGCAAAAAGAGCCACATCAAATCCGCCCTGTAAGCGTAAAGCATTCATCATAAACTCAAAGCCTACCTCTCTTGCGCTGATAGACTGTGATTGCTCCAAAGCACCACCCCCCAGCGCCTTTTCGATATACTGTTTGGGTTGGCGATAGCGGGTTTCTCGCTCAATAGAGTCTGGATAAGAAATTTTGCCATGCGCTCCAGCACCGATGCCCACATAGTCGCCAAACGTCCAATAATTCATATTATGCTGACAGCGGGAATCAGGTTTTGCAAACGCCGAGGTTTCATAATTGTCATAGCCACAGGACTGCGCTAATAATTCAATCTCTGTTTGCATCTGTTCGGCCACATCTTCATCCGGCAGTGCGGGTGGAAACCGATGAAAATACGTATTGGGCTCAATGGTCAAATGATAAGCCGAAAGGTGCTTTGGCTCAAATGACAACGCAACTTTAAAATCCTCTATGGCCTCTTCGGGTGTTTGTCCTGGTAATCCATACATTAAATCAAGATTGAAATTGTCAAAACAAGAAGCCGCCGCCAATACCGCTTTGCGGGCTTCCTCTCCGTCATGAATTCGACCCAATTGCTTTAAAAATTTAGGATTAAAACTTTGTATCCCCAAAGACAATCGATTCACTCCAGCATCGCGGTAGGCCTTAAAACGCCCCTTTTCTAAGGTTCCAGGGTTAGCCTCTAGACTCACCTCGGCGCCCGGATTGACAGGCAATCGAGCTCTCACACCGCATAAAATATCATCAATGGATTCTGCTGAAAAAAGACTCGGCGTCCCCCCTCCAAAAAATATACTGCTGATTCGTCGCCCCCAAATCTTAGGCAAGGCTTGCTCAAAATCAGCTAGCAGCGCTTCTACATAAGCTTTTTCTGACAACGGGCCACGCACTTCATGAGAATTAAAATCACAATAGGGACATTTTTTTACGCACCAGGGAATGTGAATGTATAACCCTAATGGCGGTAACGCCTTAAATTGAATGGAAAATTTTTCCCCTGTCCAGTGAATAGGCTGTCCGTTCATCGATCAGCCCCTATCAGACCTTGTCCACGCATTTGTTCCACCAACTGCATCATGGCTTGACCACGATGACTCAATTGATTTTTTTCATGCTCTGAAATCTCTGCTGCAGTGCGCTTTAAGGTGGGCAAATAAAAATAAGGATCATAACCAAACCCACCCTCTCCCCTCGGTTGATCCGTAATCACCCCTTCCCAATGACCTTGAGCAATCAACGGTTGAGGGTCTTTAGGGTGACGAACGAGCACAATCACACAAGTGTAATACGCGCTTCGATCCGCACTGGAAGCCAGCAATTGCAATAAATGTTGATTATTTTTCTCATCCTGGGCTTGTCGGGTGGGGGCTGCCTCAGCAAAACGAGCTGAGCGTACGCCGGGCGCCCCTCCCAAAGCACGAACACAAATTCCCGAGTCATCTGCCAAAGCGGGTAAACCTGCGGCAAGACTCGCGTGACGGGCTTTAGCCAGCGCATTTTCTACAAACGTCTCATAAGGCTCGTCTGCCTCAGAAATACCCAATTCTGACTGCGCTACGATATGCAAACCCAACGGAGCACAAAGCTGGTGAAATTCTTTGAGTTTACCCTTATTGCCAGAAGCCAAAACCAGTCTTTCGACCATCAATCTGCGCTCCTTGTTATAGGACTTAAGCCTATGCCAAACAAAGGCGTTGCTTCTCAATCAAAGCGTTAATGCCCTTATGGGCCAACTCAATCATCTGGTCCATTTGTAGCCGGGAAAATGGCACGCCCTCAGCCGTGCCCTGAATCTCAATGATGCCGCCACTGCCCGTCATCACCACATTCATGTCGGTGTCGCAACTAGAATCCTCATCATAATCCAAATCCAGTACGGGTTGGCCTAAATACATCCCTACAGAAACGGCCGCCACATGCTCTTTGATGGGGTGGGTGCTAACCAATTTTTTTGCCATCAAACTATCGACAGCATCTTTAAGTGCCACAAAAGCGCCCGTAATGCTGGCCGTGCGAGTGCCGCCATCTGCCTGCAATACATCGCAATCGATATGAATCGAACGAGGCCCTAAAACCTCCAAATCCACCACCGCTCGCAATGATCGGCCTATCAGCCGCTGAATTTCTTGGGTCCTACCCGATTGCTTTCCCTTAGCGGCCTCTCGGTCCATTCGAGTATGAGTTGAACGAGGCAGCATACCGTATTCGGCCGTCACCCAACCCTTGCTCGTGCCTCTGAGATGAGGGGGTTGTTTTTCCATCACGCTGGCCGTGCAAAGCACTTTGGTGCGACCACTTTCAATCAGCACCGATCCCTCAGCATGACAGGTATAGCTACGAGTGATACGAATATCACGCAACTCATCTGGTTTTCTTCCGCTAGGTCGTGCACTCATGTTATCTTCCTGTTTTCGGTATGATTTTGACAATAAGGGATTATACGTGAGCAACCCCGCTTCGATTTACAGCATGACCGGTTTTGCCGTTGTGAATGAAGAATTATCCCATGCCACCCTCACCGTTGAGTTGCGCGCGGTGAATAATCGCTATCTGGATATTCAATTACGGTTACCCGAGGAGTTTCGTAGTTTAGAACCGGTTTTGCGTGACCTCATGGCTAGTCGTTTGACTCGGGGTAAAGTCGAATGCCGTATTACTCTTTCTAGCAATGTACAAACCACCCACCCACCCGAACTCAATCACACCGCGTTGCAAGAGTTAAGTGCCCTTAACCAAGGGGTTTTACAATCTTTTCCGCTCGCCCCTCCTTTGAGCGTTGCTGACATTTTAAATTGGCCAAGAGTTTTAAATACACCCCCAGTGGAAGCCGATGCTCTACGAACACAATGTTTACAATTACTCGGCATTGCACTCGATGATTTCATTGCCGCTCGTGCTCGCGAGGGTAATAAACTCAAAGAAGCCATCCTCGTTCACGCTCAAAGCATTGAAAATTGCATTCAACGCGTTGCGCCTCGAATACCCCAAGCCATAGCCACATTTCAGGAAAAACTCGCCTTGCGCTTAAAAGAAGCCTTGGCCAACATGGACGATGAACGCATTCGCCAGGAAGTCGCCTTGTATGCAGGCAAAATTGATATTGATGAAGAATTAACCCGTCTTAAAACCCATCTCTCCGAATTACGCCGAATTTTAAATAAAGGAGGGATGGCAGGTAAAAGACTTGATTTTTTAATGCAAGAATTAAATCGTGAAGCGAACACCCTTGGTGCAAAGGCGGCTGATATTGAAATTACCCAAGTATCGATGGATTTAAAACTGTTCATCGAGCAGATGCGTGAACAAATTCAAAATATCGAGTAGGATTGCCTCATCCTCAACTGTCTTTACGATGGAATTTATGAAGTATTCATTGAGTGGTTTTCTGCATAACCCCCTCTAAGAGACTCATTCAATGAGCCCCCTTCCAGACTAAACAAACCAGCCCGCCTGGTTTTGAGGGCTCTTGTGAGGGCTTAAGAAATTGGCACAGGCATATTTTTCTACTCGCTATCGATTCAACCCGACATTAAACGAGATCACATTCCCATGGCTGGCAATCTCTTCATAATCAGTGCGCCCTCTGGGGCTGGCAAAACTAGCCTCGTGCGACAATTACTACAATCCGATCCCAACATACAAAAATCCGTCTCTTATACTACCCGCGCACCTCGCCCTGGGGAGATGAATGGACGCGAATACCACTTTGTCAGCCTCGCAGATTTTGAACAACGCCGCCTGGCTGGGGATTTTGTGGAAAGCGCCCTCGTTCATGGCAACTACTACGCAACATCCCGGGAATGGATCAATGAGCGGCGCGCGGCTGGCAAGGATATCGTTTTAGAGATCGATTGGCAGGGTGCTCTGGCGGTGCGCCACGCGAGCGCCGAAGCAATCAGCATTTTTATCGTCCCCCCTTCCTACGAGGCCCTTTCATCTCGATTGGAAAACCGTGCCACCGACTCGCCGGCCGTCATTGCACAACGACTAAAAAACGCCCGTGACGAGATAAGCCATCTTTACGAGTTTGATTATGTTATTATCAACCAAGACTTTAGTCGTGCGGCCCATGAATTGGCCGCTATTGTGATAAGTCAACGGCTTAAATGCGCTCGCCAAATCGAGTGCCATCAACAGCTCATTAACCAACTACTGCACTAGATAGGCTTGCGGCCCCGAGCAACTATTGGAGACATCATGGCGCGAATTACCGTAGAAGACTGCCTTAAAAGAATTCCCAACCGTTTTGAAATGGCGCTAGCAGCCACTTTCCGTGCCCGGCAGATCGCCAACGGTTCTCAGGCGATGATTGAGACCAATCGGGACAAACCTACCGTGGTGGCTCTGCGCGAGTTGGCTGCTGGTAAATATGGCGCTGAAATTTTAGATAAAACCTCCTAATCCCCTAGGCGGCGTACTAAGAATCCTTCTTTATTCTCATGCTGGGTGCCGAAACACTCATTAAAGAATGTACCGGTTACCTTAAGCCGGAGGATATCACTCAAATTGAAAATGCCTTTCACTTCAGCCAAGCTGCGCATGAAGGGCAATTTCGAAATTCTGGAGAACCTTATATCTCCCACCCCTTGGCGGTGGCGAGTATCCTTGCCCAGTGGCACCTGGATTCGCAAGCCCTGACGGCGGGTTTACTCCATGACGTGATGGAAGATACCGCCATCACCAAGGAGCAAATAGAAAAGAATTTTGGTAAATCTGTGGCTGAACTGGTTGATGGCGTGTCTAAACTCGACAAGATCGAGTTTGAATCGAAAGAAAAAGCCCAAGCAGAAAATTTCCGTAAAATGCTATTGGCGATGGCGCGCGATGTTCGGGTCATCTTGATCAAATTGGCAGATCGACTCCACAATATGCGAACGCTCGATGCGGTGTCACCGCACAAGCGTAATCGTATCGCCCGAGAAACCATGGACATTTACGCCCCCATTGCCAATCGCTTGGGGCTAAACAACCTATATCAAGAACTCGAGGATGTGTCCTTCCAATACCTTTATCCCGATCGGTGTCGAGTCTTATCCAAAGCAATTAGTACGGCTCGAGGAAATCGGCGCGAAGTGATCAGTAAAATATTGATCGCCCTAGAAAAACGTCTCGCAGATAACGGCGTTGAGGCCCAAATTAAAGGACGTCAAAAGCACCTTTACTCGATCTACCGAAAAATGCGAGAAAAGCATCTATCTTTTGCTCAAGTATTGGATATTTATGGCTTTCGAATCGTAGTCAAAGATGTACCCTCTTGCTATGTGGCCCTTGGGGTCTTACATGGTCTTTATAAACCAATCCCCGGAAAATTCAAAGACTACATAGCCATCCCCAAGGCCAATGGCTACCAATCCTTGCATACACATCTGTTCGGGCCCTTCGGTAGCCCCATCGAAATGCAAATCCGAACCCGAGAAATGCATAAAATTGCTGAAGCGGGTGTTGCCTCACATTGGCTTTATAAGAGCTCGGATCAATCGATTAGCGAGTTGCAGAAAAAAACACATCAATGGCTTCAAGGCCTTCTAGAAATGCAATCGGAGTCGGCCGATTCAGCAGAATTTTTAGAGCACCTAAAAGTGGATCTTTTCCCTGATGAAGTCTATGTCTTCACTCCCAAAGGCAAAATCATGGCCCTACCCAGAGCCGCGACCGCTGTGGACTTCGCCTATGCGGTTCACTCTGATGTGGGCAATCGCTGTGTAGCAGTCAAAATCAACCACGAATTGATGCCACTACGCAGTATGTTGAAAAATGGTAATCAAGTAGAAATTATTACGGCCTCTCATGCCAAGCCCAATCCGTTGTGGTTAAATTTTGTTACCACGGCCAAAGCGCGCGCACATATCCGGCACTTTCTTAAGACCATGCAATTCTCTGAGTCAGTGCAACTAGGTGAGCGCCTTCTTAACCAAGCGCTGTTGACCTATAAATCATCTGCAAACACTGTAGCCCAGTTGCAATGGCAAAAACTACTCCGCGAGATCAATGCCAAATCGAAAGATGGTCTTTTATCCGATATTGGCCTGGGCAAACGTCACGCGGTTGTGGTAGCCCGTCAATTACTCGCCATTCGTGAACCTTTAGCTGGGGAACCGCTAGTGCCCGTAAAAATGGGCGCTGTCGTCATTCATGGATCTGAAGGCATGGCCGTACAATTTTCCCAATGCTGTCATCCCATTCCAGGCGATCGCATCATCGGCCTGATCAGCAAAGGTCAGGGTATGGCCGTGCACACCTATGATTGCCCCGTACTCGCCAAATCGCATCTAGATCCCGAAAAAATGCTCGACGTACAGTGGGATAACGAATCACAAAAGCTGCATGACGTGACGATTCTTGTCACAGCGGCAAATAAACGGGGTGTATTAGCCGGTGTCACAACCTGTATTGCCGAGGCTGAATCGAATATTCAAAATGTGGTGATCGAACCTCAGGACGGCGAAAAATACGCCAATATTCAATTTACATTACAAGTTTTTAACAGAATGCACTTAGCCCGAGTCATGCGTCAAATTAGAAAATATCCTGAGGTTGTGCGTATTACGCGCATTAGAAGTTAGCTCGTATCCACATCAGACAGTTATCAGGGCAGGCCCCTAGGCTAAGAACCCGAAATCGTTACCCCTCCATCAGCAACGATCATCTGTCCCGTCACAAAGGCCCCCGCTTCAGAGGCAAGAAATACCGCGACCCCTCCAATATCCTTAGGCTCTCCGATACGTCGTAATGGCGTGCTGGCTTCGCGCGATTTTCTGCGTGCCTCATCGGACCATAACGCCTTAGCAAAATCCGTTTTGACCAATCCAGGCGAAATCGTATTGACCCGAATGTTTTTTGGTCCCCATTCACAAGCAAGCGCGCGACACAAGCCCGCCTCAGCCGCTTTGGAAGTGCCGTAAAGGCCCAATACCTGGCTACCACGCAAAGCACCAATGCTTGAAATGATCACCATGGCCCCGCCCCCTCTTTCGGCCATTTGTGGCAAAACCCGATTGGCCAACCAAAAAACACTCTTAACATTGGTGGACATAATTTTATCAAAGACTTCATCTGAGGCCGTTGCTAAAGGGCCAAAATGAGGATTGGAGGCAGCATTACACACTAAAATGTCAATCCCACCCCAATGCTGAATAACCGTAGACACCAAGCTTTCAACAGCGGCCTTATCACCCACGTTGCAAGGCACAGCGAGTGCTGACTGGCCGCGGGCCGCAAATTCCGCCTGAACCGCCTCACAGGCGTCGGCCTTACGACTGGAAATAACCACTTTGGCCCCCATGTTAGCCATTTCTTCTGCAATCGACTTGCCAATACCCTTGGTGGAGCCCGTAATAAGAGCCACTTTGCCGGTTAAATCAAACATCATGTTGAACTTCTCCTTGATTTTTTGTTCTCTTAAACGCTTTGCTTGAAAAGTCATGCCCGCGAGGGGATTCTTATTTTACTCTATTCAATCGATCGACCTGGATTGAGTAAGACAGTTCACGCCCAGCTTACAAAAGTCTACAATTCCGTTTTTAACGAAATAATGGTGGTCTCATCGCCTCCATGGTGGCAACCTATCATGGGACTTCTTTTACCACCGCCAAAGCACCTGAGATTAACCCTATTGGCTCTACTACAGTAACCACTGCTAACCCGTGCTTCAGGAGATTTTCTTCACGTAACTTTTCCGTAATTCATTTCTTTTCAACCTCAGTCCTAGCAAGACTATAAACTCCCACGCAAATACCCTCATGAATCCTAAACCACATACTCTTCCCTTTCACGGTATTCGCCTGCTGGAGCTTGGCCATACCGTCATGGGTCCTTCCTGCGCACTCGTATTGGCAGACTTAGGCGCGGACGTCACCAAAGTCGAACCTCTAGAAGGGGAACGAACTCGACATAATGTCGGTTTCGGGGCCGGTATCTTCCCCCTTTATAATCGCAACAAACGTAGCCTCTGCCTTGATTTAAAAACTGATGCGGGTAAAGCAATTTTTTTGCATTTGGTAACCCAATCCGATGTCTTAGTTGAAAATTTCGCCTATGGCACTCTGGATCGACTCGGATTCAGTTACGAAGTTCTGGAAAAAATTAATCCTCGCCTCATTTACTGCAGCCTTAAAGGTTTTCTTTCTGGACCCTATGAAAAAAGACCCGCACTGGATGAAGTGGTTCAATATATGGCAGGACTTGCCTATATGACCGGGCCCCGAGGTCAGCCACTCAGGGCAGGCGCTTCGGTGGTCGATATTATGGGTGGTATGTTCGGCGTAGTAGGAATACTGGCCGCACTTCGCGAACGTGACCAGACAGGAAAAGGACAAAAAGTGCAGAGCGCTCTTTTTGAATCGACTGCTTATATGGTGGCCCAGCACATGAGCGGCCAAGTCGTCACTGGGAAAGAACCCCCACCCATGCCTCATAAAGCAAGCTCTTGGGCTATCTATGAGACCTTTATCACGGCTGACCAAAAAACACTATTTATCGGTATCACCAGTGACAATCATTGGCGGGGATTTTGCGAACATTTCAAACTACATCCTCTTTTAGAAGATCCCTCACTAAAAACCAATCCCCAGCGGGCGGCAGCCCACGACCGTATTGCCCCTACGGTAGCCCAGATCGCTCGGGCGCATACCTTTGCAGAGATGGCTCAAGTGCTGGAGGCCCTCAAAATCCCCTTTGCCCCTTTGGCTAAACCTTCCGATCTTTTTGAGGACCCTCACTTAAATCAAGGGGAAAGAATGTTGGAAACACAATTTCTGGATGGTCAACGTGCAAAATTACCCGCGTTGCCCTTAGAAATGGGACATCATCAAATCCGTATTCGACAGCAACCGCCTCAAAAAGGCGAGCATTCGATAGAAATTCTAAAGGAAGCCGGGTTCACCACTGAGGAAATCAAAGCTTGGGTGGACGCTGGCATCGTCATCGATGGCCAAAAAATGTAAATATTTCTCTCCCACTACAAAAATCTTCAATCTAAAACCCACGCACGTATTTTTTTTAACCTGACCATTGGATAACCATGAATATTGATACAAAAACAGAAAAATTACAGGCCCACAAAGAAGGGGGGGCTGGTTGGATCACTTTTAATAACCCGGCCAAAAGAAATGCCATGTCCTATGATATGTGGTTAGGGTTGGATATCGCCCTTGATGATTTCATCGCGGATACTAACGTCAGAGCCATCGTATTAAAAGGGGCCGGTGACAAAGCATTTGTATCTGGCGCAGATATCAGCGAATTTAAAGAAAGACGCGCCACTCCTGAAGCCGTCGCCGAATACAATAAAGTCTCGGTCACCATCGCACATAAATTACTCACTTGTACTAAACCCACCATCGCCATGATCAGAGGGTTTTGCATGGGAGGGGGATTAGGAACCGCATTGACTTGTGATCTTAGGATTTGCAGCGATGATTCTCGCTTCGGTGTTCCAGCAGGCAAACTGGGGGTCGGCTACAAATACAGTGCCCTGAAAAGACTCAATGACATTGTCGGCCCGGCATATGCCGCTGAAATCTTCTATACAGCTCGCCAGTTCGACGCTCAAGAAGCCAAAGATATGGGCTTAGTCAACCGTGTATTACCCGTCAGTGAACTAGAAAACTATGTACTTCAATATGTCAAAACCATTAGCGCCAATGCACCACTGACTTTAAAAGCGGTGAAAGTGTGCTTAAGCGAAATGGGCAAAGACGAATCTCATCGGGATCTTGCACTGTGTGAGCGCGTGGTAGAAAACTGCTTTGCTAGTGAAGATTACGCCGAGGGACGCACCGCTTTTATGGAAAAAAGAAAACCCGTCTTCAAAGGACGCTAAACTTTCTTTATCCCCTCTCTACCCGGGGCACTGAGGCCACCACCGGTGAAACTCGGTGGCAGCTCTACCCCGTGGGTCCCCGTCGATAGGCGCATAACACTATCGACGGCGATGACCTATTCGCCTTTAAACTGAGCGGGACGCTTTTCTATAAAAGCACGCAAGGCTTCTTTTGCGTCTGCCGTTGCTCTTAATTTATTGTTCATCGTATTTTGCATGTCAAGAAAATGCTCAGCGGTTGTGTCAAAGGCGTGATGCAGGGCCACCTTCGTCATACGAACGGCCAAGGGCGCTTTACGACTGAGCTTAGCCGCTAAGGCAAGCGCCTCATCGAGCAAACGATCATGAGGCACAACAGCATTCACTAATCCCCACGTCTTGGCTTGCGCCGCATCAAAGGGCTCACCTAACAAACAAATTTCATTAGCAACAGCCATCCCCACCATGCGTGGCAAGTAAAAGGCGGACATTTCACCCATCAATCCACGATCCACGAAATTACAACCAAAATTAGCCTTTTCGCTAGCAATACGAAAATCGGCTGAAAACGCCATATTGCAACCTGCCCCACGGGTCACACCATTAACCGCAGCAATCACCGGCTTTGTGAGTTCGCCAAATACCAAGGGATAATACAAATTAGTTTCAAACATCGGTTGTGCGGCGGCACTGTTGGCTTTACCCGTCTTGTCTTCTTCATCCCGGGCCTTTAAATCGGCGCCAGAACAAAACCCTCGCCCATTACCTGTCAGCACAATATTCCAAACATTAGGGTCCGCTTCCACCTTGCGCATGAGCGATTCAATTTCCTTGCGCATGACAGTATCTATGGCATTTAAACGATCCGGGCGGTTTAAAGTCAGTATGCCTGTGTGCTCACGTACTTCCCATATCAGTGTTTCATACATAGAGATTTCTCCTGAATATCTTTTATCTTATTAACAAAATACCAATTTTTTTCATTGAACCTTAAACCCTATGGGATTTAAGCCGTATAGCGCCCGAAAAAGGCTCATTATCTCAATCATTTTATCGGGACGCACGTTTTTTCCTCAAACGCTGGCTTCATCTGACTCCTGCTCGCCACGAATCCTCACGGCAATCAATTTTTTATGATTTCGAGCGCCTCCAACCCCGATACCAATGCCATGCAATACTTCCGTTTCCGATCAAAGCGAGCATGCAATACAAAGTGGCAGTAAACGGAAATCCGAATTGGGTGATAAGGGGCCCAGCGATCATTAAACCGATCGGAATGCCGTAGATCATCAAGATCCTCAATCCCATGACCTGTCCTCGATGTTGGGGAGCCGTGTGACTGAGCAATGTCACAGTCAGAGGAATCATGCACTGACTTTGTACGTAACCGGTGATGACCAATAAAACACTCGCCCACTCAGGCCCAGGCAGGTTTACAAAAACGATTAACGCAAGAGGCCATAACGCAGAAGAGCAAAACATCAAGGGCACCAACGGCAGGCGTTGACTTAAGGGTCCGAAACTTAACGAACCAATCAGCGCTCCGCCTGCTACACAGGCGACCCAATATCCCAGACCCGTTTGATTTAAGTGATACACCTCTTTAGCCACATAAGGCAAAAGTCCATTAGTCAAAGGAAAAACCGTAAGATTTAACCAAAATGCAAGCCACATCCCTGAGCTTAAGACTGGCGAGCTTCTCACATAATTAACCCCCTCCTTCAAATCCCTTAAGGCCAGAGCTGGCACACTCAAGGTGGCATCCTTAAGATTGCGTTGCGTCACAGGGCGCGCAATCTTAAGACTCCAAATCCAACTCACCGCATACAATGCGATCACCCCAATATAGGTGAAACCCATACCCCAGTACACCACTAGACCAGCACCCGTTAAAGCCCCCATCAAACGAGCCGAGTCTTGCGTCGTACGGGATAAACTCGCGGCACTCGATAATTGTTTGGGATCAATCGACTCCACCAACAAGGTATGCCGCAGCACTTGGTCTGAGGGTCGTATGAGTCCCATTAGAAAGGATATGACAAATACCGGCAAGGGATGCAGCTGCCCCAGCACAATCAAGACTCCTATTGAGACCGCCAGAGAAAAATAGGCTAACCGCATGAGGCTATAGACTTTTTTATTGCCTAGATGATGGCCCACAATGCCAAAAAAGGGGGCTAGCAACGTGCCCATAAACTGTAATGATCCATAAAGGCTCAACCACAACACCGAATGCGTTTCAGTCAGAATAAACCAACTGAGCATAATGTTTTCCATCTCAAAGGCCCACGACGACGAAAGGTCAGAAAACCATTGAAGTCGATAATTGCTATTCTGAAATAAACTACTTTTTGATGTCGATGAAATAATTCATGCCCTCTTAGCCTACAGAATTAATAAAAAACACTCACCTAGGCAGACAGCAAGGCTATTGAATCTTGATGTCGGCCACCTTGACAACATGACGCCACATTTGCAACTCTTTACGAATCAACTCGAAGAGTTCTGATGGGGTAGTCTCAAACGGATAAACCCCATCACCACGCAACCGCTCCTCCATTTCTTTTTTATGAATGATTTTATTGACTGCGGCATTAAGTGGCTCAACAATCATCGGCGCCAAACCCTTCGGCCCGATCAAGGCGTGCCAATTATTGACTTCATAACCAGCAACCCCAGCCTCCGCTAAAGTGGGGATTTCGGGCTCAGCCGGCAAACGCGCCGCGGTAGTCACCGCCAGGGCACGAATGCGACCCGCTTTCACCTGAGGCAGGCCCGCTTGAGGGGTCACGAAAACCATCGAGACTTGCCCAGCAATCAAATCATTGAGTGCAGGCCCCCCGCCCTTGTAAGGCACCTGAGTCATGCGAAGTCCTGCCATATATAAAAATTGCGCAGTGGCCAAATGGACAATACCCCCCTGACCACTGGTGCCATAGACCATTTGATCAGGATTTTTTTTGGTTAATTGCAGGAACTGTTTCATGTTTTTTGCAGGCAGCGAAGGATGCACCGCTAACACCAACGGACCGCGAGCAACCGTACTTACCGGGGTAAAGTCGGTTAAGGGATCGAATTTAACGGGATACAGCGCTGGATTAATCGAATAGCTCGGGGTAATCAATATTAAGGTGTAACCATCATTAGGCGATTTAATCCCCAATTCAAAGCCCAACATGCTACCCGCCCCGGGCCGATTATCCACGATAAACTGTTGAGGAAATAATTCACTTAATTTTGAAGCGATCAAGCGACCCACAAAATCAGTACCACCGCCAGGAGCCGCTGCCACAATAATACGCACAGGCTTTTGAGGGTAAGCTTGCCCTATTGCAACGGAAGATAACGCCGCAAAAAAACCCGCCAGCAGGATTTTGACGATAAGGCCCTTGCCTTCTAAAATAACCCATCTTTGTTTTTTCAAAACATTTACTCCGCTTTAATGCCAGCGATTTTAATAATGGCGCCAAGCTTATTGACTTCGTTGATAAAAAATTGATTCGCCTCTGCTGGCGAACTTCCAACCACATCCGCACCTTCACGTGCCATAAATTTCTTCATCTCAGGGTGCTGCAAACTCTTTACGGTTTCGTTATAAAATCGCGCCACGATAAAAGCTGGCGTTGCGGTTGGCACGAAAAGAACAAACCAATTAGCATTATCAAAGCCAGGATAAAAAGAATCCAATGTCGGCACTTGGGGCAATGCTGAAGAAGGCTGCTTAGTACTCACGGCAATGCCGCGAATTTTTCCTAGTCTTAAAAAGGGTGCGGCACTATTAACGCCTGGAAACGCTATTTCTGTTTCCCCCGACATGACGGCATTGATCGCTGGAGCGGCACCTTTGTAAGCGATATGCGTCATCTTAGCCCCCGTGACTTGCTGAAACATAATTCCTACCAAATGACTCGAGGTGCCCACACCATTAGAACCAAAATTTAATCCCCCACGGGTTGCTTTGGATAAAGCCACTAAATCAGGCACTTTTTTAACCGGAACTGAGGGATGAACGGTCAACAACGAAGGGGCCGAGCCGATTTGCGTTACCGCAATCAAATCTTTACGGGGATCAAAAGTCGATTTTGGATAAAGACTCACATTGGCGGCAATGGCCGACGTGGTAAATAACACGGTATATCCATCATTGGCACTACGCGCCACCAATTCCGCCCCAATATTACCACCAGCGCCGGCACGATTATCCACCACAAAACTCTGACCGGTCAGCTCCTGCATCCTCTGCCCCCAAGCGCGCGCCAAAATGTCCGTCCCCCCGCCGGGTGCGAAGGGCAGGACCACTCTAACGGCACGAATCGGAAAATCTTGAGCCCACACAGAAACCCCCATGTGGAGCCACCCTGCGATGAAGCCGCCGATCAAAATACCTGCCACTCGCCTCAAAGTCATTGGTCTGTCCAGAGTAGGATTCATTATTTCATGATCTGCATACTTTTTTATTCCTTTCATTTTATACCTTCATGTAGCCCAAGTCCTCTCTCCGCTTGATCACTGGGGCTCATCCAGCGCTAAACTGTGTATCATCTACTCCGTGAGTCCCCAAACCCGTTTGCTAAGAGCGCCTACATCGTGAAATCCTTTCGCTGGCTTTGTCAGTTCCTTTTTTTAAGTCTTTTGGGCCTTTCGTCCTGCTATCTTGAGGCGAGCGTTAAGGACTCCCACTATCCCAACCGCTCGATTCGCCTCTTGGTTGGCTTTACTCCAGGGGGCACGAGTGATGTCGTCGCACGCATCGTGGGGAAAAAACTAGGAGAGACCTGGGGGCAGTCCTTTGTCATAGATAATCGGGCTGGAGCGGCTGGTATGGTAGCCGCGGAAATCACAGCACATGCCCCCGCCGATGGCTATACGTTATTTTTTGTGTCCTCAAGCTTTGCCATGCAGCCCAGCACTGCCGCCAAGCTCCCCTATGATGTTAAAAAGGACTTTGCCCCCATTACTTTAGCCGTTTCCACCCCTTATCTGCTGGTGATACACCCCTCCGTCCAAGCTCACAATCTTAAAGAGTTTATTGCTTTGGCTAAATCCAAACCAGGACAAATTTCTAGCGCCACAGCCGGTCCAGGCAGTGCCATTCAAAGCACGGCTGAATTATTCAATACGGTAGCTGGCGTTAACATTTTACTCGTGCCTTACAAAGGGGCTGTCGGTATCACCGATTTAATCGCCGGTCACGTACAAACCTCATTTGCTGGCTTTGCTCAAACTTCAGCACATATCAAAGGCGGCCGATTGCGGGCGATTGCGGTTAGCAGTGCCAAACGTTTTTCTCTACTGCCCGACATTCCTAGCATCGCTGAAGCGGGGGTCCCCGGTTTTGATGTCACTATCTGGTATGGTCTCGTGGCACCAGCCAAAACACCCTTAGCCATCATTAATAAACTCAATGCCGGATTTGCCAGTACACTTCAAAGTCAAGAAACCCAACAAACGCTGATTGAAATCGGTGTAGATACCGTGGCCAGTACACCCCAACAATTTGCTTCCATCATTGATAAAGATATTATTCAATGGAAGCGGCTTAATTCAATCAATAACCCTTCGCGTTAGCATCCATCATCACACTTTCCACTAAGGATATCCACAATGAAATATGGACGATTTGAGTATCAAGGTCGCATTTTTTTCGGCATCGTGAAAGATCAAGAAGTCACAGAGCTTTCTGGCTCTATTTTTGATTCCTATCAAACGACTTCTCTGACCCACGCTTTGTCATCACTGAAAACGCTCGTGCCGTGCGAGCCCACGAATTTTTATTGTGCTGGCATCAACTATCTCGCCCATATTGAATGGGGCAACCAACGTAAAGGGACACAAACCAAGCCGCCCTCAAAAGCCGACATTGGTTATCGCTCGCAAAACGCCCTTAGCGCTACAGGGCAACCCATTATCATTCCTGCGGATGCTCCCGGTCCGGTGCAATATGAAGGGGAATTAGTCGCAGTCATCGGGAAAAAAGCAAAGCACCTCACCGAGGCGAATGCGCTTTCTTGCGTCTTAGGCTATACATTGGGCAATGATGTGAGTGATCGTGGATGGCAAAAATCGGATCGCACATTATGGCGCGCCAAAAACTGTGATACTTGGAAACCCATGGGCCCCTTTATTGTGACGAACTTAGATCCCATGAATCTCACCATCGAAACGTATCTTGACGGACAAGCGGTATCGTCCTACTCAACCAGTAAAATGATCTTTTCATTACAGCACTATATCGAAAAAATTACCCAATACATTACCTTGATGCCAGGCGACGTCATCTGGACTGGGGTTGACAACGCCACCATTCCCGACCTTCAACATGGGATGGTTTGCGATATCGTACAAAAAGACATTGGCACCTTAAGTAACCCCATCGTCAGGCTTTCTTAGCCTTCGAACGCGCAAACGCAGAGTCCATCCCATTGGGGCCCGTGAGGGCTGACTTGGCTCAGGGTGAGGCTTAAAAAAATTGGGCCAACCTCACCCTACTGCATGACCCAATGGGCAACAGCCGCCAAACTTGCATCAACACCGGGCTGCCCGATTAGCTGCAACCCTAAAGGCAAGCCCTGCGATTGCATCACCGGCAAACTAAATGCCGGCAAACCCAGCCAAGAGGCATACACCAAAAAGCTTCTGCTACCGGTATATTCTAAACCTCGGGGTGCCGGTCCCGAGGCGGCTAACGAAAGACACCCGTCGGCATCCCCTAACACCTCAGCCCAAAGCTTGCGCAATGTTTCTCGAGTCTGCAACAAAGCCTCGTAGTCTTTGGGTGTCATTTGTTGCGCCTTTTTGACCAAACCTCGTAACCGTTCGCCAATCAATTTTCCATGTTGCGCGATATAATCTTGATAAGGCCAACGAAGCTCATAGGCCACAATATCAAGGGATTGTGCAACCGACTGCATCAACCGCTCTTCTAGTCGTGCAATGCCAACATGAGAATGACGACTCACAATTTTAACGCCACGTTTAGCTAATACTTCCACCGCGGATTCAAAAGCCTCCTCCGTATGAGGGTCAATTTCACCCCATCCATGCGTGTAAAGACGGACCAACTTTTTAGGCTTTCTTGCTGCCGGTAGCTTCGCTCCCGCCTCGCGTAAAAAGGGCTGGCCTGGGCTACCGATACCGAGCGAAATCTGGGAAGCCACGCGCCAAACATCACCCAGTGTTGCACCAATAATGCCTAAATGGTCCGCCGTGGCTGACAAGGGATGAATACCTCCCATATGAAACTGTCCCCAACTACTTTTATAACCCACCGCACCGCAGTAAGAAGCAGGACGCAAGGTGGAGGCTTGTGTTTGTGTCCCGAGCGCGACTGGCACCATCCCGGACCCCACCGCCGCGGCACTGCCACTGGACGAACCCCCAGGGGTGCGGCTCGCATCAAACGGATTCGTGGTGGGACCGGAATAACCGATAGCAAATTCAGTCGTTACCGATTTGCCTAGCATCACCGCACCGCCTTGACGTAAAGCTGCCACACAGGCGGCATCTTGCCCAGACTGCCAACCCTTGAACACCGGATTGTTCATTTGAGTAGGCATATCTTGGGTCGAAATAATGTCCTTAATCGCAATAGGGCAACCGTCTACCACGGACAGGGGCTTACCCGCACGATAACGTTTTGTCGATTGGTCAGCTGCCCGCCGGGCGGCAGGAAGATTTAAATAGACAAACGCTTTGACCTTGGGCTCTTTTTTGTCGATGACCTCCAAGCAACGCTCTAAAAATTTTCTTGGCGTATCTCGCTGATGCAAAAAATTTTCCACACAAGCATCAAATGATATTTGATTTGGATTGATCCAATCGAGCATCGATATTTTCCTTGTTTTTTTTACTAAATAATGCAAACTCTAATCTATTAATGCATTCTTGAGTATAGCTTACCTAACATCTTTCAAATCACCTCCTCTGAAGGAATTATCATGCGCTTTCGTTGTTTCTTTATCGTGGCCTGTGTCTGCGGGATCCTAGCCTTGTCAGAGTCCCTCGTCCTAGCACAATCCTATCCCTCAAAACCAGTTCGTATCATCGTGCCTTTTCCCCCGGGTGGTAGCACCGACCTAACCGCTCGGGTTCTAGGAGCAAAATTAGGCGAGGCTTTTAATCAACAATTCATCGTAGAAAATCGCCCCGGGGCTAGCGGCATGATTGGAAACGACGCGGTTGCACGTGCTCCCGCTGATGGCTATTTGCTCACAATGGGCACCATTGGCGCACTTTCAGTGAATCAATATCTTTTTAAAAAGGTTCCCTATGACTCACTCCATGATTTTTCACCGATTAGCTTAACCGGTAATGTAGAAAACCTATTGGTCGTGCATCCGTCCTTACCGGTACATAATGTGAAAGAATTCATTGCCAAGGCGAAAACTTTGCCTGGTAAATTAATTTTCGCTTCGAGCGGCACTGGAAATGCACCGCATTTGGCCGGTGAATTATTTAATCAAATGGCTCACGTTCAACTCGTTCACTTACCCTATAAAGGCGGTGGCCCCGCGATCATTGACTTAATTTCTGGTCAAGTCTCACTGTCTTTTTCTAGCATGCCCTCATCGTTGCCCTTCGTCAAACAAGCCAAACTGCGTCCCATCGGAGTCGGCGGAAAAAAACGCTCCGTAGCCGCTCCCGACATACCAACGATTGACGAGAGTGGGCTTGCGGGTTTCGAAGTTACTGACTGGCAAGGTCTGTTGGCTCCGGCAAAAACTCCCCCTGCGGTGATTGAGCGGCTTCATACGGAAAGTCTTCGTGCACTCAATGAAACCAGCGTCAAAGATCGACTGGCAGCTGCCGGCTTACAAGTGGTGACCTGTACGCCCTCTCAATTCACGGATTTTATCCGCTCAGAAATCAATAAATGGGGAAAAGTCATTCAGGCCGCAGGCATTAAGCCCGAGTAATTAAGATTCGCCCAAAAGGGTTAGTGGGGACTTTGTGTTTTTAATCGAGGGTTAAACCTAATAAATGAATTAATTTTTGGTTTTGCTCCAACTCAATCTTTATTTTTCGATTAAATTCAGCTGATGAGCTTCCCACAGGATCACTACCCATGCCCTTGAGTCGATCACGGATAGCGCTTAACTGAAGCAGTGCGTGCACTTCGAATTGAATTCTCTCAATAATTTGATTCGGGGTGCCAGTCGGGGCCAGAATACCCTGCCAGGGTTCTACCTCAAAATCTACCAAGCCGGATTCAATAAGGGTTGCCACTTCAGGCAAATAATTGAGCCGTTTAGCACTCGAGGTAGCTAGCACCGTTAACTTTTCACTTCGCAAAAAAGGAATCGCCACCGGCGGGGTTGTAAATAGCAGCTGAACATCGCCCTACAGCAAAGCAGCCAACGCTGGCGCACCACCTTTAAAATCAACGCTGGTAAACTGGGTACGAGTGGCTAAGCGAAACATTTCCATTGCCAAGGCGGCTGCACCGGTCGTTGTCGGTAAGGCTGCATTCCACTGACCGGGTCGGGCCTTGAGTAACCCCACTAACTCGTCAACGCGATTCACTTTCCACTGGGGAGTTGTCACCAACAATAGCGCTTGGGATGCCACGAGAGTAATCGGTATAAAATCTCGTTTCACATCATAGGGAACTTTTTTATATAAAAATAGCAATACGGTATGTCCGGCATAGGCAAACAAAAGGCTATCTCCATCTGGCGCAGACTTAGCTACGATATCGGTTCCCAACATCCCACCAGCTCCGGCTCGGTTATCCACTACAAAGGGATAGCCCATCGAATGGGTTAAGGCGGAACACATTAAACGGGCGACCACATCGGTCGCTCCACCGGTGGCCGCAGGCACCACGACTCTAACGGCTTTAACAGGGTAGGATGGAGGCAGTGCGAAGCACCATCGACTCAGCAACAACATCAATAGAACACAAACCGGTATCCCCCTCTGGCTCATACGTCCTGAGCCAGCATCTGGGTTAAATCACGAATATCGGTTAATTGATCGATGTTTAAAATCGTCTCTTTAATCTGATTGGCCTTTTTTTCATTCATTGCTTTAGCCACATTCACCAGGAATTTCTCCACCACAGCCGCCTGAGAGACACGCTCATCCGGCAAAATCTCCTTTCGCCTAGACAATACCCGCCCATCCCTCAGAACCACAATCACTTCGCCCGAACGAAAATGAGGGAAACCTGAATTCGGATCCACCTCGTAACTCACCTTTTGGGCCAGCGCTAAAAGCGATGGATCGGTAAAGGCTTCTGGCTCGGTTTCCGCTAACCCAAAGCGACCACGAATAAAACAACAGGCCATCGCATAAGGCAAACTAAAAGAGGCGGCATAACTGGTATTCGGTTTTTGTTTCGCCGCTTGGGGTTCGCACACCAATGCTACTGCCGTCTTGGCAATCAGCGTTTTAATACTCACAATATCTTCAATAACAAAATCTTCCTGCTGACGTATCTCTAGTGCGGCATTCATGAAAGCATGCGATTGATAACAAGCCGGGTAGAGTTTGACTGACGTTCTCATCACTTCCCAATGCACTCCCAAGGCCTGGGTGATTGATGCCATATCAGCCTCCCCTGCATGAACGCCCAAATAACACGGAAAAAGGCCATAACGCCCCTCATACACCTGCATAGGGCCCGTAAAACCTTTTTGCGCCAACGTCACGGCGGTAATGGCACCGGCTCCAGCCAACCCTGCATGCAGTCGTTTTGCCCAAGCGCCTTCCTGCGTTGGCTGCATGTTCCCGGAGGCACCACTCAGGGCAATGCCTTGCGCCATCACTAATTGCGACGCATTTAAATGCATCAGACGACCCGCTACCGCGGTACTGGCAAAAATGCCTAAAAGGCTCGTAGGATGAAATCCCCCTTTTAAAAAGGCGCCTTTGCTCGCCCTTCCAAGACGCGTACCCACTTCCATCCCCAGTATGGAAGCGGTTAAAAAATCAACCCCATTTCCCCCCAACTGTTCTGTCAAAGCCAATGCCGTTGGGAAACAACTAGCCCCTAAGTGGGTCGCACCGGGTAAATAGGTGTCATCATAATCAAGGCCATGAATGAGTGTGCCGTTCATTAATACCGCATCGCGCGCGCTCAAGCGTGTCGAATTGCCGATCACACAGCTAGGGCCCGTACCTAAGGCACTCAAAGCCTCAAGCCCACTTTGAGCAAAATCAAAATCACTGGAGGCATACGCGTTACCCACCGCATCGAGAAAAAGCGTCTTCGTCCAATCTTTGACGCTTTGCGGTATATCGATACAATCGGTCTGATAGATAAAATCGGCAATCACCGAAGAAATAGAAGGCGCTTTACTCATCTGATTATGATTAAGTCATCCAAAAATAAAAGGGGCGGTTAAGTATCATTACACATTCCTTAAGTCCTTCGCAAATGTTGAATAAAAAATATGAAGGTCTCATTTACCTAACCCCACCTTTTGTCTTTCTAGGCAGAAGCGTTTATGTAAAGGTAATGAATTAATGTACGGTAAGAAAATATTTTTTAATGCTTCAGTCTTCGATCAAGATTACACTGAAGTGCTTTTATTAAAAAATGTTATTTTTCCGGGAGACCCTAATGAACTCTGAATTACACGATCTTGGATTGGCACGCCGCAAAGAAGTTCTAGGCCACACGTCAGTTGAAAATACCTATTCTCAAATGGACCCTTTACAGGCCCCATTTCAACAAATCGTTAACGAATATGTTTGGGGGGCGGTATGGTCACGCCCTGGCCTAGAAACCCAAACACGCTGTTTACTCACCATTGGCATGCTCACCGCTTTAAACCGTCCTCATGAATTAAAAACGCATCTATCGGCCGCGTTAAATAACGGGGTGACTCGAGAACAAATTATGGAAACCTTACTACACGCTAACGTGTATTGTGGCTCACCGGCTGCGGTACAGGCGTTTCGCTGTATGAGAGAAGTTTTTGCTGAGCACGACAGTCAGACCGTCAGCGAGGAAAAACGATGAACGCACCGACCTCATTACTAGACGCCGAAACTCTCGCAATGGGCCAACAGGTCAGAAAAGAAGTCTTGGGGGCAGACCACGTCAAAGCCTCCTATGAATTTGATCATCTATCCCTACCCAAAACACAATTAGCCGAATACGTCTGGAGTAAAATATGGGCTCGCCCTGGATTAGCCCGCAAAAGCCGCAGCATTGCCAATTTGGCGATGCTCACTGCATTAAATCGTCCTGAAGAATTAAAACTTCATATTCATGCAGCCCTACACAACGGACTGACACGAGAAGAGATTACTGAGGTTTTCATTCAGACCCTTGTTTATTGTGGAGTCAGTGCGGCCGAAGAGAGCTTCCGAATTGCAACAGAAGTCTTTACAGAGTTAGGATTAGAATGAAAACTCAATTAAAAGTGTATTGTGGCAATGGGATGTCCGCTTCACTCAATGTGCTCATTCCCCTTTTTGAAAAAGAACATCAATGCCAATTACAGATGCTCTTTAATCCAGCGCAAGTCGTTTTACGCGACATGCAAGCCGGTCAAATGGCGGATATGGCCATTTTAGGTTCCACAGGCATTGATCAGGCCGTCACTTTAGGTTTCCTAGAGGGGCAGACTCGCCAAGCATTAACCCGCAATGGCATCGGTGTGGGCATTCTAGCCGGCAGCCCAAAGCCCGATTTAAGTAGTGTCGAAGCTTTCAAACAAATGCTCACAACAGCATCCTCTATTTGCTACACCACGGATGGCGCTAGCGGCATTTATTTTGCTCAGTTAATTGAAAAACTCGGGCTTAAGGAGCTTGTTCAAGCCAAAGCTAAAACTCGCTCAGGAGGACTCATTGCGGAATTGGTCGTTTCCGGTGAGGCGCAAATAGCGGTTCAACAAGTGCCTGAAATTTTAGCCGTCAAGGGTATCGATTATGCCGGACCACTCCCAGCAGAGATTCAAAATATCGCAACCACTACAGCCGCGCTTTTTAAGCAAACCAAAATGGCAACACTTGCCCAGCAATTCATCCACTTTTTGCGCTCAACTGAAGCAAAAGAAGTGTTCAAGGCCCGGGGCCTCGACCCCGTGTAGAACACTTAAACCCGGCTCTGCGTAGGGTTCCCGTCAGCGCTCTGAAATCTTTAAAAACCGCTAACTCTCGTTATGCGGTGCTTCATCTTGCTTTAATATTTTTTGTTCTATTCCGATGGGCAATACACCCAGATGGATCAACATGGCCATCACAATAGCACTCATCGCTACCATACATACCGCAAGCCAGCCCCATTGCGCGAAAGCTAGGCTCGTTAAAAAAGCACCCACGGCATTACCGCACCAGACATGCGCTCCAAAAATAGTATTCGCACGGGATCTCGCCAGCGGTACTGCAGAATTAACCAAGGTCTGATTAGCCACCATAGAAATTCTTAAACCACAATCGAGCAATATCGCCCCTAGCACGAGCGCAATAATTGACCAAATACCAAACGCCATGACTACCCAAGCGGCGAGCATAGAGACGATTCCCGTAAAAACCACGGGCTTTAAACCTACCCGATCGGTCCAACGACCAGCAAAGCGAGTAACACTTATCCCCGCAGCACCGGGAATACCCATTAATCCGGCGGTAGCCGCCCCGACACCGTGGATCAATAACAGCATAGGGGAGGCCACCGCCCAAAATCCGCCGTAACAAATTCCAAACAAAAATTGAATCGCTGCTGCGCGACGTATGCCTCCTTGCACACGGAACAATGTCCACAAAGAACCGATCAAGGCCCAGTACGGTTGCCGAGTGGTGGGTCGGGTATGGGGCAAGTGTGACCACAAAACAGGGGTGATACACAAAAGTAGCCCTGTAGAAAAGACATAGGTGTAGCGCCAACCCCAATGCGTCGCAATGATACCGCCAACCAATCGGGCAAACATCAAACCCGTGAACATAGCAGTCAATTGCGTTCCTAGGGCTCGCCCACGATGATTCGGATCCGCCATTTCAGCAGTGATTGAAATAAAACTCTGCGATAAAGAAGAACAAATACCCGACACCAAACTAGCCAGGGCTAACACCGTCACATTAGGGGCTACGATCATCGTGGCTTGAGCCAAAGTAAGTATCACGATCTTATACATCACCAGTCGATGTTTATCGACTCGGTCCCCTAAAGGAACCAAAAAAATAGCCCCCAACAGCATACCGCCAAACGATAAGGTGGGAATCCAGCCAATAGCAGCAGCATCAGCATGCAAATCGGCCGCAATCATGGCCAACATGGGCATTTGATAATGGATACCCCCTGCCACGATAAACGCGGACACTCCCAACAACTGAATTAATTTATGTCGCTCCGGTGAAGAAGCGGAAATGCTCGACAAGGGGTTCTTTCTAAAAAACGTTGGGGTTATTATTTAAATAATAAGCTTTGAGCTTACTCTGGTTTTATCGCTAACGGTTTGAGAACTTTTTCCCATTTTAATAATTCTGCGTGAATCCGTTTGGCAAAAAAAGCAGCCGGTTGATCGGTGGCCTCAACACCGGAATCCATCAGTTTGTCTTTGATAGCACTTTGACGCAAAACATCTCGGATGCGCTGATTTAATATCTCGATCATGAGAGGCGGCGTTTTCGCGGGGGCCACAATTCCATACCAACCACTTAATTCGTAGCCTGGCAAGCCCGCCTCATTAATCGTTGGAACATTAGGAAGCGCCGCACTGCGATGGGCGGTCGTCACACCGAGCGCTTTAACTTTACCTGAATAAATTTGCGGTCTGGCCACCGCCACGGTAGAAAAATAAATGGGGATTCTACCGCCCAAAACATCCAGCATGGCGGGCCCGCCCCCTTTATAGGGCACATGCAACATTTTAATACCGGCCATTGAATTAAAGAGCTCTGCCGCAAGATGGGTCAAATTACCAATGCTCGAGGAGGCATAGAGAAGCTCACCGGGTTTTGCTTTTGCTATCGCAATTAATTCACTCAGACTATTAAAGCCTGAATTGGGGTGAGTGACTAATACGTAAGCACCATCACCTATCAACACTACTTCGGTGAAGTCTTTCTCGGTGTTGTAAGGCAGCTTTGGATATAACGCAGGATTGACCGTATGACCAGCCGCCACGATAAGTAGCGTGTAACCATCGGGATCAGCCTTGGCCACCAACTCCGTTCCAATAATGGTATTGGCACCACCGCGATTATCAATCACCAAAGATTGACCCAATGTTTGTGAGACTTTGGGCCCTATCAAGCGTGCGATTGTATCGTTCGCCCCACTGGGAGGATAGGGCACGACCAAACGTAACGGACGCGAAGGATACGATTGCGATTGCGCGTCGCGATCAAAAAATTCGAAACTCACGACTAATACGACCCATAGGACCATAGTCCATGGTAGATTGTTTCGTCTCACGGGCAGATCTCCTCACGAGCGTTTTTCTTATTTTCCGCACATTGGCGTTGTGGCCCTTTTTTTTACAGGGCTCGCGCTCATTTTATTCCGGCTTAACCCCTGTGGATATAATAATCTTAGTCCAACGGTTGATTTCGGCACGCAAATAGTCGCTTAGCATTTCGGGGGAGCCTATCACTGGAATCATGCCCAAAGCCAAGAAGTGACTTTTAACCTCGGGTTTTTGTAAAATGCGATTGATATCGGCATTCGCTTTTTGCGTGATCGCCAAAGGGGTACGGGCCGGTGCAAAAATAGGGTACCAACTCGTCGCTTCAAAACCAGGCACCCCCTGCTCCGCCACTGTCGGTATCTCAGGGGCTAATTCGACACGCTTGGCGCTACTTACAGCCAGCGCCTTGATTTTGCCTATTTTCGCTAGTGGTGTAATCGCAGAAACAGGTCCAAAAATAGCCTGAACCTCACCACTAAGTAGCGCGGTAATGTTAGGTGCCCCTCCTTTATAAGGCACATGTAACAAATCGATTTTAGCGTTTGCTTTTAATAGTTCCATGGTCAATTGCGCCAAAGATCCCATACCGGTAGACCCAAAGAGCAATTGGCCCGGGCGCGCTTTGGCATAAGCGATAAACTCTTGTACGTTATTAACCTTCAGACTCGGTTGCACGCCAAGCAAATAAGGCGACTGTACGGCTAACGCGATTGGCGCAAAGTCCTTCACCGGGTTTAGGGCAAGCTTAGGATATAAGGGTACGACAGTGGCGACTGAACCATTATTTACGAGCAAGGTATAACCATCGCCCACCGCTTGCGCTACGATATCCATTCCAATAGTCGTTCCAGCTCCAGGTCGGTTATCCACAATCACCGGTTGCCCCCAGGTCTCAGACATTTGTTGCGCCAGCGTGCGCGCCACGGTATCAACTGCTCCACCCGGAGTATAGGGATTCACAAGCCGAATCGGCTTACTGGGCCACACCTCCCGCGCTGCTGCACCCACAGAACAAACGCAAAAACAAATACCCAACACACTCATACCGATACGATTTGTCATAAAACACCTAAGAGTAATCATCAAAATACTTACTTGCCATTAACGACACACGGACTCGAGCCAGCCTAACAAAGGAGCGCTAACTTGAGCGGCACGATCCTCAACTTGTCGCAATGACAAACCCCCGAGAGGATGAACAATCGGGATCAAAGTTAAATCCGGCACACCCAGCACACGCGCTTGGTTTTTACCTAAGGCCATAAAGGGTTCAGAACAAATGAGCGCGGTGGCAATTCCTCGCTGATTTAGTTGAGCCATGTCGTGGACACTCCACGACGTACAGGCCCCTCAATCAGCCATGGCGCTGATAACAATATCCGCCTCTTGCTCTAGTTGATCTAAGACATGATCCGGCGCTGGCAAAGACACGTGAGGCTTTCTCTTATAAACCACGGATGAGAAATCCATTTTCAGCTGGATACCCTTAACAACCATAGCCAGTAAATGATCCGCATTGCCTTTACTGTTATCTAATACCCCCAAACGATTTTTTCTGGTCACTCGATTGTGGGCGCTGACTGCATGGCGTTCACCACTGACCTGTGTTGCCCGGGATGACAGGGCTGGGGCATAGGGAATCACCAATCTGACTTTGGAATACATGCGTCACCTTCAAAAAATAAACTCTTCAAAAAACAATGTACGACTAATGTGAATGCATTTAATATCCGAGTCAAGGTGGTTAGAAAAAAAGACAGAACCCCTTTGAGTTTAGATACATCGATTCGATTCTGCGGTGGAGCCTCTCTCGGGGTCGTGATCCTTAGTTTTCCGCTTTACGCTCTTTAACTAGGGGGCCTCATTGATCTGCAGCATTTTTAATATCGCTGTCCAGCGTACTAATTCCGATTTCACGTAACGAGAAAATATCTCAGGCGATGAGGCCATTAATTGCACGCCTTGGGCATTGAACTTATCGACCAGATCATTGGTGGTTAAGACCTTTCTCATGGCATCTTGAATGCTCTTCAAGCGCTCCTGAGGCAGTCCGATAGGGGCAAAAACCCCGTACCACTGCTCGACATCAAAGCCACTAAAGCCTTGCTCAATAAAGGTGGGCACTTGGGGCAACGCTTTCATTCGCTGCGAAGTGGTGACCCCCAAAGCCCGAATTCTTCCCTCCTTTAATTGGGGCAATGCGGTGGAAACGGCACCGACGGCAAATTGCACATGCCCACCCATTAAAGAGAGCATCGAATCACCTCCGCCTTTGAAGGGCACGTGAGTAAAACTCACCCCAGATCGATTCTTTAACCATTCAGCCGCTATATGCGGTGCCCCGCCATAACCGGTTGAACCGTAACTTAAGGAGGTTGCTGATTGTCGTGACCATTGAATCAAATCCGACAAAGATCGAACAGGTGTTGCGCTCGAGACAGTCAATATTACAGGGGTAAGTGCCACTTGACTGACTGGCTGAAAATGCACCGAAGGATCATGATCGGCAGCATGAGACAAAGCCGGTGTAATGGAAAACTGGGTCGACGAACCCATCAACAGGGTATACCCATCGGCTTGGGATTTTGCTGCTAACTGCATGCCGATAAGCCCTCCCCCGCCAGATCGGTTATCAATAATCACCGGTTGTGACCACTGTTGGCTCAATGCCTGCCCTAACCCACGAGCCAATAAGTCGGCCACCCCACCTGGCACAAAACCCACAATCAATCGCACGGGACGCGTAGGATAGTCTGCACTCAGACTTTCTCCTACGAAGGGCCCTGAATATAAAAATACACACACCAGCAAGCCAATGAACCTATAGGCCAGACTCTTACGAAAACACCGATCGACTGACCCTTTTCTTTGACTTTTGGAGCTCATGAATAGCCACGACCCACGCTTATTTGTTATTACCATCATTTTCTTCCTCCTCCGCGGTCTTTCGCCTACAAGATTATGCGATTAGAATCACTCATCATGATTAATTAATTGACACTTTCTATGAAAATTAGCCGCTATACGTTCGCATTTGCGATATTCTTTTCTTTTCTAGGGACTGTCTCATCGGCCACTTTGCCCGATGATTTTCCCCAACGGCCTGTGCGCTGGGTCTTAGGATTCGCTCCCGGGGGTTCCCCCGATACGGTATCACGAATCATCACTCCCCCTTTAACCGCACTGATGCGACAAACCATGGTGCTGGATAATCGGCCGGGTAGCAATGGCATCATGGCGGCCGATATTGTTGCCAAATCCAACCCCGACGCCTATACCCTCCTAATCACTTCGGCCGCCTTTGCCATTAATCCTAGCATCTCTAAAAAACTTCCTTTCGATTCAATCCGCAGCTTTGAGCCGATTACCAATTTAAGTTTTTCTGAAGCCCTCATCCTCGCTATCTCTCCCACAGTACCCGCTAGCAACTTACAAGAATTCATTGAACTGGCCAAAAGACCAGGAGCCCATTTTGCCTACGGCTCCTCGGGCATCGGCAATGTCACCCATTTATCCGGAGCACTATTTGCCTCACGCACCGGCACTACCCTCACCCACATTCCCTACAAAGGGGGGGGGCCGATGAGCATGGCTTTAATTGGTGGTGAAATTCAACTGACCTTATCTAACCCAGGAACCCTAATCGGACAAATTAGAAATGGAAAAATCCGGGCCTTGGCCTACAACGCTCCATCACGCTCACCCCTACTCCCCCAAGTGCCCACACTCATTGAGTCAGGGATAACCGGAATGGAAATTGATTCTAGTTGGTATGGCGTGTTTGCGCCAGCGCACACTCCCAAAAATCGAATCGATCAATTACAAGCGCAAATCCGTCAGGTAATCTTTACCCCCTCCGTACAAAAATCATTAGCTGCCGTCAATATGGAACCCGTGGGTAATACCCCTGCTGAGTTTAAAAAATTTGTTATTCAATCGATCAACCGTTTTGCACAACTGGTGAAACTCGCAGGCATACAACCCGAGTAATCAGCCATGGGATGAATCAAAGTGCGAGTGTTTCAATACGCGCCTCGCCCACTTTACTTGAAAGGATAAATTTTATGAGTGGTTTTGTTCGCCGCATAGTCACGGGTCACGACAAAAATGGAAAATCCGTGGTCTTATCAGATGGGTTAACACCGACCCTAAAAACCAATCCTCTTCGTCCCGGTCACCGCTCGACCGAGGTATGGCGAACCAGCCAAATGCCTGCCCAGATCAGCGCCACCGAAACAGACCCCACACACCCCGGACCCGGGACCATTCACCCGGTGGCTCACGGTACAGTGATTCGTGTGGCCGAGTGGGCCCCTGAACCACAAGCCATCCGCGATCTGACTCCCGAGGCGGCTCAGGCCATTTTTAAGGCCATGGGAGATGAAAAAGCCTCCCAGCATGGTCGTGGTGGACGCCATCCCATCATGCACCGAACACAGACGGTCGATTACGCGGTCATTCTTGATGGGGAATTAACGATGATTCTGGACGAAGGTGATGTAGTGCTCAAACAAGGCGATATTGTCGTCCAACGCGGCACGAGCCATTCATGGGCGAACCGCAGCGACAAGCCTTGTAAAATATTATTCGTTCTCATCGATGGGCAATTTGATGAGCCCCTGAAAGCCTGCTTCAATACTTAACCTCTAGGCCCATCGGTTGCGTGCGGCAACAAAGAATTAACCTGGCGCATGGTCCTGTCGCCAGGCAAAAATAACAGCCCATTGATTGGCCTGTCCCTCTAAGCAGATCAATGTACCGTTACCCGGCTTAAACTCCACCACCTTGCGCTTTTCATCTCCGCATAAAAGGTAGGAGGCCACACGGAGCAAATAATCAACATGGCCGCACATCATGACATCACCACGGGCCAAGCCCAAATCTTTAATAAAAGGGGCAATGGGATCATCTGTATTGATGGGATATGAGGCTTGTTGAAGCTGGGCTTGCGCCCCGAGTTTTTGAGCGATGCGCTGCGCCGTATCGATAGTCCATTGTTTTTCACTAAAATAAATCGGTAGGGAAGCCACCGATAAAGCGCTCAGCCGATCCCCAATGCGATCGGCCTGACGACACCCCAATGCACTAATGTGTCTTTGCGGATCCTGTTCTGCTGATAAAGCATCAGCGTGATGCACTAAATATAGTTTCATTTTTATGATCCTTCCCAAAAAGTCGGTGGTATTTTATAAAAATTCAGATCGCTGTAATACCTACACTCACACTCAGTTAACGAGTTGAATATGGGCTTTTTTAACCACTGCGGCAAATTTTTCCGTTTCTGTTTTGATTAATGCCGCAAAACGTTCCGGATCCAAATGCGAAGAATCTACCCCTTGTATGGCGAGCTTTTCCTTCAACTCAGGCAATCCTCCGATGCGAGCCAATTCACTGGATACGGCATTGATAATCGACTTAGGGGTCGCTGACGGGGCCAGAATACCAAACCAATTCGTAGAAGAAAACTGGGCAAGGCCAGCTTCTGCAAAGGTAGGCATCTCAGGCAAACTCAGTAATCGGTGAGCCCCAGAAATCGCCATCGCTCTGAGCTTACCGGCTTTTATCTGTGACAAGACATTGATCGGATGAATGAAACACATTTGCACTTCCCCTGAAATCAAAGCCACCACCGAAGGGGCACCGCCCTTAAAGGCAATGTGCTGGGTTTTAAGACCCGCAATTTGATTAAATAACTCTCCAGACAAGTGACCCAACCCCCCAGCACCCGAAGAGGAGTAATTTAATTGCCCCGGTTTTGTGCGCGCAAAGGCAATGAAAGATTTTAAATCCTTAGCTGGGATCGAAGGGTTGATCGCCAGCATATATTCACTCACGCCTAACAAAGCAACGGGAGCAAAATCTTTCACTGGGTCATAGGGTAGCGTGGTGAGTAACGGATTAATGGCGTGGGTATTTAATACCAACAAAAAGGTGTAGCCATCGGGTGCGGATCGGACTAAGGCCTCAGCCGCAATAATCGTGTTACCACCCGGCTTAAAGTCGTTCACCACCGGCTGCCCCCAACTTTCGGAGAGCTTTTGGCCATAAATACGCGCCACATTATCGCTACTGGCTCCGGGCGCATAACCAATAATGATACGAATGGGCTTATTGGGGTATGCTGACTGGGCTTGAGTAGCAAGGGGCGCTATCGCCCACAAAGCCACCATGAGAGCATAAAACACTCTAGATAAGAATACCGGTGGCTTAGATTGGGCTAATATCTTGCCCACATTAAGATAAAAAAAACGTTTCATAAAAAGACTTCCCCTACATTGAGAATTGAATCATCACCTAGACTACTCCCGTAATAGAGCCTTGCCAAGCAACCGGCTCATTCGCGTGAGCGCCTGCTACGCTTTGGACGGCTTGCCCCCACGTAAAAACCCCTTACACTCTGAAACAAATTAAGCGCCGCCTGGCCTGCCATCGTCCAGCCAATTCCTCTACACTTAAGTATTTTTTTAGCCCTTAAATTCACCTAAAAAGCTCTTATTCTTAAAAATTTATCCTGATCCGCTTCCCGTAAGAAGACTTGCGTAGAATAGCCCTTTTACCCCTTTCGAACCTTTAACCATGCTAGAACTACTCAGTCTACTCTTGCTCCTCCTTGTCGGATGGTGGTGGTTTGATAGTCTTCGTGCTCGCGAAATTGCTGTCAGAGAAGCCCGTGTAGCCTGTGAGGCGGAAAATCTACAGTTTTTAGATGATACCGTGGGCATTTCAAATGTAAAACTCATCCGTAATGAACAAGGACGCCTTATCTGGCAACGTTCTTATGACTTTGAATTCAGCACAACTGGCAACAATAGACATCGGGGAAGTATCGTTTTACAAGCCCACCATGTCAGTCTCATTAATTTAGGATTGCCGCCGAACACCCACCTTCACTTGATCCCCTAACCATTCTATGATTTTCGTATTAATCCAAGCCATGCAAGATCACAGACTGCCGATAAGCCAACGCTTAGCGCTTTTGTCGCTTGCTGGGTTTTTACGTTATTTGCCCTGTTTTTTTTCGTCCGCCTCGTTTTACGGGAAGAGCTAATTTTTACATGAACGAACGGCTTTTAAATCATCCTTCCCAACATGAAGGTATTACTATCCCGCTAATCGCTTTGGCTGTGGTTTTATCGATTTTCATTCATATCGCCATCATATGGTGGGTAAAAATGAAACCCCAACCGATTGAAAAAAATACGCCACCTCTCACGGTTCGCTTGGAACCACTACCAGGACCAGCTCCTTCTCTAGACGTACCTGCACCCCAACCCCGTCCAGAGCCGCCCGTAGCCCGCGCCAAACCGCCATCACGGCTCAAAAAAACAACCCCACCGCCCATTAGCGCACCCAAGCCAGTGAACCCGCCGCCGGCACCCATGCCTGAAAAAACTAACCCCGTGCTACCCAAACTACCTGAGGCCACTCAACCGCCGCCGACTCCCGCCTTACCCCCGCTGCCTCCAGTAGCCACCCCTTCGACAGCGCCAGCCTTAGATTTTGCTTCCATGGTGGCGGCCAAAAAAAAGGCTCGCGGTGAGCAGGATCCATCCCCAGAGCCCGTCGGAAAGCAGGAAGATGCCAATGCCAAAGCCACGCGCATTGCAAAACAAAATTTAGCCTCAGCGACTGCCCCTGCTTTTGGTTACGATCCGAGTAAAAGTGGCGGGGTTTTTCAAATTAAAACTCGGGAATTAACCTTTGCCTCATTTGTGTTTAATGGTTGGTTTAACGAAGCGCGCCGCAACGCCGCGCAATTATTTGAAGTTCGTCTGGGTGACAATAGCAGTATAGAACTCGCCGTGGTGCGGCAAATGATTCAAATCATTCGCCAGCATGAGAAAGGTGACTTTAAGTGGAACAACCCACAAAAGGGACGCACCACAACGCTGTCTGCGCGGGAAAAAGACACTGAGACATTAGAAAAATTTTTACTTAACGAATTTTTTTAATCATCCCGTCCAAAGCATTGAGTGTTAACGATGCAATTGACCGGTTGATAATTAATTCAGATCGACCCCGTCCCACCCTAAACCACAACGAAATAGACAAACGCCTCTTTATGAGGCGCGTTAGTTATGACACGTTATCATTCTGGTAAAAGGGCGAAAGTCCAAACGGAGCCTCCACTGGGCACTGCGTTGCCGGCATAACGGGTCGGATTACTCCCCCCTCGTCCTGACAGGATGGTGACATACTGTTGACCCTTATGTGTGTAGGTAATGGGTGGGGCATTGATACTCGAACCCGTTTGAAATTTCCATACCATTTGCCCTGTATCCTGATCGAGTGCGATAAATTCTCCGGTCAACTTCCCCGTAAAAATCAACCCCCCATCGGTAGCCAACGAGCCAGCAGACAAACCGTAATCGAATAAGGGACGCTTCCAAATCACTTTGCCACTCAAAGGTTCCATCGCCAAGTTATAGCCCACGGGTTCGCCTTTAGGGGGGTTCTTAAAGGAGGCCTCTACCCCCGTATAACCGGTTCCGACCAAAAGCTTTTGATCTACAAACTTCATCTCTCGAATAAGCTCCCAAGAGTTAATAAATAAACGTCCTGACTTGGGGTTATAAGCGGAGAGCGTCGCATTGGTGCCTTGCCTAGGAATGAGTTGTATTGTCTCGCCTTTGAGTGCACGATCCAGTAAATCGGTTAATACTGGGCGTCCTGTTTTAAGATCAATATACTTAGCCCAATTCTGTGCAACATAGGGGTGGGCCGCAATCAGTTGACCATTCGTACGATCAATCACATAAGCAAACCCATTCTTGTGGACATTGAATAACACCTGACGGGGCTTTGCATCGACTTCAATCTCAGCCAAGATACTTTCTGAGGTCCCATCAAAATCGAAAGTGTCGTTGGGCACATACTGATAGTGCCACACCAATTCACCCGTTTTAGGACGAATAGCCAAGATACACGCGGTGTAAAGACTATCCATGCCCCCACGGTATTTGGGATTATAGGGTTCGGCATTGCCGGTTCCAATATAAAAAAGATCGAGTTCAGGATCATAAGTTCCCGACTGCCAGGTCGCTCCCCCACCATATTTCCACGCATCGGGCATATCTTTAGGCCAAGTCTCCGAGCCCTTCTGCCCTGGCTCAGGCACCGCCCATGTTCGCCACAAACGCTTGCCTGTATCCGGGTCATAACCATCAATAAAGCCGCGAGCCGTCCGATCCCCCCCAGCCATCCCAGCGATCAAAACACCATTGACCACGGCTGGGGCCACGATACCGGCATAACTTTCTTTCCAATCGGCAAATTGTTGTTTCCAAATTTGTTTGCCTGTTTTCATATCGAGCGCTACGATATGCGCATCAATCGTGGGTCTAAACAGTTTGCCATTATAAATGGTCGCAGCCCCACGCACATAAGCCCCGCCCGTGGTAATTCGAAGAGCATTTCGATCATATTGCACAGGAGTACGCCAGATCTGTTGACCCGTATTCATATCAATAGCAAAAGTCCAATTGCCATTGACCACATACATCACCCCATTGTAGATCGTGGGCTGAGACAACTCTCCCATATCATTGGATAAACTCATATTCCAAATGGGTACGAGTCGCTTGATAGTTGACTTGTTAATCTGACTTAAAGGACTGTACATTTTTAAGTCATAGCCCATACCAAAGGTCAGTACGTTTTCAGTATTTTTACTGGTATTCAAAAGCTCCTGGGTGCTTTGTGCATGCAGCAAAGCGCTCGCGGCCCATAGCACACAGGCGATCAGACTTTTTGTCATACAACACTCCTCCTAAAAAACGTTACTTACATGAGGCTTATTTACTAGCCTTTTCACCCTGAGAAAAATAGGCCCACAGGGCATTGATTTCTTCCGGTTTTAACACATTTCCCCAGGCGGGCATACTGTTTTTTCCGTTAGTGACCGAATCCATAAATCGAGCTCGGTCATCATGAGGAATGGTTGCTAAATCAATGGCCCAATCTGGATTTTTCATGCGATTGCCATGACAAGTCGCACAATTATCAGCATAAATTTCAGCTCCCGCTTTAATCTGTGCAGGAGTGACCTTCGCCATCGGTGTAGTCCCCTTCGCAACAGCGAGGCTACAATACAAAAAACCTGATAAAAAAAACCAACGCCACATGTTTATAAATCCTTTCTCTCACTCTTTTTTAGAAAATATCATTAAGGTATCACTGCAAAGGTTCCTACGGACCCACCCGTAGGAACCGCTTTGGCCACGCAAGTACCAGCAAGTACCAATAACAGCCCAGAATATTTTTTTCATCGTCTCCCTCTTATATTATTGTTCTCCACTATCGAACGCGACTTTATAGTTATCTTCCTTTCGCGCCCCAAAGTTCGGATTTACATTTCCACGATAAAAAAACACTTTTAATCTACCCGCCCACGAAACTACTAAGACTCCGTAAAAACGGCCCTACCGCCTGCACAAAGCCCGAAGGGTTATCTAAGGTAACATGATGATCGCTATGGGCTACCTCCGCCGTTTGTATCTGTGGACATAAAGCGCGCACATTACCTACGACCTCTGCAGAAATTCTCTGGCTCAGATCGCCCTTGACCAATAATGCGGGTATCTTGATATTCGCCCAATACGGCAAGCTATCCATACGTTCCCGTAATGCATAGACATTACGATCAAACTTATGTCGCCAACGTCCATCCTCAAAGACTCTACCACTGTGGCGTGCTAAATGTCCTACTACCTCCGCCGTAGCAGTCGTTCCGGCAGGACGCAATTTATAGCGTTCCAAAAATTCTCCCTCACTCGCGTAACTACGTCCCTCACGATTCCCCACTTCATGCATGCTAGCAATTCTGTCCTCGGGCATGGTGATGGTGGAATCAATCAATATAAAGGCCTTCGCGCGACCTGGATAGGTAGCAGCATACAAGGTTGAGACAACCCCCCCCATAGAATGCCCTACCAAGATAAAATTTTGTAAATTAAGTTTTTCAAAAGCCTCATTCAAATCCGCGGCATATCGAGCATACGAGTAATCCGGGGGACTCGCCCATCCACTATCCCCATGACCGCGCTGATTGATAGCGATTACATGGAAATCTTTTTTCAGTTCACTGGCAACAAAATCAAACCAGTGGGCATGGGCGGCACCTCCATGAATACACACCATCGGGGGTTTTGTTTTGTCACCATAATCTTGGTAATGTAATTTCACCCCAGCAACGGTTAGATAATGGCTCTCATATTCCGCCGGCATCAAAGCGGCTGCGGTCTTTTCTATCATTGACATCTTCAGGATTTCCTTTTTTTATTTTCATCATTTTTTCTTTTATTACCCAGGGGCAACAAACTGCCTTGCAATCCGGGTCAGATGAAAGATTTAATCAATTCGTGTATTCGTTTCTTTGACAAGCTTGGCCCAACGTTGAATTTCTGATTTCATCAATGCGCCTAATTGCGCAGGCGTTGAGCCCATCGGCTCAAAGGCTTCGAGGATCAAACGATTGCGAAATTCTAAATTATTCAAGGCCAATAAAAACTCATGGTTTAATTTATTCACAATTTCGGGGGCTGTACCAGCAGGCGCTAACACACCATACCAAACCGACGAATCATAACCGGGTACCGTTTCTCCAATTGCCGGCAAATCAGGCAAAGCCTTAGAACGCTGAGCCGTCGTGACCGCTAGTGCTTTTAAGCGGTGGGACTTGATAAATGCACTGCTAGAGGTATAGGTCAAAAAACTAAACTGCAGTTGGCCCGCAACTAAATCCGTCATCGCTAGGGCCCCGCCTTTGTAGGGAATATGGGCTGTTTTGACTTTGGCCATAGAATCTAGCATCCCACCGGCTAGATGCGCGCCACTACCATTGCCGGCAGAGCCAAAGCGCAATTGCAGAGGATGGGTCTTGGCAATCATCAGCATTTCACGAACATTTTTAACGGGTAAGGTTGGGTGAACAACCAAGACATAAGGGGCGATACCCAACTGACCGATCGGCGAGAAATCCTTCAGTAAATCGTAATTTAATTTGGGGTATAAACTCGGGTTAACCGCCAATTGCGCGGTAATTCCCAACACCAAGGTGTAACCATCGGGCGGTGATTTTGCCACCAATTCCATGCCGATATTGCCTCCCGCCCCGCCTTTGTTTTCCACAATCATGGGTTGACCCATACTAGCCGACATCAATTGCAGCAAAGGTCGGGCTACGATGTCACTTCCCCCCCCTGGAGGATAGGGAATGATTAATCGTATCGTTTTGTTTGGATAACCTTCGGCGGCCACTGGAAAGAGGGATGCCGTGGCCAGGACAACGACCATCAGTCCCACCCCATAAGCCGATAAAAAAAGCAAACGTAATATTTTATTTTCGAACAAACTCAGATCCTTTTTAATCTAGCCCTACTATGACTTTAACCCATCTAGTATTCACCCAACCTGCGCTAAACCCATCGCTGAATCGCACTTGAATACAAAACCCCCACTCAAAGCGCTTCATTTTGTGACAGAGCGCTACACTTGTCCATATAGCCTGCCTTTTCTTTTAGCCTTTTTCAATCGTTATAAACCTGCCTCGATTGATAGCGTCAAACCTTTTGTGACATTGAAATAACCACATTATGGAATTTTTAGGTCATACTTTTTTCTCTAACTCTCTCTTACATTGCCCTTTCCCGTGCTTACGGGTAGTCTATAAATTCTCACTAACCCTTAACGTTTTGGAGTATGACACGATGAGTCTGACCGTTGGTAGTGTGGCCCCTGAGTTTTGCCTAGATTCCCATCTGGGCACAAAAGTCTCATTGTCACAATTTAAAGACCACATTACGGTGGTTTCCTTTTTACCGTTTGCCTTCACAGGCGGCTGAACCAATCAAGTCTCAGGGTTCCGTGCGAACTACCAAACATTTAAGCAAAAAAATATTGAAATATTACAAATCAGTGTTGATCCCACGCCTAGCTTGAAAGCATGGGCAGAAAAATTTGAAGGAGTCCCTTTCCCGCTCTTATCAGACTTCTGGCCCCATGGGGGCGTTGGCCAAGCTTATGGGGTATTCCAATCCGAAAGGGGTATGGATAAAAGGTCCGCATTCATTGTGGACTCTCAGGGAATTATTCGTTTTTCTAAGCTCTATGACCCAGGTACTATTCCTGAGAGCAAAGATCTTCTTGAAATCATTAACACGCTTTAAAAAATCTGAAATAGCCTTCTTAGCCTTCGTTTTTAACCATCACTTTCCCCTGGGGCTAAACTGCCCTAGGGCAGCGGTGAATGTTCCTACATTTGGACTTTTTATCGCCTATTGACCAATGGGGTTCCGATTGCAAGTCCAAGTCAAACATTTATTAACCTCAATCAATAAAACGATGCTTTGACTGCCCTTTGCCGCCACAAGAGCACTCAAAATTTGCTTAAAATAAAAGCGTCAAACTTTTTTTACTTACTTTGTTTGGCATTCCGCTTAGATGCTGATATTGTTACGGACTTGGATGCCGTGTATTGATGTTTCAAGGCGATCCGATAGCCGATCAATAGAGTCAACACAATAAAAAACTAACGGGGATACATTGACCCGATGGCCAAATGGCCATGGGTCCACTACCAAAAGTACCATACGACTGTTTATCCCTAGAGAAAAACCCATGCTAACTGTTAACGAACGCATTGAAGTCATGACAGATCCCAACAACGTTTGGGCCATTTTATCCAACCCCCATGAAGTCGTTCATTGTGTAGAAGGAGCGGAACTGGGACAACAACTAGACGATGGCTCTTTTGATGCCACCATGACCGTCAAATTTGGCCCTGCAAAAGTCGCCTTTAACGCCAACGTATTATTAACACTTGAGCCCGCAAGCTTATCGGGGGAAGTGTCAGGCCGGGGCAAAGACACCAAGGGAGGCACGAAATTTCGTACCACAATGCGCTTTAAAGTAGAGAACGGCGCAAATCCTGATCAAAGCGCAATCGCGATAACCGCAGAAGTCGAGATTTCTGGGCGCTTGGCCTCCATGATTGAAACCGGCGCCTCCTTAGTGATAAAACGCATGACGGCGAGTTTTACTCAAGCCCTTGCTAAGCGTTGCAGCACTGGACAAATTACTTAACCCAAATCAGCCCGCTATAAACCCACTTTTTTCAAAGGAGAACAATAATGAAAGTTTATCAACGATTGTCACAAGCATTCAAAGCCGAGGGTACTACCAACGTATTTGGCATGATGGGTGATGGGAATATGTACTGGCAACACGAAAATTACAAAAATGGCATCGTTATGCATGAAGTGCGTCATGAAGGAGCTGGCTTAGGCATGGCCGATGGATGGGCACGTGTCACTCGCCAGCCCGGGGTTGCCACCGCCACCTGCGGTCCAGGCGTCACTCAGTTGGCTACCGCTTTGGTAACAGCGGCTCGCGCATCTTCACCGTTAGTGGCCTTCTGCGGAGAATACCCCGTCAGCGATGATGAATACACACAGCGTCTTGATCAAGCCGCCTTTGCTCATGGTTGCGAAGCCGCTTTCGTCAGGATGGCTACGCCAGATGCCGCAGATGATGCCGTACGCAAGGCCTTTTATATCGCTCGCCTAGAGTCCCGCCCCGTGATGTTAAGTGTTCCGATGGATTTGCAACAAAAAGATTGGGATGATGACGAACCCTACCGCCCCTCGACTTCTCTACTACCCACCGCAGTAGTGCAACCGCACCCATTACTCGTAGAGCAGGCCGCTGATATGATCTGCAAAGCGAAAAAACCCATTATTTTAGCTGGTCGTGGCGCCATGTGGTCCAATGCTGGTGATGCGGTACGCGCTTTGGCCAAACGCACTGGGGCCCTTATCGCAACCTCTTTAATGGCTAAGGCTTGGCTAGCTGAAGATGAATACCATATTGGGATTTCTGGCACCTATGCCACACGCACTGCCATGCACCTTTGCGAGGAATCTGATTGCGTGATTGCCATCGGTGCGAGCTTAAACCGTTACACCACCGAGCACGGCTATCTTTACCCCAACGCCAAATTTATCCACATCGACTCCAAACCTCACGTCATGATGAGTGGGGGACGCGGTGCAGAACTTTATGTGCAAGCGGATGGACGCTCTGGGGTTGAGGCCATTGAAGCCGAATTAAATAAGCGAGAGTTTCAGCAAACCGGGTTTCGTAATGGTGAAGTGAAGGAAAGGCTAGCGAATGCTTGGGAAGACCGGCGTGAATACCCCCTTGAACCGGGCACCTTAGATCCTCGTCAAGTATGCCTTGCCCTAGACGAATTAATCCCCACCGATATCAGCCTTTTTTCTGGGAGTGGTTCGACCGCAGGCTTTACCAATATTCTCTTCAGAAAGCCTCGGCCCATGGTTTTACCTGGACATTTTTTTGGTTGTATTGGCCAAATGATGCCAGCAGCGATCGGCGCCATCATTGCTAAAGGGATGAAACCCGCCATCTTGTTGGACGGAGATGCTAGCACGATGATGCATATCGGTGAGTTTGAAACGATGGTGCGCTACAAAGTGCCGCTGTTGATTTTTGTCATGAATAATCAGTGTTTAGGCGCAGAGTATTACAAACTCGACGCTCACAACATGGACAAAGAAACCTCTGTTATCAGCACGCCCGATTTAGGTGCGGTAGCAACGGCTTTTGGGGGTCGGGGCTGTATTGCACGCACTGTGGATGAAGTCAAAAAAGCCACTGCTCAGTGGCTTGCAAACCCAGGCCCCATGATCATTGATGTACGAGTTTCGCGTAGCGTTGTGACTCTGCCTTATCGTCGTATTCACTACGGCGAGGACGAGTAAAATAAAAGGCTTTACAGCATTGTCATCGACATGATTGTTTTTTTAAAAGCCCCTTCGGGGGCTTTTTTCTATGGTTCTTTGGTTCTTTGGTTCTTTGGTCTTTTCTTACAGCAGACAATGACCACGATCTTAATTCGATTTTGAGTGTTGTTCAGGCCACGCTCAAAAGGTGAGGTTGCTGGGCTTTTAGAGAATGGTTTTGTTATTCGACAAAGTTTGATACCCCTAGGTAAGATCGCACGCCTTCACTGTATAACTCGGATATACGCCACCCTGCTGTGATCACAAGCGCTTCTTGATTTGATGCCCAGTCGCCCAGTTTGGCAATGATTCAATACTTACGCATGGCGCTCACAGTTTATGCTCCACGCTTTGTCCTTACACTCGCTCGCGCTCATGCGGGTACATTGCCTTCGATCCTCAGGACCCACTAGCGAGGGGACTTACCCCCCGATGAGTCGATCCAGAATAAGCGCACATAAAAAAAGCCAACAGCTCTCATGGTAAATCTTAGTGGTATGGGCAAATGTTGGGGCAGAACTAAAAATCATGACTTTGCCAAATTGACCTTTGGACTCAAAGTAAGTAAAATTACTTACTATAAGTCAGCTTTTAGCTGACTGCGTGATGAGCAACATAACTAGTTGCTTTAAATAAGGTTTTTGCAATGCACCCCTTCTTTTTCTTATCCTTTAAAATTATTTTTTTTGTTGCTTCTATCATCTCTGCCGCATCCTCCCTCGCCGGATGTCCGACGAATATTTTTACTGATCCCAAAACAATCCAGCTTGCCTCTGACAGTCTGATGATTGTTACCCATCCTGCGGACTCTTATGATCCCAGGCTTGCCACTAAAAATGGCATTGAATTAGCCCTACGCTTTGCCCAAAGCCACAATATCCCAGTCATTTTTTTGGCTGACAAGGCGGATGCTTCTGCCTCCCATTATTTTATTGATCAATGTAATCCTACCCACTGGGTCTATTCCGAGAATGGCGAATTAGGTTTTAACGTACCCGCCCGACACATTTATTTAGTAGGCGGCCACTTGGAAATCTGTCTTTTAAATTCTATTCAAGAATATATCTCCCGTTGGTTTCCTACGCATCAAGGCGACTTTACCGTCACCTATTTCATGGATGCGATCTATTCTAACGGCAGCAAAGTCGACCGCGATAGCCCCTTTCATAATGATTACCTCAATTTCATCACCGCTATCAGCTACGGTAAAGCCCATCCAACTTCCTGGACAAAAATCACACTGTTAGAAACCATGGGGCTTATCGTGAATGAAAGCCAACAATTAATGTACGCAAAAAAAATGCTTCCCTTCTATGAACGCTGGGTGCCGACCCACTATCGTACCGAGCTTAAAATGAATAATGCAACGACTCAGGTCATCCAAAAAGGCAAGTCGCCTCAGTCCAATCGATTGCTGTTTGAATTTTTCGATTCGGCCTTTACCTTAATCAACGATAATCAATAGATGACTAGCACTGCCCATAAATAACGCACCTCAAAGATCGGCGTGGGAATAGCTTTGAGCATTAACTGAGCATCGGCCTACGGCTGAACACCAATCGAACGACTACCCACTCGAAAATCATAATGTAACGATTAACGATTAAAGAGCAAGATCAATAATAAAAGGACGCTAAAAAAATACTCACCCCATAGAGTGGATCGATTTGCGATGTAGGACAAAAGATGCCCATTCAGGACAGCAACTCACACAATGCGAACTGAGGAGGGTGTTTGAAAGCAACATAGAATTACACCAGGCAAAAACGTTTAATTGAGCTTAGTAAATTTAGGAAATTGCTATTATCTTTAAAAATAAATAATTGATTTTTATAGATTTTTTGTAATGGCTCGTATTTACAAATTCAATCCCTTGTAAAAAATTTTCTCATCTCAAAGATGATAATTAATAGAATTTTTCACGTTTAAGAGTATTCCAAGAGGCAATTTTAGGTTAAATTCCAATAGTGCTCTTCACTAGGGTTGTTAAAACTCTCGGTGTAAGCCAACCCGCACGGCGCGAGTCAGCGACGATAATAATTTTTTTACGTGTGGAACTCGTTTACTTTAAGGAAAAACACATGACCATAAACGGTAAAGCCTATATCGTTGGCGCTTACGAGCATCCACTGCGAAAAGCCCCCAACACCTCAGTTTCACAACTACACGCTGAGTGTGCTAAAGGCGCTCTCGAAGACGCAGGACTGACCAAAGACGACATTGACGGTTACTTCTGTGCTGGTGATGCCCCAGGTGCAAATGTATGGAGCATGGCCAACTACATGAATTTAAAACAGTTGCGTCATATCGATTCGACCGACATGGGAGGATGCTCTTATTTAGTTCATGTGGCGCATGCAGCCGAGGCGATTGCTCTTGGCAAATGTAACGTTGCCCTGGTGACACTGGCTGGCCGCCCTAACTCTGAGGGCAGTTCCGGAACCCAAGTGCGCGATCGTGGGGCGAACATTCCCGATGCCCCCTTTGAAATGCCCTACAGTCCTGTCACAGTCAATCTGTATGCCATGTGCGCTATGCGGCACATGTATCAATATGGCACTACCAGCGAGCAACTCGCTTGGGTTAAAGTGGCCGCTTCTCACCACGCTCAGCACAACCCTAGCGCGATGTTAAGAAATGTCGTGACCGTAGAAGAGGTGGTTAACTCCCCCATGATCTCCGATCCGCTACATCGTTTAGATTGCTGTGTCGTCAGTGACGGTGGTGGCGCTGTAATCGTTGCCAAACCGGAAATTGCACGAAGCCTAAAACGCCCGTTAGTCAAAATTACTGGCGCTGGAGAATCCACCAAAGGCCAGATGGGCGGCAATGTTGATTTAACGTATTCTGGCGCCGTTTGGACTGGACCTCGCGCGTTTGCTGAAGCCGGTGTCAAACCCAGCGACATCAAATACGCCTCCATTTACGACAGTTTTACCATCACCGTTATTATGCAACTCGAGGATCTTGGATTTTGTAAAAAAGGTGAGGGTGGAAAATTTGTTGCTGATGGCAATTTGATTTCTGGCGTGGGCAAACTGCCCTTTAACACCGATGGCGGGGGCTTATGCAATAACCATCCGGCTAACCGCGGCGGTATGACTAAAATTCTTGAAGCGATTCGTCAATTAAGAGGTGAAGCTCACCCCGCGGTACAGGTCAAAAATTGCGACATCGCATTAGCCCATGGCACCGGTGGTGCTCTAGGACATCGGCACGGTAGCGCTACTTTAATTATGGAAAGGGAGTAACTCGATGACAACCCCAGCTCAAGACAGAAAACTGCGTGATCCGTCATTAAATCCAGGAGATCAACCCTATTTTGACGCCTGCGCAGAAGGCAAACTACTCATTAAAAAATGCAATGATTGCGGTCAAACGCACCATTATCCTCGTCCACTTTGCCCATTTTGCTTTAGTGATAAAGTCGAATGGATCACCACTCAAGGCACGGGTGAAATCTACACTTACAGCGTGACACGTCGGGGCGGACCAGTGCCTTACTGTATCGCCTATGTGGGGTTAACCGAAGGCCCCAAAATGATGACCAACATTGTAGATTGTGATTTGGATGCCATTAAAATTGGACAAAAAGTCAAAGTCGTTTTCAAAAAGACTGAAGGCGGATTTTCAGTGCCTATGTTTACACCGATCGGCTAAAGATCCTTGATTCAAACGGGTCAGGCAATGAAACACTGCCTGACCCGTTTTTTTTATCTCAATCCTTGCGCTTACCCTTATGGAATCAAAACAAGAAATACTCAGCGCCATGCAAAGCGATTTGGGTGTGTTATGCGAACCAGGAGAGTGGTTCGTCATCACGCAAGCGCTCATTAATCAATATGTCGAATTAACAGGTGAAACGGGCTGGATTCACACTGATATTGAACGCGCCAAGGCATCCTCCTTCGGCAACACCATAGCGCCTGGTAATATGGGTATTGCTATATTGCCAAAATTAAGTCGCGCACAATCGCCCTATAGTCGCTACGCTAGAAAATACTCACTCAATCAAGGATGGAATCGCATCCGCTTTCTCAGCCCATTAACTACGGATTCACGCATCCGCTCGCGCTCAAGATTAGTTCAATTCGCAGAACAAACCGATGGATCGATTCGGGTAGAAGTCGAATTTGTAATTGAAGTAGAGCATGCTTCAAAGCCTTGGCTGAGCGCTGTAAAAGTCGGACGGTTTTTCTACTAATCAAGGCTTGACCCTCAGCCTACCGTCGAGCCAAAACCACATCCAATGGCCAACGGTATAACCTACAATTTTTCCCAATTCTATGTTAATTGCTAACCGTCCTTTATTTCTATCGATGACATTGATCCATTGCCATGTTAAGGCGACACTAGGGACAAGATTTTGTGGGATACCTTGGCCTTTGTGAAATAGGGCAGCAATCTACCTTACACAGAAAAGCAAAACCAGCGTTCTCCCAAACGACCCATCGCCCATTTATTTTGTATTTCTGGTCAAAAAGCCATCTAAGGCTTTGGATGCTTCGACTTCAGCTTTGTAGTACATATGGTAACCACTAAAGCAAGGGTTATTGTTTTGTGATTCACCACTCGTGATCAAAATTTGTTCGACAACAGACTGAGAAAAATTTTTAACCGTTTCATAAGTCTCATATACCGTCATGTCACCCCTAGTGCACCCATTGTTTTTGTGGTCTATGAATAAAATTGGAAAATTTAAGGGCGGCGAAAATAGCGTTTCATTTCGGGCGCTACTCACAATCATGCCGCCAATTAAATGGGTTTTATTTTCTTTTTGTAATTTACGAATCAATTCCATCAAACTGATCCCACCATTACTATGCCCCATGATAAAAATAGGAAGCTGCGTTTTTTCCTTATAATAGGTCAAAACACTTTCAATACGTTTGATATGGTCGCTGGAACCTCTTGCTGAAGGATATTTTTGGTTAGGTGATAACGGATAAGGACTGTCAAAAATCACCACATCAAAATTCCCACTAGTCGCCGATGGATTAGAAAGCAATTTAATGGTTTGATAAAAGTGGAATTTAATGTCTTGTCTGTCCATTTTCAAACCGATATGGCCATCACCGCCTGGAATTAGCACTAAAACTGCTTTGGGATTTTCCCCTTTCCAAAACATTGTTAACGTCGGTGATGCATCTATTATTTTTCCATTTTCAACCAGGTCAATTGATACGACCTCAGCAAAAATATTTCCAGACAAGGCAAGAAATAAGCAATAGAAAAAGGCCGTCCTAATCTTCATTAACCCTTTTTGGTGATTTTGCATTTTTAACTTTAGATGAAAATATTGTTAAGTAATGTTGCCATCGACTAAAAAACGAAAAAGATGGGGGGCTTTACCCCCCCCCCCACACACACACACACAAGCACACACTTAATTCTTTTAGTTTTCGAGGCAATATATAGGGAGCCTAGGAGCGCTTTATATCTTCTTAACCCGTTTGATAGCCCACTCCCCAAAGCGTTAGCAAATCAAACAAAGACGGGTTAACGTTCACTCATGATTTCTATGAGGTCCGCCCTGGATTCATAAAACTTAGGTTGTTTGCATTACTTTTCGTAAGTTTTTATTTTTTCAACCAACGAAGGATCAACTGCCCCATCAATTAAAACAAAAGCAATATCACAAGGGGCGTTGGATCGATTACTCCAAGCATGATTAGTACCGCATTGAACCATCATATCCCCAGCCTTTAGCAACACCTCCGAATCATCTAATACGCAGTAAATTTCCCCCGACAAAATCAACACATAATCAATGGTGGCCGTACGGTGCATTAAGGGATGGCGGGCGTTCTTGCCGAAGGTTGAGGCTTGCTCATTACCTAGTGCAGCAAATAGTTTTTTTGACTGCTCCACGCTCATATTTCGAATCTCATCCGTCTCGGGCATCACCCGATTAATACGAAAGACCGTCCCATTTTTCTCAGGCATCTGGCGCCGAGGCCCCATCGTAGTCTCTTCGTGATGCGCTACTACCGGAGCCGGCGTAGCTGCCGTTCTCCAAATATCGGTCGAAATGTAGCCAGGACGTGCTGGATTGGTTATCACAAAAGGAGCCGGCGCATCAGACACGACAATCGCTTTACCCTTTTCATCATGCCCCGTAACAACACGTCTGATCATGTTCACTTCCTTTCGGTTTATAATATTACTGTTTAATTATAATAAAAAGCAGGGCACCATTATTTATTTGTAGGATGCCTTGATGGGATTGCGACTTAATTTACAGGTCGCGATCTGGATCTAGGAAGGTTAACATTAATACCTCAAATTACAAAAATACTAAAAAAATCTCTTCCATTTTTTGCTTGGTATTCTTATACACTCGGCGAATGAATGGTTCTTTTTTTCTACTAGCAATTTTAAAATAAGCGAATCTCATGATGAAAAATCAGCGCATTGGTCTTATCTTTTTTTTCTGTTTTTTGACTTCCCACGTCTTAGCTGACAATGCCTCTGTTTGGCCCAATAAAGTGATTCGAACGATCGTACCTTTTGCCCCTGGTGGCGGCACTGATGTGGTCGCTCGCATCATGGCGCCTAAACTCTCTGAGGAATTTGGCCAACAATTTGTTATTGATAACCGTGCGGGCGCAGGCGGTGCTATTGGATCTGAAATGGCCGTTAAAGCGCTGCCTGACGGTTATACGATCATGATTGGCGCTTCGAGCTTTGCCTCTAATGCCGCACTTTACAAACTCCCCTACGATCCAATTAAGGCGATCGCCCCTGTGAGTTTAATCACCCGCGGCCCTTTCATCATGGCTATTCACCCTAATATCAAAGCCAATAATCTAAAAGAATTTATCGCCCTAGCACGTGCAAAACCTAACTCCATTACCTTTGGCTCTTCGGGCACCGGAAGCGTACCGCATTTAGCCACGGAGATGTTTCGCCAAATGGCCAATTTAGAGATGGTGCATGCCCCTTACAAAGGGGATGCCCCCGCCATTATTGATTTACTAGGGGGGCATATCGATATTTATTGCGGGGGACCCCTCGTGTTATCACAGCATATCGCCGGAGGTAAATTAAGAGGTATTGCAGTCACGGGCGACAAACGGTCGAATTTGATGCCTGAACTGCCTGCAATTAATGAGGCAGCACCTGGCTATTCAGCCACCACTTGGTTTGGCATGTGGGCACCCCTAGGCACTGCTCCTCAGGTCATTCAGCGTCTCAATCAATCGATTGGGCGCATTTTAAAACTTCCCGAAATACAAGAAAAATTAAAATCTAATGCTATGGAAGGCGGACACAATACACCAGATGAATACAACCGCTTTATTGCCGACGAAATTCAAAAATATGCCCAAGTCGTTAAAAACGGTAATATCAAAGTTGAATAAACTACAAATCTTCAGTTAAGCAAAAACCGAAAGTCTTTGATTCTAGATTAGGGCGAAAAAATCTCGCCCTAATCATTCGCTCACCTTCACTCGCGGGGTGAAGCATTACTGTTTAAAAACCACAGGGGCTAATGTATTTTGATCAATCATCACATCAATCAACGCCGGCTTTCCGCTGGCTAAAGCACGCCGAATCGCTCCTTCTAGATCCCCCGGCTTGGTCACACGCTCGCCATAGGCACCAAACACTTTGGCGAGAGACCCAAAATCGGGGTTCTTGTAATCCACGGCAAAAAACCGTCCGCCAAAGTGCTCGTTCTGAAAGGCTCGCTCATTGCCCAAGCCCTCGTCATTAAAAATGATATGTACCACGGCTATGTTTTCTCGCACGGCGGTTTCAAGCTCACCTATATTGCACATAATGCCCATATCGCCGGAAGCTGAAATCACTGTGCGATTGGGGTGAGCCAACTTAGCGCCTAGCGCTATGGGGAAGGAACCTCCCACCGAGGCCCAATCATCAATACACATAAAGCTAAAGGGTTCATAACTCTTAAAATAACTGCGCACATGTTTACCACCATTACCTGCATCCACCACACAAATTCCATTTTTTGGTAATACCTTACGAATGACATGCGCGACAAATTGGGATTGTATGGGAACGGCTTCAGGTTTTAAGACCGCATTTAATTGAGCATCATACTCAGCCCGAGCTTTAGCCACATCGACCCATGGTGAACGTGGTGAAGCCTGACTCGCCAGTTGAGTCAGCCCTTGAACAAAGCTACCAGTCGAACCGGCAACGCCCAAAGCCACAGGAAATACAATGCCAATTTGACCTGGAGCAGCGGTCTGATGAATAATTTTCGCGTTTTGATCAAAAATACCATATTTGTATAACGTAGAAAATACATCAAAATGCGCTCCTATAGCCACGATCACGTCCGCTTGCGGAGCCGCTTTGTTAGCACTGCTAAAACCATTCCTACCCAAAGGCCCCAAACAAAGCGGATGCGTTGAAGCAAATGCATCGGGACAGTATTGCAAAACTGCCACAGGAATACCACTCGCGGTAGCCAAGTTTTGCATCTGCTCCATCACACCTTCTTTCATCACCCCACGCCCGACCACCAACAAAGGCCTTTGTGCTTGACTGATCATCTGCCAAGCCGCTTCAATTTGCACGGGTGAACAAACTGAAGCCACCGTATTACGGTAGGATTGAGGTGAATAAGGTTCTGGCTGTACCGGTTTTAACAAAACATCATTGGGTGCTTCAATATGGGTAGGCCCTTGAGGCTCCGTCAGTGCAACACGGAACGCCTTGCGCACGGATTCTTGTATTTTTTCCGGGTAGGCGATGCTGTGAGCCCATTTAGTAATCGGCCGCATGAATGGGATTTGATCAAGGTCTTGAGTGGCGTCACGCTCTCGCATCTCACTTTCCTGAACGCCACAAATACTAATCAGAGGAACATTGCCCTTGTGAGCCGCGGCAATCGCCGTCACTAAATTGGTTAATCCTGGTCCCTCCGTAGCCGTCACCACAGCGGGTGCATTACGGGTTCTGGCAAAGCCATAGGCCATAAAAGCGGCCCCTTGCTCGTGACGCGTCAATATAAAACGAATCTTAGGTGTTTCGCGTAGTACATCCAAAAAAGCTAAATTCTGTGTTCCAGGTATTCCGAACACATGGTCAATCCCCTCTCTTAAAAGGCCATCCACTAAAGCTTGAGAACCTGTCACGGTTTGAGTTTTATCTAGCTCTTTAGCACTCATGCGTCCACCCCTTCGTTTGTCTTTATAGTCTTGAAACCATGTTTAATTATGAATATTTCACTTCGGCCGAATGAAAAACAATACCACTTTGAGACAGTCATTTTATCGGGCTTTGCAAGTACTGAATACGGCATTTTTTCTTTTCTTCATCAGCCCTAAAAAACTAACACTGTCTCTAAATATCCTTCAAATGTTTATTAAAAAACGCGATGCTTCTAGACCAGGACAACTTTGCCGCCGACTCATCATAGCGTGGCGTCGTATCGTTATGAAAGCCATGTTCCGTCTTGTCATAACGATGCATTTCGTATCGTACCTGATGCGATTTCAATGCCACCTCAAAAGCAGGCCAACCCGCATTGACACGATCATCATTGGCAGCATAGTGAATGAGCAAGGCGGCCTTGATTTTAGCCGTCTCATCCGCGGTCGGCTGCGTGCCATAATAAGGAACCCCTGCTACCAAATCGGGCATACGGGTCGCTAGTAAATTCACAATCCCGCCCCCAAAGCAAAATCCAATCGCTCCGATTTTTCCTGTGCACTCTGCACGTGACTTCAATGTTGAAGCCGCCGTGACAAGATCTTCAATCCTTTTTTTACCATCTTGCTTTGCAAAAAGATCTCTGGCCTTATCCTCGTCACCCGGGTAGCCACCCAGGGGCGAGAGCGCATCAGGAGCAAAAGCCACATAATTTAACAACGCCAATCGACGCGTCACATCTTCAATATAAGGATTCAGGCCACGATTTTCGTGAATCACCAAGATGCCGGGCAGACGTGCCGAGGCATTGACGGGTTTAGCATAATACCCTTTCATTGAGCCGGAACCTTGAGGAGAATCGTAATCGATATAAGCCGCGGAAATTCTAGCGTCGTCTTTTTTCACTTCCTGCGCCCAAGAAAAATTAGGCTGCAAACTCTCCAACATAGCCGCTGCACTCACCCCACCAATGGCAAATTTAGCCGCTTCATCAAGAAACTCTCGGCGAGTTTTCGATCCATGCACATAGCCGTCAAATAACTTCAATACCTCAGGCGGAAAATCAGTGACTTTTTTGCGTTCCATGAGAAAACCCTCCTTTTTAGTTGTATCTTAAATATTACCCTCTAAATCGTAATCAAGGGGTATTTTTGTGCATTTAATAGCACTAGCTAAAAAATACTTATCCGTTAAACCATATAAGCATTACTATAGAATGACAAAAGGGCTAATTCTTGCGCTAAAAATAAAACCCTTGGCTAGTTTTTGAATATATTCTTCACGATGCCTTTGATATTTTTACAAAAAAACTTGAAAAAACGGTGCCATGACCCATTTTTTTTCTCATTGCTTTAAGCCTCGCCCAGCACAAAAAAAGACTCCAACACATCAGCTTAACTGGCTCAGCGTTTGGGGATTTTGCTTTTGGGGGATCGTTCTGAGTGCAAACGCACAATTACCCTACCCCTACAAACCCATTCGTATTATCGTTCCCTATCCGGCTGGGGCCGGCACTGATTTTACCGCGCGTGAAATTGGCAAGTCACTGACAGAGGCCTTCGGCCAACCCGTGGTCATGGATAACCGACCCGGCGCTGGCGCGACCCTTGGGCATGCTATAGGGGCTAAAGCCCCCCCCGATGGCTACACCTTATTGCTCGGCACCATTGGTGGATTGGTATCGGGCCCCGCCTTACTCGAACAAAAAATAAACTATGACCCCATCAAGGATTTTTCTCCGATAGGACTAGCCACCTATGTTCCCTACTGCCTCATTGTTAATAATCAACTACCCGTCAATTCCGTTCAAGAACTGATCGTTTATGCGAAATCTCGGCCGAATCAATTAAATTTTTCCTCTCCCGGTATCGGCACACCCAACCACATTGGCGGGGCCCAGTTAATGACTTTAACCGGTATTAAATTCTTGCACGTGCCTTACAAAGGTAGTGGTCAATCCATGAGTGAACTCATCTCTGGCAGCATTCAACTCACCATTACCGGACTTTTAACTGTTATGCCCTACCTACAAAACGGACGACTAAAGGTGTTAGGGGTTGGACACACACAACGCATTAGCTGGGCTCCCAACATCCCCGCTATCAATGAAACCATTCCCGGGTATTACAATACCGGCTGGTGGGGACTAGTGGGGCCGACTAACTTACCGAAAGCGATCATCGATAAAATCAACCCCGTCATGAATCGTTGGTTAGAAAAGGACAACACCCGTCTACACTTTCAAAACAACGGCTTGGAAGTGGCCACCACAACGCCCCAGGGTTATCAGCAAATGATTAAAAACGATCTCATTAGCTGGAAAAAATTAATCCAACAAGCTCACATCAGTGTGGAATCGCTGCCTTAGGCGATACCCATCCAAAACAATACCTCCTCACCCACCGGGACATCGGTTTTTCCCACATACGCTAATGAACCATCATTCAAAACGTGGAATAAGGCCAAGCTCGCTGGGATCAAGGTCTGTTGTCCATCTTTTTTTACCCTAATCGTTTGCGAATTCGCTGCCAACAACAGGGTCCCTGTTTTATCTAGGGCAAAAGTGCGTGCCACCACACCTCGTGTATCCATGTGCTGAATAATGGTGGGTTCACCACTAATTGCATCAATTCGATAAACGGCAATATTGTTCTCTCCGCCAACATACATTTGCTCACTGTCTAATCCACTCGCCCGATTAGCCACATAGACAGAACGGCCATTGGGGTGAACATGAACGGTACCTGATCGCTGGCGGGGCCGAGAACCTGGCTCTTCACTCAAAGTGGGCTTTACATAGCTGGGTTGCTCCGCTACTTGATCCCCCATTTCGTTGGCAAGATACATATGCAACCCATTCTGTCTTTCTAGCGATACATAAACCCACGGTTTAGAGGGGTGAAAATCTAAGTGCCGGGGCCCAAATCCATAACCTTGTTTCGGCGCTACTGTGGAACTGGTCTTAAGCTGTCCTGATTCCGAAAAAGAAAAAACCCGTAACGATCCTGGATCCTCGGGTTGATTTTCTTTGGCATTATTCCCACGAGCCACCACAATCACGGATTTATTAGATAAGGACACTCTGACCTGATGCGCATAAATCCCCGTATCCAATGTTTGCGTTTGCTCGACTTCTTCACCAATCAAACCATTGGCTAATAGTCGATGCACACTGACTCGGCTGGGCTTATTGTAAGCCACCAAGATAAACTGTCCTTTCTGATCCAAGGTCATATGAACCGCTCTGGCAGCCAGTCCCACTGGTTCTCCCATCATGGACATTACTCCCGACTGGCCGTTTAGAACAAGGCTGACCAAACAATGCGCCGATCCCACCTCCGATGGAGAACCGTTACTACAAGCCAAATAAAGAAAGGGTTGAGTGGGATGAGCCCATGCGTACTGAACGTTAAAAGGTAACTCGAGCGTTTCACGTTTGATCAATGAAGATCGGTCAGCATCGAATTCATAGCGGGTCAGCATTTTGCCCACACTCGCATAAACGGATTGACTAAGTTTGTGGTTTGAATTCATTTTTTTCCTCTGTAGCTTAAACCCTTGATATCTAACTGATACAAGCGCAAGATTTCATTTGAAATTAACTCTCGATGTTAACTACACCCTGTGCATAGGACATGTTAAGCGATTACGCTACTGTATTACAGAATATTTCTCAATCTCTACTGGCCCTTTTCAAAAAAATTTGATTATTTTAATTCTCTTGAAGGCCCTACACTGAAGAAAACTTAAAATATCTTACTTTCTCATGAAGACTCAAACCATATAAAATCTGCTTGCCACTCACCCACTTCTCAGAGAATTTACCATCGATCATATTGAACAGGGCTCTCAACTCTGGGCCAAGCCCCCTAGGAGACTCATTTGACCTTTTCCCTGCAAATTAAGTCTGCCCCTTGCGATCGTAAAGCTTTTAGCATCAGCGGATTTGTTATTTCACCCCTAGCCATTTATTTATTTATTTTGATCGGAATGATCGCAATCGCTTTATATTCGACAATCAGTCATGCTCAAACCTATCCTTCTCGCACGGTGCGCATTATCGTACCCGTGACCAGTGCCGGTGCGACCGACGTCGTCAGTCGCACCGTGGCTAAAAGACTCAGCCTCCTCTGGTCTGAATCGGTGGTCGTTGATAACCGACCTGGGGGAGGCAGTAACCTTGGCTTTGAATTGGCTGCCCAAGCCACACCAGACGGATATACCCTGCTCATGGCCCAACCCGCCTTTACCGTCAATGTGAGTCTATATAACAAATTAGGTTACCAGCCTTTACGAGACTTTAGTGCCATCAGTCAAGTCGCTACTGGTGCCAATGTATTAGTGGTTAATCCAACACTGGCTGCTCATACGATCATGGATTTGATTGCTTTGGCTAAAAAAAATCCAGGCCACTATAACTATGCCTCATCGGGCAACGGCACATCGCCGCATCTTTCAGGCGAGCTATTTAAAGCGCTTGCGGGTGTCAGTATCACTCATATTCCCTATAAAGGAGCAGGTCCCTCCCTGACGGAACTCATGGGTGGGCATGTTGACATGGCTTTTTTAAGTCTGTCTTCTGTTTTAGCTCCATTGAAGTCTCAACGACTGCGTGCGCTGGCCATTACCAGTGCGCAACGAAGCACTTTATTACCGGATATCCCGACCGTAGCTGAAGCCGCACTTCCAGGATTTGAAATCACTGGCTGGTATGGTCTTGTAGTACGACAAGGCACTCCTGTAACGGTGATCACAAAAATATTTACTGACCTTAAACGGGTCTTGGGAGACAGTGAAGTGGTTTCAACCCTCAATACATTGGCACTAGAGGCATCGATGTCACAAAGTCCCCAAGCTTTTCAGTTATTCCTACGTACGGAAATTGTCAAATGGGCTAAAGTCGTCAAAATGGCTGGGGCTAAAACTGATTAATTGTTCATCTTTCTTAAGATTTTGGACAATTCTTTATTTTCAACGCACATGACGCAAAATACTGGTATGGTTAGAACTGTTTATCTTTTATCCTACTTAATCTAGCGCTCAAAGAGGACCTATGTTCAAACATATCTTGATGCCCACAGATGGATCTGCGCATTCGGAAAAAGCGATTGAAAGAGGCTTTGAACTGGCAAAATTGTGTGGTGCCAAAGTCACTGGAATCCATGTCATGCGTGATTTTCAAATGATCATGGCCTCAGAGGCCATGGTTCCAGCCAGCATGGAAGAGGATATGGATAAGCAGTCAAGAAGCCAAGCGGAGAGCTTTCTTGCTTTTGTCAAAACCACTGCACAAAATGCTGGAGTCGCCTGTGAGACTTTAGTGGTCAAAGGTCATCAACCTTACGATGCGATTGTTGATGCAGCCAATGAGCAGGGTTGTGATTTAATCGTCATGACTTCGCGCTATCGCAAGGGACTGAGTGCTTTAATCTTAGGCAGTGAAGCCAGCCGAGTATTGCATCGATCTTCCATTCCTGTACTCACCTTTCGCGCCATTATGAGTGCCGATCACCCCGACAAAAAAAAGAAACGCTAAGTCAACCCCTCAGCGACTTAGACAGAACTTTTCCATTTGGCGGCAACACGGGCTAACAGCCCGCCACTGGCCATGACCCCAGAGATAATCCAAAACACCGCCATCAATCCATAAGCCGTACCAACCACACCGAATACGGTGGGGCCTGCAACACGGACAAAGTTATTCACGGTCAACCGGATGCCCAAAGTCTGTCCCGAACGACCCTGTGCTGACTGGGCATACATAAGAATGACGGTCAAGGGAATACCTATTCCCATACCCAAACCAAAAACAAAGCTAATCGCACCCAACACGAAAGCGTTATTACTTAATGGCACCAGGGCATAGCCCACCGTACCAAATAAAAATACCCAACTCAACAAAATCTCCCCCTGAATCTTTTTCACCATATACGGTAAGAAAAGACGAACTATAAAGGCTGCGACCGCCAAACTCGCTAATATAGCTCCAATCACCGAAGCCGACAGTCCAATCGAATTGGCATAAACTGGAACATAAAACTGATAAAGATCATTACCCATTTGCACCATCGCTCCAAACAAAAGCATCCGTATCACACTCGGTGGCATGATTAGAAAGGGCTCGGAAGGATCCCGTTTAACAGGGGGACGACCCTTTGGGAAAATAGAGCCATAGATCAACACCAATATCAATGCGATCATTGAGGAGGTTGCCACGATTAAACAGGCTACAGGGTGACCAAAATGATCTATCGAAAAACCAGCCACTAGCGGCCCCACAAAATTGGTCAATGCACCAATGAGACTGAAGTTACTGAAATTTCTGGCCCGATCCTCTGGTTGACTAAGAATACCAATATTATTTTGTAACGTGACATGAAAAAATGCCATGGATAGGCCATTCAAAGCAGCTGCGACATACAATGCAGGCAGGTTACGGAAAAAAAATGGCAATACTAATGACACCACACCGCAAAAGGAGGCCCCAATTAATAATCCACGTGCGCCAAAGCGATCAGCCATTAATCCAATGGGCCAAGACAACAATAGAGGAAACATAAATAACAGCCCCCCCAACACACCCACCTCTCCGGAGCTTGCGCCTAGACTGAGGGCAAACAATGTGAATAACACACGGGCAGCACCCGTGGCCACAAAATTAAAAAAATCCAACCAAAGCGTGAGCGCTATACCCATCGATGCATTCAATCAATAAGAGTCATTTAAAACAACAAAAAAACCAATCCTATGGTGATCATAACATTGCCCTGATCATACATTGCAATATTGAGAAATTACCATATTTTGGACTCGGCTAAACAGCTTGATTGGCAACCAGTGCCGACCGATAAGCCTCTCGCTTCGTTGTAAGCGTTAAGTAGTCCAAAAGCGATTGGGGTAATGGAATTTGACGTCGCAAAGCACCACTAAGGCAGGTAGAAAACAATATATCGGCAGCACTGAAAGTGTTTCCCATCACGTAAGGTCCCGTCTTAGACAGACGCACTGCTGCCGCATTGGCCTGTTTTTTAAAACCCTGTTGGGCTGCATTGACTGCTGCACTAGCCTCACCGTAAAGCGCAGATAAATCCAAATGCTTTCTAATCACATAAAGAGTATTGGCATCCAATTCCATCATACTAAAAAAACACCACTCGTCATAAAGCGCCCGCAAATGTGGTTGCGTTGGCGGAGAAAGTTCACAATCCGAACCATGGCAAGTCGCTAAAAAATTAACAATGGCGGCACTTTCCGTTAACACCCAATCTGCGCATTGTAAGGCTGGAATTTTTTGACTCGGATTTAATGCAACATAAGCACTGGTTTGTGTCTGCCCTGATCGTGAGGTGATTTTTTGCGTCGTATAAGGACAATTCAATTCATGTAACATCCAGTGCACTCGCATAGTACGGGAAGTGCCTACACCCCATACCACGTAAGGTCCCCCCTCAGGACCTCGCGTTTGCGACAACCGATGATCATTCTGACTCACGGTACAGGAGCCAAGGCACGGGGCGCGGTTAAAAAATCGTAAAGATTGGCCACATTCATTTTCATCACCCCTGGGGCCATACCGTCTTGACCAATATCCATAGGATAGCGCTGAGTCATAGCGGTTAATCGGTCCACTGCTTCTGCTCGTCCCATACCCAGATCAACCGCCTGCAAAACATAAGATTTCCACTCACGAATGAAATCCGCTTGTTCATTTAAATACGATTTACCACAAATATCACCATGCCCCGGTACGAAAATTTCCTCTTTTAACTCTCGCAACAATTCTAAAGAGTCCAACCACTGATCAGGATTCGCTTCCTGCAACCAGGTTTGTACTTTATGAAAAATATTATCACTAGTAAAAACCACTCCCTCTTCCTTGACGCAAATAGCGGCCTGAAATGCCGTATGACCTGGCATATGAATCATTTCAAACGTGTGCTCTCCAACATGCAAAGTCATACCACTTTTAAAAGTGATAATCGGTGCATTGGGACGATAGCCGACTAATAAAGAGGGCTCCAAGGGACCAAATCCTCCCACTCGTGCCACATGCGCCTTCACATCAGTGGCTAATATGCGCTGCCGCACACCCTCTTGGGCAATGACTGGCACATCAAAAAATGCATTCCCTGTCCAATGATCACCATGTGGCTCGGTATTGATGATGTAGCGTAGAGTGCCGTATTTGGCAATCTCTGTTTTTAGTTTCACGGCATCACTGGGCTTATGAGGGGTGTCAATCAATACGATCCCATCGCTAGTGACGACAAATCCATGATTACATCCTCGAATTTGCGTCTCCACAAAAACATTTTTGGTCAATTGCCGCATTATTGTTTCCTTATTTTATTGTCTTATTGAATACTACAGATCTTTTTCTGTATTGCCTTGTAGCCTCTATTCGCCTTTACCCGCACACGCAATAGAGCAGGCGCAGCTATAATATCTTCATTACTGTAAAAACTCCGGGCTTTCAACTTTTTTTAGTTTTTTTGATCTTAGGGTCAGTTTTTTAACACGCAAAGGCACGTGCCCCACTAAAATGACCCTATTAAACCGACTCACACCAGCTGCTTTATAAAGATAACGACCGTGAAACTCTCCTCTCAACGTAACTTCGTAGCATTATTACTGCTATTGTCCTCCTGCCTTTGTCTTTACGCCAACGCACGGGATATCACAGCTGACTATCCGATTAAACCTATACGCATGACTGTCTCCTCCGGTACGGGAGGAGGGCTCGATTTTGTCTCGCGCTTAGTGTCCGTACCCCTTTCTGAGGCGCTGGGTCAAAGTGTCGTCGTAGATAACCGTGCGGGGGCTAGTGGCAGTATTGCGGCGGAAATCACAGCCTTGTCCCCCCCAGATGGCTACACCCTCATGATGCTCTCCGCGAGCCTTGTTGTGTTTGGCGTGGCAAATAAAACTCGCTATGACTTATACAAAGACTTTGATGCCATTGCCCAAGTCGCCGCCAGTCCCTATATGCTCACCGTTCACCCTGGGCTTAACATTCACTCGATCAAGGATCTAATCACCCAAGCTAAGACTAACCCAGAAAAACTCTCCTACGCATCCACTGGCAATGCCTCACTTGCCAATCTAGCGACCGAATTATTCTCCCACCAAACTGGCATTCGTTTGACCCATGTTCCCTATCGAGGGGTAGGCGCTGCGATGACTGATTTACTATCGGGTCAAGTACAGTTGAGTTTTTTAAGTGGGGGATCGGTTTTTAGTCAAATCCGTTCACAAAAGTTACGCGCCTTGGCAGTAGCCTCGGCCACCCGCTCCAAATACTCAACCGAAATACCCACGCTCATAGAGGCCGGTGTGGAGCACTTTATAGTCATGCAATGGCATGGACTTCTCGCCCCTCACGGTTTAGCTCGGTCAAAGTTAGATCGATTGAATCGAGAAGTAGTGCGTGCTGTTCAAAGACCGGATGTCGCCGCCCGGTTGGCATTAGATAGCACAGAGCCTGTGGGAAGTTCGCCAGAACAATTCACAGAATTTTTACGTAAAGAAAAAACGCAATGGCTGCGCGCCGCCAAAATAGCACGGATTAATAACGATTAATGTAATTCCGCTAAAAACGCAAGGCTCAGTCGTGCACACTCATCCGGTTCACTGGCTCCCACATGGTATCCATCTACTGGCAATGCCGTGATTTTTGCTTGGGGTAGTTTTTCTCGATAAATCTCTATATCTGAACGACTATAAGAGCGGCGTGGTGACTGAGTGGTTAGTATAAACACCGGACAATGAACCTCGTGCAATCGCTGTCCAACATCGAGGCTACTAACCCAACGCATATAAACACGCGCTGTCTGAAGAGCAGTACTCCCCATTAAATCGACCCACCACTGAACCCCTTGGACCGGCATGCGAGAGCCCAGTCGGGGTGGCATCGTTTCTTGTGCCCAGATTTTAACCCCTTTTTTTTCCATATGCTGCATCCACTGCTGTGGTTGCGGAGGATCCAAGGGCACAGAGACCAAAGTCAAACTCAGCACTAACTCTGGTTTAAGACGGGCCAACTCAATGGCAACCAAACCACCGCTTTTAGCACCCATCACATGAGCGCGTCCTCCACCTAAGCATTGAATCAATTGAGCGGCATGCTCGACAAATTGTTCTGTAGAAAAAACCGTTTTTTCGTTCACCGGTGTTGACTGACCAAACCCTTGTTGATCAAAACGAATCACCCGATAATACCTAGACAAATGAGGCACCCAGCCCCTCCAAGCCGGCGTACTTTCAGTAAACCCATGAATCAAAAGCACTGTCTGCGCTTCGCGCCAAGGGTCAGTCCAATCATCGATCTCATAATAAATCTGACAATCGGTCATTTCAAGATAAGGCATGGTATAAATTTTGTCGTTAAGTTTTACATAGGGTTGATCTTATGTTTTTCAATGATACGCGCCTATGATTCAAATGGTCCAAGAACTTTTCCAAATCGGTATCCGCAGTCACTGTCTTACTCTGTTGAGCACACGCTTTCACAGCAAACGCGATAGACATATCCGCCCCCCCTTGGCTTTGAACACAAGGACTTCTAGGCTTAATGCCCAGTCGCCCTGCTTGGCAAAACCTCTTAAGCAATTTTTGTATGTCGGCTCAACATTCACAACCCATACTTATTCCCTACGTTCGGTCACGCTCATCCCTTAACGCTTCACTTTGCTCGTTGTGATCCACTTACCAAATACGAAAAGACTTGCAATCATAAGGGTGCGCCCATACGGGGCGCACGTAAAAAAGGGAGCTTAATAGCCCCCTTTTTTTATCCACTTCATAGAAAAGTTGTTACTTCATGAAGATGGCACTTATATTAAAAAATTTCATATCTTCAAAAATCAACTTTTTGGTGCTTCCTTGGCCCAAGGCAGTAATTTTAAACCTGCTCTTGCATGATAAAAATTCATCCCTTTAAAGACAAGGGCGACCAAATTAAAAAGTACAATCATTAAGAAAAGATTGTCGATCAAGGTTGAATCCGAGGGCATGCCAGACAAAATTAATGAGCGCGATCCAAAAACACCTAACGTCATCGCTGCAGAAGCCATCACCAACTTGTCAAAAGGTTGGGTAACCATCGTGAAAACACATACGATAGCAGTAATCAATAACACAATCGGCACAATCAGTTTGAGATACATGGGTCTTTCATATTGACTAATGTATGCGTAATCATAAGTAAATTTCGCATCTTTTGGCTTAACCGAAATAGGGGGTACTAATTTAAATTCGGTCATTTCCATTTTAGAGACATCTTCTACAAAATGAATACTAAAATGCGTCTTCAATTCTTCAGGGGTGAACCCTGTAACGGATTTATCTGCATTGTTGACTTTTTGAATATGAATTCCCATTCCTTGTTCATATTGATCAAACGGATAAGTGATAATGTGTCCACGAAGTGGAAGTGTGAAAGTAGCGGTGAGTTCATCGGTCACATTAGGCACGAGCATAGTGGCCATCGGAGGAATATCATCTGATTCAGCATCATCTGCATCGACTTGATAAAAATGAAACCGTTCGGTGTATGTGCCACAGTCGGTAACACACCTATGTTCACCCGAGACCACAAATGTAGCCGTATTTTTAATCTCATCGATCCCTTTGAGACTAATCTTAAGGGCAGTGTGATTGTCTTCGCCCAAGTGATTTTGTTCAGGGGTGATGGAAATCCCAGCCTTGCCTGGGTGTTTTATATCGTGAACAATACTCTTATAGGCAGAAGGTAATAAAACAATAACAACAGCAACAATCAAAAAAGCCAGAAAAAATAAAAATGTAAATAACGATTTTTTGTTTTGCATCATATCTCCTACGGTGTCGTATTTAAAAAACAATTAAAGAGCAAAAAGTCTCGTTCTACAGGTTACGAAAAAAAACGTCCTTATTAAAATTTATTGCCGTGCAAAAGCATTAAAAGTAAAAACCTCTAATCGGTTTGCCAACGCAACAAAATATATAGATATAGAAATCATAACATTACATACTAAATCTTAACATAAAAAAATTTCTTTTTTATGACCCCTCATTGCCAAGGATTGCCTAGCGCCTCTTGTTTTGCACACTTTTGGTGCTCAAAAAGTTTTTTAGAATGTCTCTGCCGGTTCTCGAAACTTGAAGCAATATATTATTTACTCACTTTCGAAAAGATAATCGGTCGGATCTATTCATCATTTTTTTCTGGCATTCGTTTTATCCGATCTTTACCCAAAAACAGCAAACTGACTTTTCACATGTCATGTTTCACTGAACAATTTGTTCGCAGTCAAAAATTTAAAGCTCACCATATATTTAATTTCATCCATCACATTAGCGTTCCAGAAACTTCCTCAAACTTGCATCAAAAAAACCTCATTGTGCGCACAGCGAATCAAATGTTTGACCTTCCCCCCAAAATCACGGTGACCAACCACATCCAACAAAATGGTACACCGGCTGGCAATTTAGGGCATTGGGGAAATTATATGGCCTTCTGATTATCCTTTAAGGAAAAACCTACTGCCGCACGCATTTTGGTCGCTTTCAAAGTAGTAACGCCCAAGGCCCGGGGTTGTACTTTTTTCCTTATCGCCTACGCGGCTTCTATGGCTTTGCCACATAAAAAAAAACAATTGGCAGAATAAACCACCAAACAGGGCAAACTTATTGATACTGCGATGACACTGCGTGTACGATGCCTTATTCGCAGAGGATATTCGTTTCACCCCTAGGCCCGAGTCATCCCATTATTTCTACTCACCCAGAAATCAGCAAAAATACCCTATTCCTCGGTAAACGCCATCCAGCCTATAGGAATGGATTAGGTCTCCGAGAATCTGAATCCTTACTCAATCAGCTATCGATTCTCGCAACAACCCCCAATTTTGCTATCCGTCTGTGTGGCATCCGGGTGAGGTTGTAGTGTGGGATAATCGAGCCATACTACACGGTGGAGATCCTATGGATCAGGCGATGGCGGCTTGTACTTTACGCCGCGCAGGTCGAAGGACATCGCCCCTTTGAATCTCACCCTGCACTTGAACTCACACCCCATGAATGCGCAAGCTTATAAAATTTTTTCCGCTTAACCCCATCTCCTACTAATCGACTTGTGACATAAACCCTTGCTTTGGCTGCCCTCAAATTGCTTTCACTATCGAATCTGCTGGTCTTTACCTTTGTTTGACAGCTTAATCTATCTTAAATCTTGTTAAAAAACAGCGCTTTCTCTCGCTACTGGATCGGTGATACCACCTCAGTGCTAGCCAATCAAATGTTGGTTTTAGCTTTTGGTTGGCAAATTTATGATCTGACACAAAGCGCATTAAGTCTGGGCTTCATCGGCTTGGCTCACTTTGGCGCACAATTTTTACTCACTCTCCCAGCGGGTCATTGGGCCGACCGCTACAACAGACAACGCATTGCCGTCGCTTGTCAATTAATCCAAGCCTTTGCGGCCTTGCTACTGGCATTCGCAAATTACGGGGGATGGATTAACACTCCACTCATATACCTGTGCGCCGTCCTCAGCGGCGCCTCTCAAACTTTTCAAAATCCGGCGCTCAGATCTCTTCTACCCGACCTTGTTGGCGAAGCTCAGTTAGCACGTTGTATTGCCTTTCATGGTGCGGTCAAAAAAGGGGCCGTCATACTAGGGCCTGCCTTAGGGGGGGTTCTATATCTGTGGGGGGCCAGTGCTGTCTACGCAATTAGCGCCATCGCTTACCTGTTAGCTACAGTCATTTTTTCCTATATTCCCGCGACGAAATCACGTCCTCATGATGCCCCCGCCACTTTGCAATATGTCTTTGGAGGCCTTCATTACATTACGAATCATCCAATCATATTAGGCGCTATCTCTTTAGATCTTTTTGCTACTTTACTCGGTGGCGCAGTAGCACTATTACCGATTTATGCACGAGACATTCTTCATGCAGGACCCATTGGTTTGGGACTCCTACGAAGCGCACCTGCAATTGGAGCGGTATTGGCTTCACTGTACTTAAGTTATTTTCCTTTGAAAAACAGTATCGGAAAAATTTTATTTTTGTGTGTTAGTGTATTTGGATTGACTACCATCATTTTTGGTCTATCAACTTCGTTAACTTTGTCACTAATCAGCTTACTGATAATGGGAGCGGCCGACATGATCAGTGTGGTGATTCGATCTACCTTAGTTCAATTGGAAACGCCCCCTTCAATGCGGGGACGAGTCAGTGCTGTGCATTCGCTTTTTACGGGCACTTCCAATCAGCTCGGACAATTTGAATCTGGCATTACCGCCGCTTGGTGGGGAACCGTACCTTCTGTCGTGATTGGCGGTATAGGCACACTGGCTATCGTCGGTATATGGCTTGTACGCTTTCCTACCCTTGTTAAACGTGAACAGCTTTACGAACCGCGCTCGTAATCGTTTTTTCTATCAAATAAAAATAACGCTTAGCCTGACCTTGGCTCCTCTTTTAAACCAAAGAGGTACTTGTCCTTCATGAAATCACTTTCTCGTGATTGGCTAAAATTAAATCATGCTCTTTGTGAGTGGTTAATTCAGCATGTGAACCTTTTTTTAGTCTTTATCACACCTGTTTTCTGGCTATCATTTTCATCGTTCTTAATAATCCCAACCGGGTTTATAATATAGACAAAGTGCCTACAGAGCACCCCGGTTTTCTTCCCATTTGATTTCTTATAGGAACACACACTATGCTCACTTTATATTTCAGTCCTGGCGCCTGCTCCACTGCCTCTCACATCGGTATTGAGGAGACCGGTGCAGCCTATATTGAAAAACCCATCCTTCTGATGAATCAGGAACAAAAAACAGAAAGCTATTTAAAAATTAATCCCCGTGGCAAAGTGCCTGCACTGCAAGTCGGAGATCGGGTGATTACCGAAAACACCGCGATACTCACCTATCTCGCCCGCCAATTTCCAAAAGCACAGCTGCTGCCCACTGATCCTGTTTTAGAGGCACAGTGCATTGGTACCATGGCCTGGTTTTCCAATATTGTTCACCCCTCTTATCAACGGTATATGCGCGCCGAACGATTTGCCGAAGGTGAGGCCGCCCAAGCCAGTGTCAAAGCCCTAGGTAAAATCTCATTCTGGAGTAACCTCGAAGAAATTAATGCGCTTCTGGCCGGTAAGCATTGGTTAATTGGGGAGCAATATTCAGTGACGGATGCTTATGCATTGGTTTTTTATGGGTGGGCTTTACGCTCAGAATTACCGATCCATGAATTGACCCACTATAGCGCTTGGAAAAATCGCATGCTTGAACGCCCAGCAGTGAAAAAAATACTGCTGAACGAAAAAAACATTATTGTCAAAAACTAAAACTTAATGAATGGAGAAAATCAGATGTCTAAAGGCTTAAACCCCATCCGCCGCGTTGTCACCGGTCACGATGCTCAAGGGCGTTCCAATGTCACCTGGGATGGCCCAGCCCCCAATTCGCACGAAGCCTCCATGGGCAGTGGAAAAGGACACACTGATATCTGGGTATGGCATGAAACACCCTTACCCATCCACGGCCAAAATGATGACGGCAATTTGGGCTACACCTTTTGCGGCCCCCCAGAGGGCGGCCATTTTCGTGTCGTACAAGGCCGACCCAAACCCAAAGATTACGATTTATCTACAGACCGAGAAATCGTGGCACGCCACCCACCAAAACTACGTAACCCTGGATTAGGGGTTTGGGATCAAGGGGGTAATAGCCAATTTGAATCCGCCATGCATAAAACCCAAACTCTCGATTACGGCATCGTCATCCAGGGGGGGCGCGACCTCGTATTAGAGAATGCCCGTTTGCCCATGGAGGTGGGCGATACCGTTATTCAAGTGGGTGCTTGGCATCAATGGTCTTACCCGAATGGCGCGCAAATGGCCTTTGATATGATCTTTGCCGAGTTTGTTGACGGTCCCAAAGGCTTGGTGCAAGGAAACGATAAACCCCTGCCTGCCCCCCACTTACCCTCTGGAGTCAAACCCGCGCGCCGTATCGTTACCGTAGATGAAAAAGAAGGCGAGGGAAAGTTGGTGGCCGATACCGCAGCCCCCGACGTGCGATTCGATCCAGCCCGCCCTGGCTATGCCAGTGCCCGGCTTTGGGTCGCTGACGGCCACCCGGCTAAAATGGTGTATGAAACCCTTCACTTACCCCACACCCTTGAGCCCCCCAAAAATGGCAGTGTCTGCCGTGTCATCGATTTCCCCCCAGATCAAACCTGGAAAGATCACGTCGGCCCCGCACAGGTTAAAGCTTTCTTTACATCCATGGGCTCACCCTCAGCTTCGACCTATAGCCCATCGGCACCCCACCCTTACATGCAAAAAACCCGTACGGTCGATTTTTGTTGCATCCTGGAAGGTGAGATAACCCTCGTACTCGATACACAGGAGGTCCACATGAAAGCCGGAGAGGTTGCCGTGTTACGAGGGGCCAATCACGCTTGGAGTAATCGCTCACTTCAACCGGCCCGTGTGTCGGTTTTCTCTCACGATGGAAAATAAAAAAAGGACTTACTACCGTTGAGAATTTAATTCTTAAGGCCCCTAGACTCTCCAGTCTTGGGGCTTTTTTTATTACCGCTACTTTTAGCCTACAATGAATACATAAACCTTCACAGATTGCGCCACTCATTTTAAAAAGAAAAAAGGCCATGACACATAAAAAAACATTACCACTTATCTGGCTCTTCAGTGGCCTATTCTCGGGCCTAATGTTCATCAACTCTTTAACCTGGGGGCAAAATTATCCAGTCAAAACGGTGAAAATCATCGTCCCACTGGCCGCTGGAGGGCCTGGCGACGTATTGGCACGAACCTTGGCGCAAAAACTCTCCGATCTATGGAAACAAACCGTGATCGTAGACAATCGCCCGGGCGCTAACACTAATCTGGGCACCGAGTTAGTTGCCAAAGCCCCACCGGATGGCTACACCCTACTCGCGACTGCCAACACACTGACCATTAATCCGAGCCTATATCACCATTTAAATTACAACCCGGTGAGTGATTTTTCACCCATCACACTGATCGGGGCCACGCCTCTGATTTTAGTCATTCATCCCTCCTTGCCAGTAAAAACGCCTCAGGCCCTAGTCACCTTGGCCAAAGCCCATCCCGGACAACTTCTTTTCGGCTCGGCGGGTAATGGGAGTGGCCCCCATTTGGCTGGGGAAATGTTCACGAGCATGGCTAACATTAAAATGATTCATGTGCCCTACAAAGGCATCACCAATGCTTTTAGCGATCTTTTAGGGGGGCAAATTTCGCTCATGTTTCCAGGCTCACCGATTGCCTTACCCCAAGTGCAAGTGGGAAAGCTGCGCGCTTTAGCGACCACTTCCATGCAACGCACCGCGGCCGCACCAGAATTACCCACGCTTAACGAGTCAGGGCTACCCGGCTATGATGTCACGAGTTGGTATGGGGTTTTTGCCCCCGCAACTACACCCAACTTCATTATCAATAAATTAAATAGTCAAATAGGTCAAATTTTACTGCTGGCCGACATCCAACAACGTTGGGCCTCACTGGGTGCTGAACCTCTTCAAAATACACCCGAGGCCTTTATTCAATTTATTAAAACAGATCTCATAAAATGGGCCAAAGTTGTACGTGAGACAAATATAAAAATAGAATAAAATGACTTCCGAATTTCCAATCTTCTCTCCATCGCCATTACCGACTCTACTTAACGCCCACGAAAGATCCCAATGAAAACCGTCCCTTTTAGGGTGAGCCCTCTCATGTGGGCACTTGTGCCTTTATGCTTCGCGCCCTTGTTGCAAGCCAAAGAGGATTTGAAATACCCCTCACACCCAGTGCGCTTTGTGGTTCCCTACCCCCCTGCTGGGACCACCGATATTGTCGCGCGGGGGATAGCCGCTAAGTTAGCAGATCACTGGTCCCAGCAATTTGTCATCGACAACCGCGGGGGAGCAAGCACGATGATTGGTGCAGATATTGTGGCAAAAGCCATCCCGGATGGCTACACCCTTTTATTAGCCACTCAAACTACATTATCGATTAACCCCCAAGTGTTTAAACAAATCAGCTACAACGTGACACGTGATTTTGCTCCCATCACGCCCGTTGTATATTTTCCCTATGTTATTGCTGCACACCCCTCTTTTCCCGCTAAGTCAATAACTGAGCTCATCAGTTTGGCCAAAACGAAACCTGCCAGTATTGGTTACGGCACAACTGGGACGGCCTCAACCAACCATGTGGCCGGGGCTTTGCTCGAGACTATGGCGGGCATCAAGCTCTTGCACGTTCCCTTTAAAGGTGCCGGTCCAGCCCTCACCGCCACCTTAAGTGGAGAAGTGCCGCTGGTCATTACTGGTATCGCTACCGTTTTACCTCATGCCCAATCGGGACGCGCTAGAATTCTGGCTTTTTGTTCAGAAAAAAGGCATCCCAACTGGCCCGATATCGCCACCACGGGTGAGGCGGGTCTTAAAGGCTATGACGGCGGCACATGGTTTAGTATTGTCACCCGGGCTGGGACACCCAATGCTATTGTGCAGGCATTGAATCGTTCAATTATCGCAGCGCTCGCTAGCAATGACTTAAAAGAACGATTTAGCGCCATTGGCTTTGATATTCGTACCAGCAGCCCTGAGGCATTCGGTCAATTCATCAAAGAAGATATGGCGCGGGTCGCCAAAGTCATCCAAAGCTCTGGTATCCGCATTGATTAGAGGTTATTGCTAGGGGCAACACTTCAAAAGAAGACACCCTAGCACAAACCCCTGGGATGGATAGCCAAGCGTCTACAGCTTATTGCACAAAAAAATTTGTCCTCGCTCCAAGGGATAAGCCTCATCGAAACACTGCGCGATTTAAGGTGGGGAGGACTTTAGCTGAATATTCGCTTTTTTAACGAGCAGCGTCCATGCCTGTAAATCTTCCGCAATCACCTTGGCAAATTTTTCTGGTGTGGAATAAGTAGGCTCTAGTCCATTATTCACAAAATGTTGGATCACGGCTGGGGACATTAAACTTTTATTAATCGTGCTATTGAGCTTCAAAATGATCTGGGGGGATATCGACCGTGGGGCCACTAAGCCCCACCAACCCGTATTGTTAAAACCTGGCAGGCTCTCTGCAATCGTTGGCACCTCGGGTGCACTTTTGATCCGGCGGGTATAACCAACTCCGAGGAGCTTTAATCGATGCGTAGCTGTATGCGGCAAGACCTGGGGTAGCGAAGCGAACGTGGCTTGTAGTTGACCCGAGATCAAATCCGTCAACACCGGACCTCCCCCCTTGTAAGGAATATGCATCAAATCAATGCCTGATAATTGCATCAATAAAACCCCCCCCACATGATTCGGTGTTCCAGTACCAGGGGATCCAAAATTTAATTGACCTGGCCTCGCTTTGGCATAAGCGATCAATTCCTCAACACTGTTAACCGGTAATCCCCCATAAACCACTAAAAAATAAGGCACAAAAGTGGCTAATCCAATAGGGGAAAAATCCTTAATGGGATCATAACTTAAGCTCAAGCCTAATGCAGGGCCTGACACCATGCCCCCCGTCGTGGCCAAAAGCAAGGTGTATCCATCGGCCAAGGCCCGTGCCGCCAAACCGTGCCCGAGGGTTGCCCCTGCACCCGGTCGATTATCAATCACCACCGCCTGCCCCAGACCTTGGCTAATCCCCTCTCCCAAGGCCCGCGCCGTAAAATCCGTTCCGGCCCCGGGTGGGTAAGGTACGATGAGGCGAATGGGCTTTGAAGGATAGGCCAGTTCGGCCGCCACGGAATAACCACTTACACACCCTATCAGCAATACCCCAAAGGTTATTGCGACTAATCTAGCCTGCGTTTTCAGTGTTTTTTTCACAGTCAGTAGCTCCAGCAATCTCGTTATTGTATTTTCTTTTCAACGGGGATTTAGTCGCGCCTCATGTTTTCACCTACTCAATTCGACAAAATTCGTCCCCACAGCCCAAATCGCGATCAGCTTCTGTCAACAAAGTCTCAAAGGTTTCCGGCAATAGCATTTCACGACCAATGACTCTGGGACTATACCCTTGCAACCAAAAACTATTGGTCGGATGCCCGCCTCCAGCTACAATAATCACAAAATTTTCTGGCCGATGGGTAATGGGCCAAGGATCCAACTTCAGACTCGCTCGCGTCACAGCATTCGCATCTTGCTCAACCCAGGCCGGTCCGCCATTACGAATCATCTCACTCATCGGGATTTTAGAGTGGTCAAAAAAGAACTGCCTCATTCTTTTTTTAGACCACCCCAAGGCCGACATGGTCTGCGCCACGATGCCAGGGATCAAAATGGCGCCAGGAGTCCCTTTTTCATAGCCCTGAAGATTGGTGTAATTGGGTGTTCGCATAAAATCCGCCATACGATGCATCCCTTGAAGCGTATCTTCTTCCGGCGTTTCTTTTTTAGCTCCCCGACGACGAATATTAGTGGCGCCGTTAGAAAACATCAAAGACACGCTATTAGTACCGGCTGTAAAACCGTGCCGCTCAGAAGCATGGGTGGGCCAATCCGAGGGCAAATTATCCTCATCTTCAGCAAATACTGCATTGGTGTATCTCATCCCACCATAATTGGCCATCGCGCCAATACCTGGCAATGCGCCGCCAACGTTTTGCTGGATCAAACGTAACGCGCGACCGATGCTTGCACCAGCAGGACGTTGAGGATCAGGGCCCAAACAACCAAATCCGGAATTTAAACGGATCTGCTTTGCAATGGGTCCATTAACAATGACCACAGGGTAGGCGCTGCCTGAGGCCGCTTGCAATTGCTCCGCTTTGGTTTGAGGGTTTAAAAAAGCCTCTACGGCAGCGATCAATACCGGCAAATATTCGGGTCGCCCCCCTGCCATAGCCAATGCAATGGCACAGGTTTGAACTGTGGTAATGCCTCCGCGCGGTGGGAATTTCCCAATCACTTGATCCCCTGGCAAAGGTGTCCCACGCAGAATATGCGCTACTCTGGACGGTGTGGCAGGCCACAGAGGAAGACCATCACCCCACAAATTAGTAATGGCCAAATGATTGACCTTTTCTAAAGCCTCTTCGTAACTATTCGCCTCCACTGTCAACAAAGGGACCTCACCGGCTTTCACTGTAGCAAAGGTTGAACGCCATTGCATCAAACCTTCATAAAATTGATGACGACGAGCCAATAGCGGTGAAATATCACTACCGGGCAAAAATAATGACATTGGAAAACTCACCATCGCAGCATCGGGGGCTAGACCCAGACCGGAAATCGCGTTGGTCATCACCCCTTTAAAGTCTTCGCGGGTCAGGGTCACGGTCGGAATACCTAGAGCTTCTATTCTTGCGGCAGCACGGCCGCATGCAGTGGCACAAGAGCCTCAGGCGGCATTACCAATAATGACGGCGTCGACCCCACTTTCTAACACCTGTTGAGCCGTTAACTCTTCTCCAATCAGAGCGTTACCCTGCGCAAAGCGATCAATGGGCAAAATGTCGACGCCAGGAAAATCTTCTTCAAACATAGATTTAATCATCGGCAATGTTCGATAAGCCTGCCATTGCTCATTGGTAATGATGCCGATTTTCTTGCCGGCAATGGTGTCAAGCCTTGGCGCATGGGGTTGTGAAATATCCAATGCTCCTGCAGGGTCATAAAAACTAATTTGAACCATGAATAAGACTCCTTAAAAAAACGCCAGCCCTAAAAACCAAAAACGACTGAAAAGTAGTGGGGGTAGGTCAACTGTAGATCCTATTTTGCCACGACATAAATCAAGCCGTACAAAAAAACATGCGCTTTAACGCGAAGAATTTCGAGCAAATCCATAAACTCCACTGATTCATGATTTTCACGACCCGCTCTGCGAGACCTTCGCGATCATCCCTAATAGCCTCACACAATCCTTTCCATCCATTCAAACCCAATAAAATCTCAACATCGGCCTTTATTTCGGCTATTCTAAGACCACGTTCTAGGCTCTTTTAATCATCAACTTCAACACTGAGCCCTTTTTTAACCCGCCGTAGAGCGGTCTTCGCAATCATCATGCCGTGTGTTACTCAATCAAAAAATGACGCTTCTTACTTTTTTGTATTAAATTAACCTTCTTTTTTTAAATATTATCCTCCTATGTCTGGCCTTCTCACCATTCGCACTTCCAACAGCATTCGTACCGTTATTGATAAGCTCATACCCGGGTTCGAACACAAAAGCGGGTATAAGATTGAATTAATTTTAGATACGGCAAGACATTCTTTAGCCCGAATCCTTGCGGGCGAAAGAGCCGACGTTGTGCTTCTACTAAGCCCCGCTATCGAAACCTTAGCCGAAAAAAAGATCGTCGACGCGCACTCCTGTCAGTGGCTTGCTCGCTCGAACATCGGCATTGGCGTTTTAAAAGGGGCCACTCACCCAGACATTTTAACCGTAGAGGCATTTAAAAATACCCTACTTAATGCTCACTCTATTTGTCATACCGAGCATGGACCCAGTGGCAGTTACTTTCCCACTGTTCTTAAAATATTAGACATTGTCGATACTGTCAGGCCAAAGTGTGTGACACGTCCTGGTGGCTACATTGGCGGATTGGTGGCCTCCGGTGAAGCCCAACTCGCCTTTCAACAAATCTGTGAGCTTCTAGCCGTCCCGGGGATCGAGGTGGTCGGTCCTATTCCTGCCGCCCTTCAAGTCAACTACGATTCTAAAGGCGCTGTATTTCAGAACACCCCTCATCGGGAAGCGGGAGAGGCTTTTTTACGTTATCTCAGGCTTCAGGAACACGCTCCCCTTTTCCAACAAGCCGGATTTACCCAACTAGAAAACACCGACTAGTCCCAGAAAAATTTTAATTTTAACGGTTTTTTTCCAGTTTCTGTACGCGCCAATTTAAGGTATCAGCAACGTAAATATCTTCTCGACTATCGATAGCAATGAAGTGAGCTTCTCCGTATTGATTAGGGCCCTTACCTTGACTACCCGTAATACCGAGCACATTGCCCATCTCATCTAATTTCATCACTTTACCTGCATGCCCATGTGCCATCATCATATGCAAATCATCACCGCAAAGACATAGACCACAAGGGGTGCCTGGATGGCTACTTTCGCGCAAATAATTGCCGTCCGCATCAAACACTTGTATCCGTTGATTGGATCGATCCGCCACATATAACAAGCCTTTGGCATTGACCACCACAGAGTGAGGTTGATTAAATTGTCCTGCGGCCGTGCCTTCCCCGCCCCAGGTTTTAATGTGATCTCCATTAGGGCTAAATTTATGCACGAGCGACTCCCCTTTGCCATGACCTTGGCTGACATAAATTTCGCCTTGGGGTCCAAAAGCCACATCATTCGGCTCATTAAAACATCGCAAGTGCCCCGCAGGATGCCAATCGGTGGCACGCCCTGGTGCCCCCAAGACCATTTGAATTCTTCCCTCAGCATTCATTTTAAAAACCAAATGCGCTTGGGTATCCGTAGCCCAAATATTGCCTTGTTTGTCAATTCGCAATCCGTGGGGATTAGTAAACACCCCACGCGCTAAAGAACGAAGATGATTGCCGTCTTGATCAAACTCCATCAACGCTTGTTCACTACGATTAAAAACTAAAATGTGGTTTTGGGCGTTAACGGCAACTGCCGAACACGGTCCAAAATTTATACCAGCGGGTAATTTAAAGATATCGGCTACTGGGTGGTAACCTAAATCAGCGATTGCAGGTGTGCTCATTGTAAGGGTCCAATAAGAAAAATTTTTGTTTTCGCTTTTTTAAAAAGCATCTTTGACACACGTCCTTCTCTATCCGATCGCCTCTCACATAAACACCCACCTAAGGCACTAGAGGGGTGAGAGTCACCGGACAAAGTTTTTATTCAGTCTACCTTAATCGGGTAAAAGCGCAAATACGTTTTGCCGCTTAACCTCTTTTCATTCTGTAGCACTGCATACCGTATTGAGCGAAGGTGGTCGCTTTAGTGAATCTCAATATGGCGCTCCTTCACCACTCGTCGCCATTTGGCAATTTCGTCTGTAACATGCTGAGTCATTTGCTCAGGGCTACCCCCTCTCATATCCCCGCCTGCCTCAGTAAACTGTTTAGTCACATCCGCTCCCGCCATGGCTGTTCTTATCTCCCGATTTAATCTCATAATGATGGGTTTGGGGGTGCCTGCGGTTGTACCAATACCCGCAAAAGAGGTCACTTCATAACCGGGCACTGACTGAGCAATAGGGGGCAATTCGGGCATTTGGGCAGAGCGCTCTCGAGAACAAATCGCAATAGCCCGAATCCGATTAGACTTAATATGAGGCATGGCGCCGGTTAAAGTCATAAACATAAAATCAATTCTACCGCCTAGCATGTCGGTCAACGCTTCCGGACTCCCTTTATAGGGGACATGCAAAGTTTCTATGCCCGCCATTGAATTAAAAAGTTCACCAGACAAATGAAACACGGAACCTACGCCCACAGAACCATAATTTAATTTGGAGTTACTTTTTTTAGCTAGCGTAATAAATTCCATCACATTTTTTGTAGGTAAGTCATTGCGTACGGTCAACACAAACGGGTAAGTCACAATCATGGTTAGCCAAGCAAAATCTTTGATCGGATCATACGGGGTCTTCACCGCCGCCGCATGGGCCGTAAACGCGCCACTGATAAACAATAATGTATAACCATCAGCGGAGGCTTTAGCCACTAAGTTCGCACCAATAGCGCCACTGGCTCCAGGACGATTTTCTATCACAAAACTTTGCCCCATTTGTTCGCTGAGTTTAGGAGCCAATACGCGCACCAAAAAATCCGAGCTCCCTCCTGCCTGAAAGCCCGAGACAATACGCACCGGACGATGGGGATAGGCCTCTACATTACTTGCCGCTCGACACTGAGAAACCCCCGCTAGCATTAAGCAAAGCGTGATTATTTTCTTATTCGTCATCATCATCATTCAATCCTCAAAACAATGCTCTGTCTGCGTTAAAATGCCGCACACCCCACATTGATCAATATTAAGGGAGCCTCTTCTTGCACATCCAGTCCATTGGCATCATGAGCCCAGGCAGCATGGGTGAAGCCCTCGCCCGTCAGTTAAAAAGTAAGCATTATAAAATTCTGACCGCCCTAGATAACCGCAGCACCCGCACCGCCCAACTATCTGCCGATGCTGGCATTATAAACGTCGGCAGCTTGATTGAATTAACTCGTCAAGCCGATCTGATCATTTCGATCATGAATCCGGGATTTGCGCGCTCTTTTGCCGAAGAATTAGCCCAAGCCATGCAATGCACGGGTATAAAACCCCTGCTCCTGGACTGCAATGCCATCTCACCCGACACCATGAAGGCTATTCACAAAACCATGCAGGCGGTGGGGGCCAGCTGCCTAGATGGCGCGATGATGGGGCCGCCACCTCATGCCACGCAGTCTTCCCGATTATTTGTTTCGGGTCCCAACGCTGATGAATTATGCGCGCTATCGACCCCCCAACTCACTGTTTTAGCTCTCAGCGATCGCTTGGGGGATGCCAGTGCCATCAAGTTATGTGACGCTGTGATGTCTAAAGGCATCACAGCCTTGATGACCCAAATGCTCATGGTCGCGCAACGCTTAGGCGTTGAACCCCTGCTCCGCGAGCAGTGCGAAGGGCCTCGACGTTATTTTTATGATTGGATTATTAAAACGTTACCGATTGCCCCCTCAAAATCTTATCGCTGGGTCCCTGAACTAGAAGAGATGGCTCACACCTTTGAATCCGTAGGGATTCCAGCTCAGATGATACGTGGGGCCATCGAAGTTTATGATCAAATGGCAAAAACTCCTCTGGGAAAACAAGCCCCCGAAGAGCGCAACCCATTAATCGACGGACTGGAGGTGGCTAGACAAATGTGTACGCATGCCTTTAATACCCCGTTGAAAAAATCCCCTTCATAAAGTCGTTTCACGGCCCGTTCATTAAATTTTTTGTGACTCGTCTTTTTTAAGCCTTAAGGATCTTTACACTACCGATAAACCGCCAAGCCTCGGGAGTCCATTGAAGGGGTCGGTTTACAATCTATGGCCCACACAATCAATCGCTTAGGAGATTAACTAACGGGCTCGGGTTCAAAAAATCCTCTAGAGGCACTGGAAATCTTCTTAGCGATTTGCTTTTTTTGTCGCCATTACAGCACCACCGTCTTATTTATTCAGCCTTCATGCCACGCTCTTTCACCACACGCGCCCAACGTTCCACTTCTTTTTTTAAATGCTCCGCTAATGCCTGCGGCTGACTGGCGATAATATCAAGACCATGATCATCAAATAAACGAACGATATCGGCCGAATGCAGTGCTTTTCTGGCGGATTCATTGATTTTGACAATTACCGACTGAGGGGTTTTTGTCGGTGCCAACAGAGCAAACCACGTCACAAATTCATAACCTGGCAATCCCCCTTCTACAACAGTGGGTAATTCTGGAAAGCTCTTCGAGCGCGTCAGGCTCGTGACTGCCAAAGGTCGTAGTTTATGGGAGCGTACGAAACTACTTGTTTCTGCAATATTGGTAAAGGTTGCACTCACTTCCCCACTCATAGCGGCAATCAGCGAAGGTCCTCCTCCTTTAAAATGCACGGCCACTAAGTTTATTTTGCCAAGATAATTAAATAATTCACCCGCGATATGGGGGTTCGTACCGATACCCGCTGTCGCATAATTAATTTGCCCCGGACGACTGCGAGCTAACGCTAATAAATCCCTTATGCTGTGCAATGAGGTGCCAGGATGCACAGTGATAATAGAGGGCGAAGAGCTAATTAAAACAATCGGTTCAAAATCACGAATAGGATGATAGGGAACCTGCGCAAATATACTGGGATTCACCACAAAGGGCAGCGTATGCATCAATAAGCTATAACCATCAGCGGGTGAGCGCGCCACCAGCTCAGTGCCAATGTTGCCTGAGGCCCCGGCTCGATTATCAACCATCATTTGCTGGCCCAGCAATTCACCCAATTTAGGAGAAATTAATCGGGAGATGATGTCCACACTGCCACCCGGCGCAAAAGGCACAATCATACGTATTGGCTTTGTCGGAAAGTTATCCGTTTGGGCCAATACCCCCAAGCTCCAAATCATTGCCAGCAAGGCCACACTCACGCTTTTTAACATCGATGTCGTCTCCCGTTTTTTTCTCACTGCACTGCAGTTAAAACAACGGCGACACTCGCAATCTCGTGCCGCCGTCAGTTTGTAATAATTGAATAACAAAGTCTCAAACACCGATACACTAAAGCCCTAAATATTCATCTCCAGAATATACAGTCCCCCAGTAAAGCGGTCCACGGTATAAACCAATCCGCGGTCATCCACATATACGTCATTAATCTGCACGGAACCCTTAGGCGATAGAGCTGGGGCTCCCGGCACGAAATAAGCCACTTCCTGAGGCTGATAAGGATTGGTTAAATCATACACCCTAAGCCCACCATTAAAGAATGTCGCAAAAATAATGTTATCCGAACGATAAGACACATCCATAGGATAATTTTCGTACAAATTATGCGAACCGAAGCGACCACCGCGTTTAGAAAAAACTTCCACCGGGGGTAGAGGTAAAGTGGAGATGGGCACCAGATTCTTCTCATCGGCCATATTAAAAACCCAGGTCAATTTCGGCCAATCGATTCCATCATCGTTCGTACATTCGTCGGTCACAATCATCAAATCACGCGAAAAAAGTGGCATCGCTGTATGAGTAAAACCGTTGTAAGGAGGCGAGTAATTAAAACGAGACACTTCCTTCGGATGCGCCTTATCGCTGATATCTAAAATCACGATTCCACCGTCTAGATAGCCTATATAGGCACGATCAGGGCGTTGTGGGTAGACTTGAATATTGTGGGGTCTATATCCACTGTCGAACTTAGGATGACGTTTTAAAGCGGGTTCGGCATCCGTCACGCTTTGACCGGGATACCACCACCGACCAGCCTCTACTGGCTTTGAGGGATTACGAACATCAATAATGCGATAAAACTGATAATCCTTATCGTTGCGCGCCGTAAAATCAGCCGCACCAGAAGACATGTGCACAAACTCATTATCCACACACCATACGCAGTGCACACCCAATGATTGAGGGCCGGAGGCATCGAAATGAGAAATTTTCTTTGGCGTTTCAGGCTTACTGATATCCCAAATATCAAACCCTGCGGGGGTTAAACCAAAATCACCTCGTATCTGATGCGCCACATACATCCGATCCCCACACACTTCCAAAGAATTGGAGCGCATTTTGTGATGAGGTAATTCGGTTTGAACAATCACACGAGGATTAAGCGGATCCGTCACATCCACACCAGTAAAATTCTTTGGCGCCCCTTCATGTCCCAACCACATAATACGGCGCCCATCGGGGGTCTTTTGCATCCCCATGCCCTCACCTACCCCGCCAAATCCGTCCAGGGTGTTATGCGAAAGGAGTTTAAAATTATATGAAAGGGTCTGTGAAGGGTTCGTGCCGGGGGTGATTGGGGCCTGCGCCATGTTCTCTCCTGAGTGTCTTTAAGTTTTAGGGATGTATGCGTTAGCGTTTTACAAATGCTATTTTAAAAAAATCTCGATGGATGCCTGACTGGGTGATATCGGGAAAAATAAAACCTAGAAAAAACTCTTTTACAAATGCCATGAACTACCTACCCACTAGACTAAAACCGAATAAGGAGCGAAACCCTTATTCGGGAAAATAAAAACTACTGCGTTCTAACTCATAGGGTGCCCATAAGAGGCATTATTTTAGTGATTAGATCACATTTTAACTCACATCCTGCACCCCGTAACGAGCTTAGTGCAATCGGCCCTTGACCCAATGAGCCGTGCAAGCCCCTCGCTTTAGCCATGGGGTAAGCGGCTGGTATGGGTTGTTGAAGAATTCAATGGATTTCATCATACTGATATTATGCACAGTATATGTCGATTTAATCGATACGTTGTTTTCTCCCGCAGATACCACGATGTGTGGTACCCGAAGCTTCGTCGCTCGATGTTAATGGATCGCGATGAAGAGGCGCTCAAACGCCGCAAATTACGTGCATTTTGTTGATGGGCTTGGACCCGCAATACGGAATCCATCATCTCATCAAAGAGATCAATAGACTTCAATCTCGCAAGAGTTCTGTCTCCAGAACCCCCTGGATGTAGACAGGGGGTCAGTTCAGTTTTCTAGCTTAGCCTTTACAGCTTTCCACCCCCCTCTGTAGATTTTAGATGCACCGACTCCTGGCACGATTCATCTGGCTAAGGGCTATTTTGCTGAAACATTAATGCAACGGGTCAATTCCTAAAGACTCGGCTAATTGACTAAGCGCACTTAAGAGCGCTGGGGGCATCGGCACCCCATTCTTCGATCGATCCTCACGCGCCGCATGGCTGCCATCGCCTGGGATACGGATGCTGTCAACGCCGGGCAGTTTTTCAGAAGCCCTTAGGTCACGCACAACAACATCCACTTTTTGCGCAAACGATTCGACCGATTGAAAAGCAGAGATATCAATGGCCACAATGCAATGCCCCGTATTGGTCGCCGTCACATCATCGGCATTAAAATCTACGACATCACGCCCCATAGCGGCGCCGTTTAAAGTGCCCGCTAAAAGACCAAACATTAAAGCGAGACCATAGCCCTTATAACCACCGATGGGCAACAAAAATCCTTCATGGGCGCGTTGGGGGTCTAACAATGGCTCGCCTTTGCGATCCATCATCCACCCCTCAGGCATCATCTGTCCCCTCTGTGCTTTGGTTTTGACCTTGCCATACGCCGCCACCGTCGTTGCCATATCCAATATGACAGGCCCTTCCTCAAGGCCGGGCAAAGCAATCGCAATAGGGTTGGTTGACAAAAGCATATCAAGCCCTCCCCAAGCAGGCAGATGATTGGCATTACCAACCGCCAAATACAATCCAATCATGTTCTCAGCCACCGGCATACTGGCATATAAAGAGGCAGGACCTGCATGATTACTCGACTTCACACCCACCCAGGCAACCCCCGCACTTTTTGCTTTCTGAATCGCTAATTGTGTAGCAAATCGCATCACCAGATGGCCCATACCATTATCACCATCCACCAACCCCATCGCCGCCGCTTCCCGTTCAATTTTAATGTGAGGCGTCACGTTAACCGCACCGCCCTTGATACGTCGAATGTATTGCGGTAAACGAAAAATACCATGTCCCTCAGAGCCATTAATATCGGCTTGCGTCATGAGTTGCGCGATGCTCTGCGCTTCAATGCCACTAATACCCACCGTCACAAACACTCTAGTAATAAACGCTTCTAATTGTTCACGGCTAGCACGCCACAGAGGTGTTGCATCCGTTAATGATGTCATCGTTTTCATCCTAAAATGTTTAAATGTAATATCAACATAATCGAGGCTTTTAATGTTTGTCCCGAACGATCACGACAAGACCTACGATTACAACAAAGAAAATTTGCCCTCTGCCTTAGCCAAGGGCGTTTGTCGCAGCACAAATAAACCGTTCCAATTGACACCGCCACTGCCAGGAGAAACCCGTAAGCTTTAATTTGACCGGCACGCATCCCCGCCCTGATCGGCAACCCCTTCAGGCGCAAAAGACACAATCTAGCGATACGGTTGGGTGGGATAGATCAGGAGCGGGCTGTTCACGGACTTTAAAAGGCCTAGATCCCAGCCAGGAGCCATCCTTGAAGACTTGCGCACACAACGCTTCGCCTACTACTTTGTTCTTTTTAAATCTCTTCCAACTCCACCAATGCCCCTAAAAAATCTTTGGGATGTATAAAGGCGATACGCTCATTATGCACATTATATTGCGGGGTACCATCACCGATCAACGTAACAGCCTCGGCGGCCAATTCACGGCTGACTGCATCCACGCTATCGACCGAAAAACTAATATGATGAATGCCACCACGGGGATTTTTTTGTAAAAATTTTCCAGCCGCTGATTCTGCATGGGTGGGCTGCATCAATTCTATCTTGGCATTGGATAGTTGCACATAGGCCAGATGAACCCCTTGGGTCACATTTACTTCGATAGGACCGATACTCAACCCATACACGGATTTTAATCGTTGGGCTGCTACAGCCAAATCCGGCACCACTAACGAAACATGAGAAAGCCCATTCAACATAAGAACCCTTTAAATCACTTTTTGGGAACGCAAGGAACGAATCTCTTCTTCCGTGAAACCTAGCTCAGCACCCAACACTTCATCCGTGTGTTGTCCTAGGGTAGGGGGCGGACGCCGAATCGAGGCGGGCGTCTGGCTAAATCGAAAGGGCATACCCAACACTTTAATCTCACCCGCCTTGGGATGATCAATGGTCTGCACCATACCTCTGGCTACTGTGTGGGGTGCGGCTAATGCCTGCGAAACACTGTTAATCTGGCCACACGGCACTCCGGCCTTTGTAAGCTTAGCAATCAAATCCTCGGCAATAAATGCCTTTAAGGCCTGAATAATCTGCGCCTCTAACACTTCTCGATTGGCCACGCGCTGAGGATTTTTATTAAATCGCTCATCACTGGCCCACTCGGCATGACCCAGCACTTCACAAAACTTGGTAAATTGCCCATCGTTTCCAACTGCTACGGCTATCATGCCATCTTTCACCGGATAGGTCGTGTAAGGCACAATGTTTGGATGTCCATTACCAAATCGTCGTGCCTCCTTTCCCGTGACCAAGTGATTGGCGGCTACATTGGCCAACATGAATAAACCCGAATCATAAAGACAAACTTCCACATGCTGCCCGATACCACTTCTCTCGCGGGCATTTAAGGCGGCCAAAATAGCATTACACGCTAACAATCCGGTAGTGATATCCACGATAGCGACCCCATACTTCATGGGTTCGCCCTCAGCATCACCGGTAATACTCATTAACCCAGATTCTGCTTGCAAAATAAAATCGTATCCTGGCAATCCGCCCTTAGGCCCTTCTTGGCCGTAACCGGTAATAGAACAACGTATGACCCGTGGGGCATGCGCCTTTAACCAAGCATTATCGAAACCCCATTTCTCAAGGGTTCCCACCTTAAAATTTTCAAGCAATACATCACACTGAGCGATCAACTTGGCCAGAACTGCCTGGCCTGAATTAACCGCCATATTCAACGTGATCGAGCGTTTATTACGATTGATGCCAAGAAAATAACCCGACTCACCTCCTACAAAGGGTGGCCCCCAAGTGCGCGTGTCGTCTCCTGCCCCTGGGGGTTCAACTTTAATCACTTCAGCGCCCATATCTCCCAGAGTTTGAGCGCACAAGGGCCCCGCCAAAATCCGCGTTAAATCAAGAACACGTAAGCCAGCGAGGGCGCCTGTGGCGTTTTCAGTCATGGGAGGGATTACCGCTTTTTAGCACGCATCGAGGGAGGAGAATTGAGGTCTTTTTCACAACCTTCCAAATATTGTGCCATCATTTTTTTATCGCGAAGACGAAACTTCTGGAAGTCAGGCTTTCTACCAGCAAGGAAAGCGTCCATCCCTTCTTTGGCTTCTTCGGATCCCCAGACATGGGCCAATAATTCCATCCCCTGTTGCCAGGAAGAATACAGGTTGTCCGATTCGAAATTCAACGATTTCTTGGTCATACGAATCGTCAATGCACTGTGGCCTTTCATCGTTTCACACCACTTCAACGTCTCACTGACCAGATCTTTTTGCGGTACACATTTATTAATTAAACCCACCTCAGCGGCCTCTTTGGCACCAAAGCGACGAGCACAGAAAATCATTTCACGAGCCAATCGTTCGCCGATAATACGCGGGATATATTGCGTCGCCCCGACCGTCGGGCAAGCCCCCACCTTAGCACCGGTTTGTCCTAATACGGCATTTTCAGAGGCAATGACCAGATCACACCACAAAGCCAATTCATGCCCCCCCCCCATGCACCAACCATTGACCATGGCAATCACCGGGATGGGTAAGCCGCGAATAGTCATGGCTAAGCCCAACATACGATCATTCCACATGTAGCCGTTATTAAAATTCAATCGCTTCATGGCAAAAAAATCACCACCCGCGGAAAAAGACTTCGTGCCTGAACCCGTCACCACAGCACAAACAATCGAGGGATCTTCACGGGTCGATTTAAATGCGTGAATCATTTCGTCCAAAGTCTGCTCGCGAAAGCAGTTAAGCACCCGAGGCCGATTAATCGTGATCCAAGCCACCTGATCCTTCACTTCAAACAAAATATCTTTGTAGTTACTTTTCTTCACGCCTTTGGTCTTGCTGCCGGCCATAACAAGCACTCCTCGAAATAATAATGAAATTGAAAAATAGGATCATACCAGAATCGTGTAATTGACAAGCGCTCCTCGGACTACTATCGTTGTGGCTACTGTGTGCCTATTCCATGCATTTCTTTCTTAGAAAAAGCCCCGATGCCCACGACCTTGGTCAGATTTCTTTTGATTTTTGCCTGCATGGCCCCATCTTTGCAAGCCCAGAACTATCCGAACCGACTCGTGCGTATCATTGTCCCTTTCGTGCCAGGGGGGCCCACCGATGTGCAAGGACGCTGGGCTGCTCAACAACTCACAGCCCACCTTGGTCAAAACTTCATCATCGATAACCGGGGGGGCGGCGGTGGCGTGCCGGGCACAGAGATCGTAGTCAAAGCGCCGGCAGATGGCTACACTTTATTGGCTGGTAACCCAGGGCCTTTAACTATTTCGCCCAGCGCCCAGAACAAAATGCCCTACGATACGCTACGTGACTTAGCGCCAATTTTTCTCATTGCGCGCAGTGCCAGCTGCCTTTGTATTCACCCGAGTTTACCCGTTAAAGGGGTCAAAGATTTTGTCGCCTTAGCCAAGGCTCAGCCCGGTAAAATCAACTACGGCTCTCCGGGGGTCGGGACGGTGGGCCACTTTGCCACCGAGTTATTTGCCACAACCGCTGGCATACAATTAAACCATATACCCTATAAGGGAGCGTCCCAGTTCACCGTCGATCTCATAGCCGGACATATCGAAATCGCCATTATGCAATTTGCCGGCTGTGCCCCGCTATTGCGCGATGGTCGCCTGCGGGCCATCGGGGCGACTTCTGAAAAACGTCCAACGCTCATTCCCAACCTACCCACCATTGCCGAACAAGGCCTACCAGGCTATGTGAGCTACAACTGGAATGGATTGCTAGCCCCGGCTAAAACACCGAAAGCGGTTATCACAAAAATCGCTGAAGTTTTATCGCAACAGATTAACGGGGCAGAGTCACGTCAATTATTCGTCGGTCAAGGGCATGAACTGGGTGACTTAGGACCTGAAGATTACACTCAATTTATTAAAAAAGAATTGGATAAATGGGCCACCGTAGCAAAGGCTGCCGGCATTAAAAAAGAATAAATCCAGATGTAAAAGGTCTCGTCTTTTTGTTTTTTGATTACAACAACATACTGAGGAAGTGCCATGACAAAAAAAGAACCGCCTTATTTTATGTATTTTCCAGGCAATTATCGTTGGTCGGCTGGGTTTATCAACATGCTCGGATCCGGCGCTTTTGGGGGCTCTGATATTGGGGAGTTACATAAGATTGGCGCTTTACTAAAAGACAAAGATCCCGAGGATGACGATGCATGGTTTTATGCCTGTCAAAAAGTGGCGGATGGCGTACGCGTGCACGCAGAAAAATTTGCTGCCACTGGCCACCGCATTTCTGCTAGTGCCGCCTATCTTCGAGCCTGTAACTACTACCAAATGGCAGAACGATTTCGCACCCCTAAGGATGACAAGGCGTTGGCTTGCTTTAAGCAAGGCGTTGATTGCTTTCATCAATATACCAGGCTTACCGATATCCGTATTGAAATCGTAGAAGTACCCATGGGGAAAGAAAGTCTGCCAGGCTACTTTGTTCACGCACAAAACACTGGCAACCCCCACCCCCCCTGTGTGGTATTTTTTGATGGCTTGGATATCACTAAAGAAATTCAATTCGTACGCGGAGTCTCTGATTTAATCAAACGGGGCATCTCGTGCCTCGTGATGGACGGCCCAGGCACTGGGGAAGCGATCCGCTTTCGGGGCAACTATCTGCGTCACGATTATGAAGTGGCTGGTTCGGCCTGTATGGATTATTTAGAAAAACGCCGCGATGTCGACGCCAAGAAAGTGGGAGTTGTAGCCATCAGCCTGGGCGGTTACTACGCGCCTCGCATCGCATCGATGGAACCGCGCTTTGCCGCTTGTGTTGCCTGGGGCGCTATTTGGGACTACTACGGCACCTGGAAAAAAAGAATTGATTCCAAATTCAAAACTTCCTTATCGGTTCCTGGCCATCACATCATGTGGATTTTAGGGGTGGATACTTTAGAGGAGGCCCTCAAAAAACTCGAGCCCTATCAATTAGACGGCGTAGTGCAAAAAATGCGCTGTCCGTTCTTGATCGTGCACGGGGCAGAAGACGAGCAGATCTCTTTGCAAGATGCCCAGGCCCTTTACAATGCCTCAGGCTCCACGGATAAAACCCTTCGAGTTTTCACTGCAGAAGAAGGCGGCTCTCAACACTGCCAACGAGATTACCTAACCCTCGGTGTGGCGACCATGTGGGATTGGTTCGAAGATAAGCTAGTAAGATCCCACTCCTAAACAACTATTTTTAAATTGGGGCACATTAAAAAATCCTACGATGCTTATACATAAAGCTTCACACTTTCCCCCTGCGCACGGCTATGTCACGACCCGACCGGTCGCAGGGTCTCTCTATCCTACCGACTACACTTTTGTATTAACCCAAGACGAACTCTACGTTCCGATTGCGGTAAGAAAACCCTCAGGAACAGGCCCCTTTCCCGCCATCCTTATGGGGCGGGGTAATGGTCGTGGAGGCATGCCTCTTATTGAACAAAAACTCGCCCTCTACCATCACTTCCAAGAGTGCCTTCTACGACGCGGGTATGTCGTGGTGTATGTCAATTATCGTCATGAAATTCCCCACTACTATGGCGTGCGCCCTCAGACGCCATCCGTGGAGGCGCATCTGAGTGGTGAATCGTTGACCTTACAAGCCACCCCACGGGTGGACTCCGATGATCTTCAATCGGTCATTCACTACATCCAAACTCTACCCTACGTACGTGCCCAAAGTGTTGGCGTGATGGGGGTTAGCCACGGCGGTGAAACCCTCTTAAAAGCAGCGGCAGAAATGAATTTTGGTTGTGGCGTCGTTATTGAAGGGGCTTCGCACGAGTTTCTGAGCGTTCACACAGGGCCAGAAATTGCCCGAATCGATGGAGAAATTCAGTTTCAAGACATCGCCGTTGTTAAACAATGGACCAACAAAGCCCGGGCGCTATCGCGCCTTCGGGCCATCCATACACCGATGTTGCATATCGGTCGCGACAAGGATCATCTGCAAGGTATTTTTAGATTAGCCCATGAATGGATGAGCGAGCTTGGCAAAGACTCGCAGTGGGTGAGCTTTGATCACCCAACCCATGGATACCCCTTTATCGAGACCGACGAGAAGGAACAATTCAATCCGGACCCCATGCAACAAAACTGTTTGGATCTTATATTGAATTACTTGGACCATCACCTAGGTTAGTATGCGTTATAGGGAATGCAAAAAATCCCATCGTAATTGAGCACGACTGACAATCGTCTCCTCGTCCTGGCTGAGTACATGGCGTAAAGCAACTAAGCTCTTAAACGCTTCGCGCACGGACTCAAGATAAGCCTCACGGTTGGTATAACGCTCTGCCATGGAAAGTCTCGGGTCAGCGCACTGCATCCGCTCTTCCTTCGTTTTTGTAAACGGCAAGGTCGAGCCTCGCATTTGCATCAAATCCCCCCCCGCTCCTTGTTCAGGATGTCGCAAATTCCACCCTGTAAAGGTAGCCAACGGGACGCTTATCTCAACGGGACGAATGCCACTGATTTCGTTACCATCCGTATCTACCGCGGAAACATAACTTTTCAATAGCGCTCCCTCTCGAGCCGGATATTGAGCAATGCCTAGGGCCAACTGTGGACCGAAATCCAGTCGCCGCATATGTACCAAGCGATCAGGAAAGCGAACCGCCGGAAATTTTACAAACACCTCTCTTAAAGTCTCTGCGGCCACTGCCGTCGCGTCACTTAAACGCGGGAAGGCACTGGGAGGCGGTTCTACGCCTTGCCCTATCCATTGGTCTAGATTGACCAAGGCAGCACGTAAAAGAGGACTGTAATCGACTACGTTAAACAGGTGTAACCCGCGCGCGCCCGTATTAGCATCAGTTGGTGGAGGGGGTATGGGGCCGGGCGTGTGTTGTGTGCCAGCCAAGAAATACGTTCTTACAAACGAAGGCGGTTCAGCATCCTGAGTTTGTGTCTCATCCGTATGAATCAGGCTCGCATCGCCCCGCCAGTACTCTGCAGCAGTGTTAATGGCAAAAATCTTGGGTGGGTGAGCACGTAAACTAAAACGCGCATACAACGCTTTGTCGTGCGCTGGCGGCACCCCACCGACTGTCGCGTGGGAGTTTAAAGAGGGTTGACCCCATCGCAGATTAAATTCCCCTTGACGAGCCCCGGCGACATGCGGCATCAGCGCATCAAATACCACACGCTGCGATTCATCCTGATCTAATCCTAAATAGATCATTTGCCGAATCAAGCGCCCACTTTGGGATACCCCAAACAGGGTGGAGCGTACAATGCCACCAGCACAAGGATTGCCCTGCGTCTGCCATTTAAAAAACGCACCGGCCTCTCTGAGCGCAAGTAATCCCAAACCCACTACCAAAGGATTTTGACTGCGGTAGACAACATCATAAATCACCCCCGGCAAAAATCCCCCCTCCAACTTAACATGACCCTCGTCGACAAAATGCCAAGACGAACGCGCTAAACGGATAGGCTCTGCGCCCCCCGAAGTGCGCGCGCTGATCCATGCCTCTTCATCCTTTAGATCCGTCACTGCGTTAGGAATGTGAAGCCGATCCGCTAAAGCCAATACATCCGCTTTATCATTCGGACGCAGTCGGCAGCGAATCCATCCCTTCAGTCCTGGCACCCGGGGCACATCCAGTCCCATCAAACCGTCGCGACGGGGCACATCGACTTGCCAACCAATCCAAGCCACCGTGTAGCCTTCACGCATCAAAAATTCATTACCAAAATCTTGCTCACTCACCAGATCCGCCACTCGGGGCGTGCTATTAAAAATCTCTATAGCCACCTTACGTCCACGATTGGGTACATCCATCAACAAGTGGCCATTACCTTTTGTCATATCCACTGGCTTTAAGAGATAAAAATCCCCTTTAAAGCACACCCTACCCTGCGCATCACGAGGCGCCAAGGTGATATCCGTAATCGCTTGATTGGCCGGATGGAGGGGGTCGATTGAGAAATGAATACTGCCTGCTATTTTTTCATAGGCCCCAGTCTTACCAAAGGCTCGGCCTCCCAATACCATGGATCGTGATTGAATGTCTAAATGAGTCGCCATGTCTTAGTCTTTACCTTGATGAGGGATAGTTCGTTGATTAAGCCGGGGGGGTCGCTGACACGGATCTACTGGTTGATTCAAAGTCATGACAGACCAACTTCTCTTTTTTAAAACTGCCCATCCCGATGGCATCCAACGCCCGCACCGGGGTCGGCCGATATTACTGAATTTTTACGCCGGCAAACTTCACCACTTTCGCCCACTTTTCAGTCTCCATCGTATGCAGGGCCCAAAATTGTTCTGGGGTACCGGGTATAGATACTCCTCCCAGATCAGCCAGCTTTTGCTGCATTTTCGGTTCTTGTAAGGTTTCGTTAAATTCCCGATTCACTCGCATCACGATTGCCGCTGGGGTTCCAAGAGGCACGCTCATACCAAACCAAGCGCTAGCCTCATAACCGGGAACACTTTCAGCAATTGCAGGCACATCGGGTAGCGCTGGCGAGCGCTTGGCTGTCGTCACCCCCAACGCCCGAAGTTCTCCAGCCCGAACATAACCAATGGATGAGGGCATATTGTCAAAGATCACGTGCATTTGTCCTGCAATCAAATCAATCAATGCCGGTCCCGCCCCCTTATAAGGGATATGGGTTAAATTGACACCAGCCATCGATTTAAATAATTCCCCTGACAAATGCACGGACGTGCCATTGCCCGATGAGGCCATATTTACTTTATCAGGATTGGCTTTGGCATAGGCAATAAACTCGGGAATGGATTTGGCTGGGAAATTTTTCGTAATGGTCATCATATTGGGGACCCTCACGATGCCAGCCACGGGCGCCATATCATGCAGAAAATTAAAGGGTAATTTTTCATACAAGGTGGCATTAATCGCGTTCGCCGGATTGACTAAAAACCAGGTATAGCCGTCGGCAGCCGACTTAGCAGCAATATCAGTCCCAATATTGTTACCAGCGCCAGGTCGGTTATCAACCACTACCGTCTGACCCAGCCTTTCCGACAAACGCTGCGCCATGATACGCGCCAAAATATCCGTAGTCCCTGCGGGAGTATAGGGCACAATCCATCGAATGGAACGAGTCGGATAGGCGTTCTCTGCCCGGACACTGAAAGAAATCATCAATACCATGATCCCCGCCGCAATCGCACTGACATGCTTTAAACTAAAACGCATCGGAATTCCTCACTTTTTTTATATTGACCTACCTTAACTAGATTTTAAGCTCGACGCTACCTAACAAAAAACAATTCATGCGCCCATACCCACAAGCGTTATACACTTTAAGCCTGAAATAAAATCTTTTAAAGCTACATTCCCTTTGGAGGAGTCAACCTCACCATGAACCCCACATCCCTTCGTCACCGTATTCTAATGTGTTTTACTCTCTTTTCATTGCTTCAAAGTGTTTTTTGCTGGGCGGACTGGAAACCGGAAAAAGTCGTCGAATTCATCGTGCCGACCGGGCCCGGTAGTGGAGTCGATAGTACTGCACGTATTGTGCAATCTATTTTTCAAACCCACCAAAGCTTAGGCCAGTCCATCAACACCATCAATAAACCAGGGGGCAACTACGGAATTGGATTAAATTATCTGGGACAATTTAACGGTGACGCTCACCATCTCATGGTCCAAACTTCCACCCCGCTAACCGCCGCCATTGGAGGGCAAATCCACTTAAATTACTTTGATTTCACCCCCATTGCCAACCTCATTTCTGAACCCATTGCGTTTGTGGTGGGTCACGATTCACCGTTAAAAAATGCCCGTGATCTAGCCAATAAGCTCAAAGCAGACCCTAGCTCAGTAAGCATAGCGTTATCAGCGGCCCGCGGTAATGCTTTTCACATTACAGCTGCATTATTGGCCCGGACCGTCGGGGCCGACATCAAAAAACTAAAAATTGTGGTTTTTAACGCTTCCAGTGATGGGGTCGTTGCAGCTGCAGGTGGTCATGTAGATGTCATGGCAGCTACCCCCGCCACCTTAATGCCAATGGTCAAAGCCGGCAAAGTCAGGGTGTTAGGTATCGCTTCAGCCCATCGACTCAAAGGGGAGGTTGCGAATATTCCCACCTTGAAAGAACAAGGCATTAATGTCATTTTTGATATTCCCCGTGGGTTTATCGGTCCCCGCCACTTAAGTGCTGATCAGATTCGCTATTGGGACAATGTATTTACCCGAATGGTAAAATCTAACGAATGGAAGCAAGCCCTAGAAAAAAATCAATGGGTTGAAGACTATAAAAATAGCGCTGAGATGGGCCAGTATTTAAAAACCCAATACGATGTCTTAAAAGACGTACTCACCGAACTGGGTATGACCAAATAAGCTTTTGGGCTTCCCTCTTTTTCCCACCTAACAAAAGATCACTATGACAACACAAGACGGACAATATGCAGTTTACTGGCCCCGCACCCCACGACAAACAGGCATCAAACCGCTGGCTAAACGATTAGAGACTTTAAACGGCAAGGTCATCGCCCAAGTTTGGGATTTTTTATTTCGTGGCGATGAAGTTTTTGCGCTACTGGAAGAAGCCATCAAAAAACAATACCCTGAAGTCCAGTTCGTTAGTTGGCGCGAATTTGGTAGCTCCCATGGTGGCGATGAAAAAGAAGCGCTTGCCGAGTTTGCAAAAAAATTCAAAGCGCTCAAGGTCGATGCGGTTATTTCCGGCATGGCCTGTTGAGGCTCTTGTACGCCCGCCGTGTTGCGGGCAAGCGCAGCTTGTGAAGCCTTGGGGTATCCCACTTCATCACTAACCTGTGAGGGATTTTTTCTTCAAGCCGCTACAACATCCATTGGCCTGGGCGTGCCCAATATTCCGCTGGCTCTCGTGCCAGGTCATATCGGTACCAAAAACGATGAACAATTGCGCAGAGAGGTCATTGAGACTACCGCACAACAGGTGATTGAAAATTTAACCCAGCAACCGCCACTGAAGGGAAAAACCAAGGAACCTAGCGCTAAGGACGTCATCTTTACCGGTGGCTTCGAAGCGGTGAACGAGTATTTTTATGAACACGAACTCTCCGATGGATTGCCCATCGTCCCACCCACACTATCGGCCATTGAGGCCTTCTTAAAATTCACCGACCGAGACCGACACGAAGTCCTAGGGATCTTATTGCCCGATAGCCGTGCTGCCACAATTTGGAGCATCGCTGTCAATGGTGTGATGGCCGGCTGCCGACCAGAATATATGCCGATATTAATTGCGGCGGTCGAGGGCATGTGTGATCCGAAGTATGGCGTTGAGCACAGTGGGAACACACCCGGAGGCGAAACCCTCATCATCTTAAACGGCCCCATCATCCAGCAGCTAAACTTTAATTACACCCAAGGGGTGCTGCGGGACGGGTTTAAACCCAACACTTCCATCGGCCGATTCTGGCGACTCTATTTAAGAAACGTAGCTGGCTTTCTTTTACATAAAACCGATAAAGCCACCTTTGGTAACACCTGGCGAGTCGTTTTGGCAGAAAATGATGCTGTCATCAAGCAAATTGGCTGGGAAAATACCGCTGAGGAAATGGGACATCAAGCGCAAGATAACGTGGTCACGATCGCCCGCTACACTGGTGGGGGTTCATTCTCCTCCGTTTCAGGCAGTACCCCCGAAATGCTTTTGCCTTATGTGGCCGATTCCGTTAAAAAATACCACATGTGGCAAATCACCTTCACCACCAGTCACGGCTTAGGTACGCTTCGTCCGCTGGTCGTATTAAGTCCAATTATCGTGCAGACTATTGCCAAAGCGGGCTGGTCCAAATTAGATGTTAAAAAGTATCTTTTCGAACACGCACGAATTCCCGCATTCGAATTCGAACGTCAATTACGCGAATGGAATATACGCGGCGTTTGGGATCTCAAAGACGATGTTCGTCAGGGCAGAATCCCTAAGGTATTTTACGAATCAGAGGACGAAAACCGACTGGTTCCTATTGTTTGGAAACCAGAAGATTTCATGATTGCTGTCAGCGGCGACCCGTTGCGTAACAACATGTATGTGTTTGCACACAACGGATTTTT
>CAITMU010000067.1 GCA_903893565.1 uncultured beta proteobacterium | reverse complement strand
CTCGTGTTGACTAGTCTTTACGCGTTTAAACGCTTTTGCCATGTTTACACGCTCTATCAACAGCGTGTTTAAACGTTTATTAAGAGGGGTAACCATTGGGGTCATGTCGGCTCGAGGGATGACAAAGTGTTTAAACCTCTGATAACTCTCGTGTTGACTAGTCTTTACGCGTTTAAACGCTTTTGTCATGTTTAAACGCTCTATCAACAGCATGTTTAAACGCTTATTAGGAGGGGTAACCATTGAGGTCATGTCGGCTCGAGGGATGACAAAGTGTTTAAACCTCTGATAAATCTCGTGTTGACTAGTCTTGAAGCGTTTAAACGCTTTTGCCATGTTTACGAGCTCTTTCAACAGCGTGTTTAAACGCTGACCTAGAGTGGTAACCGAATCGGACATTTCGGCTCGAGAGTTGATCAATCCACTGGAATCAAAGCATTTCATCGATGCGAAGCCTTTCGTTTTCTTGTTCCACCAAAGCCGGGACTTGTTCAATGCCCAGTGTTCGACACAAGTGACCCTGTTGATCAAAGTAGACGCGCGTTTTAAAGCGGCGCATTACAGCCAGAGGTGAGCCTGCGATGAGGATAGGTTTGATTTTTCCAGGGCGGGCTCGCAACAGTGACTCGACTCGTTGCACTTGTTGCGGGTCACGACCATCAAAAAACATCAAACTCTGGCGAAGGAAGACTCGCTGCAAGGGGTTGACCCGAGTCCCCGCTGGAACCCAAATCGTGCCTCGTGCATCGGTTAACGATTGCGCTAATTCGATTGTCGGGTCGTGGTAGTAAGTGCGAGGCTTTAGCGTCTTGTGAACCCCGGCCACTGGGGTCGGGTTTTCGATGGCGCGTTTGGCACGGTTCTTAGCTTCGTTAAAAAAAAGCCCCAGTTGCCCCGATTGTTGTGCCCCCTCAAAAGACTTTTGTAGGCTTTGTAGGAGGTCCTTTTCTCCGATGGCATAGACCGGACCCAATCGATCAAAGTCTTCATGGGCATTGGCAGATAAGGCCGGGAAGAGGAGAGACAAGAGAAGAAGCAAGGGCAGAAGCAAGGGCAGAGGCAAGAACAGAGGTAAAGCCAGAGGCAGTCGGAGTAGCTTTATTGCTCGTGAAAGTCGCGAGCAAGGCTTAAGGCTTTTATTATCCAGACCCATGACTCGAGGCTTCATAAGAATGGCCTTCGAACGCAACGTTTGTCTTTCATCCATCGCAACCCCTTTAAAAAATAACATAAGCGCGTCCAATGATTTGTGAATGTTGGATCCAACCGGCCAGTTCGTAGCGGGAATCGAGACTATCGGGGTGGGGTGCCCAGACGTAGAGGGCGCCCGTAGGAATCACCCCGGTGGGTCCGAGAGCGAGTTTTTGGCCTAAACGATCTTTTTCTTTTGCGTGCCCTTGTGAAACGCCGTTCACAAAAAACTCCCGCTGACTTTGCGTGACTTGATCGCCCTCGAGGCCTTTAACGATTTTGATAAAGCGGGTGGAGGCAGGGTAAGGCGAGTGAGGAGAGTGAGGAGAATGAGGGGTGTGAGTGGAGTGGGGCGCTTGGGGCGCCTGGATGGCAGAGTCCGGGGCAGCCCCCTGCCATTCAAAGCACACATAATCGCCTCGGGTGACTTTCTCGCCTCGGTGAATTAAAAAAAGGTGGTTCGGTAGGCTATGGGTCGTGTTAATGCCCAAACGATAAGGGGATTCAAACGGAAGATGCGAGCTCCCCATACAAACAATCAGCAAAGTGCTAAGGGCAACACAAAGGATGAGGATCCGGTGCTTTTGAGATTTAAGATAAAAACGCATGAGGGGTTTCGTGGTTTTCATTCGTTTCTGGGTTGGATTGTGTGTTTGGGATCTAACCCCAGTAGCTCTCGCGCCACTGGGGTGAGATCCATGAGCGATGGGTCCTCCCCTACGAGTGCCGCACGTGCGATCAATACGCAGCGACAGCGCTGGGGCAGTTGCTTAATCAACGCATCGACTGCAGGACCAAAGTCTTTGACTCCCTCCAAAAGTTCGGTTCGTTTTTGTAGACTCAAATCTGCCTGAAGAAGCACTTGCGTGACCTGTGCTTCTTTTAATCGGTAGAGAACCCCAACATCGATCACGGCAAAGCGGGGTGCTGCGGGTCTCGTCGTCCATAAAGGACCATGGATGAGGCTTATCAAGAGTAAGGTGAGTTGGCAAAAGAAGAGCGGCCAACCCGCAAGGCTACGTAGTGCTTTGATGGCAATCATGAACGAAGGGACCTGAAGGGATAAGGGTTTCAATGTTGACTCCGATGTTGTAAGACGGCCCGTATGGCTTCGGGCACCGATAGACCCAGCGCGCGCTGTGCGTTAATGGCACTAAAATCCTCCGCGCGACTGGAAAAAAGCAGTAAGCTATAAGGGTCCACCAGCACCCGCCCAATACCGCTGCCAGCGGGGGAGTGGATGTAGACCTCTGAGTAAAGACCTTGCTCGGTGCGTAGGGACTGCAAAAGACGCTTTAACGCATCATCCATTTTGATTTGCCCTAACCGGTCCATGCTTTCGATGGACTCGGACTTTTGGCGTAGTAAAAACATCCAGTCCGAGTTATCAAGCGCAGCGCGCGCCGCTGGGTTACGGTAATAGTCATCAATGCCTTGGGTGGCGGACATGAAAGCGCCACGATATTTACGTGCACGCCGATAGCCCGCCTCGATAAACTCAGCGGTAGAGCCCCCGCTTAATAAATCCCAGGCTTCGTCGATGATGACAATTTTTTTTCTTTCTCGATCGAAATACATTTGTCGGGTGATTCGATACATCATGATTAAGAGCACCACGGTCTGAAGATCTTTTTTTGACTTAAGCTCTTCCAATTCCAGCACCACCAGATCGTTTTCAAAGGCTATCCCTTCCTTGGCACTGAAATAGCGCCCGTAGGTGCCGGCCTGGGTGTAGGGATGAAGCATTGTGGCTAAATCCTTCAATCGTCGATCGATCACCCCGGTGTCTGAATCCTCCAGCTGCCCGCTATTTAAGCGCGCGTAAATGTCATCAATGGTCATGCGTTGCCCTTTTTCCAACCACACTTGTTTGATCACATGACCTAGGGTCGAGTATTCAAAGGCATTTAAAGGCTCACGCGGTGAGACCATCTGAGCGAGTAGGGGTTGTAGGAGTTCCATCTCCTCATCAATGTCTTCGACTGTCGAAAAAGGGTTTAAGGAGAAATTCATCTGCTCGTTAAATTCAATAAAACTCCCGCCAAAGTTTTGACAAGCCTTTTCATAAGAGCGCCCCACATCGATGATCCAAACCCGAGCCCCGGTGGCTAGATACGCTGCAGCGATTTCATTTAAGAGCACCGACTTACCCGAGCCCGATGTGCCCGCAATCGCCACGTTGTAGTTCCCCGACGGGTTGTCGTAGACATCGAGTGACATTAATTGACCGCGTCGCCCGCCCATTAAAAGCACCGGAGTGGGGGTGCCTGACCACTCGGCAATCAAGGGGGCCATGTGGATCGCGTTGGCGGAGGTTTTGGTGGTGAGTCGCTTCATGCGTTTTAGATCGCTATAGAACCCATCCGATAGGCTCATCGGTAGACTCGCAATCAAGGCTTGACTCATCATCAACGTGTCATTGGCCAATTCAAAGCCTCGGGCCCGAAAGATCGCGCGCGCGGCTTGTTCGGCACGCGTGATCTCCTGAGGGGGCGCAAATAGCGCAATCTCATGGTAAAGCGCCACCAGTTGTCGCCCCTCATCGAGGGCGCGAATCACGATGTCCCAGTCATTTTTGCGTTCTTGCAGATCTGGCAGAAAACGCGCCATATAACTTCCGGCATTGGTGGTGGCGCGCGCACTTTTAATCATCGCCCATTGGCGAGATGATTCCCCCTCCAAGACTTTAACCCCCAGGGTGATGAGGTAGGGGCAGGGAAATTGCAGCGTGTTTTGATACAGATCGCCAATCAAGGAACCCATGTTCCACAGGGCCAGTCGGGGGGGCAAGCTTCGAGCACTTAAGAGCCTCAGACTGCGGGTGCGCCCCCTGTGTTGCGAGGGGGTAGCGCTTGATGGGTGATCTGAAGTCGTCTCCAAGGGGGGGAGTGCTGCGACATTAAAAAGCTTAATTTCTGAGGCGCCCACTTCCATTTGAGTGGCTGGATCAATCATCTGATCATTTAAGGGGCGCCCCTCGTCGTAGTGGAGTTTTGGGGCTTGACTGAGTCGATGGGGGTCAAGCAGAGCTGACACCCAGTTAATGAGATCTGCAGCCTCCCAGCATCGGGAGGGAAAGCCCCCGGCTTGAAGGGTTGCGCGCACACTATCGCGTAGCACGCATAGATCCTCTATCGCGTTAAAGGTCTGTGCATTGCCGGCGACACAGGTGCTTAGTACTAATCTAAAATTTCTTAATAGATACGGGTGTGTCCTGCTCAAAGATTGCTGGCTCGCGCGCTCATAGTGCTCGGCCCGTTGCTGTGCCATGGGTTGTGCCCAGGGCTTTTCTTTCGAGGCATCGGTGTGGCTTGGTGTTCTTAAGGCGACGTAGTGCTTCAAGGTGTGATCGATATCGGGACTGGCATACAGATGAAACTGAAACCCTGTGCCGGCAGGGGCACTCGCATATAACGCGGTTAGCACGCGCGCCATTTCCTCATCGGCCCCGGATTGAGGTCTTAATTCCAAACAAAAGCCTAAGCTTTCGCGGTTGATGAAAATTTTTCGTTCTTCGTCCCACGCGCAGTAATCGAGCCACTGGCTAAATCGTTCAGGACCGGCACCGGCACCGGAGGCTGCGCCTGATGAATAAGGGGCTCCCATTGCAGCGCTGGCGCTTAAACGGCCTAGGGTGGATTCAAGATCTTGTAAGAGTTGGCGAAGCATGAGCGGGGGGCCCTTAACTATTTCATGGGGGATGGCAAGAGGGTTGGTAAGAGGGATGGCAAGAGGGTTGGCAGAATCGATTGCACGTTGGGAGGCGGTGGGGTGTTAGGCGCTCGGGTGTTATCGGGCAATAACCAGTGACCTTCATGGATCAATACATTAATGACCGCCTCTCGATGCCAATCCCCATCGCGATCGACCCAGGGGGCGATCCACAAGTGAACGATATCGGGTGGGGAGCGCTTTGCCACAAAATTCATATCGCTCGGTAACGCGGTTTCTGTCGGTGGTGTGGCTCGCGTTTTTGGGGCGTTTAAAGCGACTGATTCAGAGCTTTGCCCTAGGGGTTCAAAGGCTTTGGGTTGCGCTCGTTGTGAGGCAGAGTGCTGCACCACCGACGTTCTTACGATTTGTTTTTCGAACGGTGAGGCTTGGCTCTCGTCTTTTTCGACTAAATCGTGATTAAGACTTTGTTCTTTTTTTTGCGCGGCTTGGGTGAGCCGCTGGGTATTGGCATAGACCCCACTGACAGAGCGGCAACTCACCCCGGCGGGCGCTTCACAGGCTAGATCACTAGTGCCACCGATGCCACTTAATTGATTCTGGCAACCGCTTAGCAAGAGGCTAATGAATAGACTCAGCATCAAACTCAGTAACAATCGAAGCGAGACGTTATACCTCAGACCGATTTTCCGATGCGCTCTCATGGTTTGACTCCCGCAATGTTTTTTTCTGGCACTTGATCGAGCCAGCTTTCAATACGCGCTGGGGTCTGCGCCCCTGCCAGTGTCTCGCCCTTGGCATTAATGAGCGTCGGTGTCGCATGGATGCCTAATTTTTCTGCGAGTTCGATGTTGCGCTCAATCGGATGCGCGCAATTTTGATAGCGAGGGGTTTTGTCTGCTCGCATCATCGCCTGCCAACTTTGAATTTTATTGTTTGAGCACCACACCCCGATCGCTTTGTCGCGCGCGTTAGGATGTAGACTCTTTAAGGGCATCAAAAACGTGTGGATGGTGACATTGTTTAGCTGCACTAAGCTTCGTTCCAACTGTCGGCAGTAGGGGCAGTCAGGATCACTAAAAATGATTAATAGACGTTGACCGTTACCGCGCACTTCGGTCAACGCGTCATTAAATGGCAGGGCCATGCTTTTAATGGGAGGATTTCGATGGGCGAGGTTGGCAGCCGTTAAGTCTTTTTGCTCACGCATATCAAAAAGATGACCAAAAAGAAAGTATTGGCCACTCGTTTCTACATAGACCAGGTTTTTGCCCATTTCGACTTCGTATAGTCCTGGGATCGCACTCCAATGCAAGGCACCAAAGTGGGTCGCAGGGTAGGCTTTTTGTAGACGCTCTCGCATAACGGCCAGGGGCACGGGAGCAAGGGGTGCTCTGGGAGCCCCTTCGTTTGATTCGATTGAGGTAGCCTTTGGTCCCTGAGCCACCTTGGAAGTCACCTCCGAAGTCACCTCCGAAGTCACCCCTGTAAGCTCTGGGGTCGCCATCGGGCTTTGCGCTCGTGCGTTGGGGACTACGTCCATAGAACCCAAAGACCCCAGAGCCATCAGGAGCGCTAAGAGCGCCACCGGCGCAAGAGTGCTACGACGGGGATTCGTTTTTCTGCGCTTATCGCCTAAAAACAGTTGGCGTATCGAAATCATTTTTCGTGTCTTAAGCAAAGCGTTTCGTTTAGCGGGGAGGGAGGGTTTTAAGCGCTTAAACAACACCAAGGCATGGGGAGGTGAGACGCGTGAACGGGTCAGCGTTTCAATGGGTTTGGGAGGGTTGGCGGGCGATCTGGATTCAGGGGCTGAGGGTGTCATGGTCTACCGTGTCCTTTGGCTGAAGGGGGTCTTGGATCGGGTTAAAAAAGGGGGGATTACGGGCCGGCGTTGAGGGCGGAAGAATGAAGGGGTTGAGGGATGCTGAGGACGGTGCACTCCCCGAGCTTCGATCTGTGCCAGTTTCTTTTGCCGGGTCGAGACTCGTTTGTGTCGTTACGGGGGGGCGAACCACGCGGCCTCGCTTCAGGGGGCTTTCTTCTTGAGCGCCTCGCCCTTCAGTCTCTCGTTGTTGATCACGCCTTTGAAAGGTTGAGCCCTTAGGCGCTACACTCTGATCCAGCGGGTGAGGTAAGTTCACCCCGCTGGTTAAGACAATGTCAACGCTGCGACCGGCATCGATTTCAATGACCGGAAAAATCTTTTCTGCCAGAGTGATGTAATACTGTGATAAGCGATCTAAGGACTTACCCACCCCGGTGCCAAGTCCCGCTTCCAGTTGCTTACCCGTATCGATTGTGCTGGTGGACCCTAAAGGCGAAACCGAGACCGTGGTGGCACTTTGTTGGAACGAGTGCCCGATACCACTGGCCACTCCGGCCAATAAAGCGTTGGCCAATACCTGACCTTGCTTGGAGACCAAGCGCCCGCGCATTCCGGCCTTGCCATCCTCTCCGGCGATATAGCCTTTGATCGGAATATCGATGGCTTGCCCTTGTCGACTAATGCAGGATAAAGACTCGGTGCGTATATACGCGCGCTCGCTACTAATGTCCCCATAACCCGCTCCCACGACAAAGCAGTCCCGGATCTCGGATCGAAAGGCGTTGGGTAGCATGGCTTTATCGGTTAACCGTAACAATACGGGTTGGGGGTTTCGTTGTGATTGGCCTCCCGTGGGTGCATCCAATCCGCCTAGCAATAGGGCGCGGGTAAAGCTGCCGCTGGGCAAATAGTGTCGGGTGTCGTGGTTAGGGGTGGCTCGAGCGGGGAGGTTTTGTGGTGGCGTTTTGCCGGAAAAAGTATTACCCGAGGCAGAGGCGGAGGGTAAGGACTTTGGCGCTTGGGCAGAGTCCGAGGTTGGCGTTATCGCGCTCCGATCGGTTTCAGGGCTCCAATGAATCGGGGTTAATTGAATGCTCAGAATGGCTCGCTCACCGGGGGGAGGGTT
>CAITMU010000066.1 GCA_903893565.1 uncultured beta proteobacterium | reverse complement strand
TCCGGCACTGGTGATGGCGGAATATTGTCGCCGTAGACCACCTGCAGCGGAATTTTTACAAGGTTGGCGAATTCCTGCGCAGTCACCGCAGTGCCGGCAACTTGCGTCCCCTTGTAGAGGGGGATCGGTGCGGGCATCTCAGTTCGCGGAAAGACGAAGCCAGGCTCGTAGGCAACGATACCTTTAACGTTTGGCGATCGTGCGCCCGCAAGCCATCCGAACAGTCCCGACTGGGAATGCGTGACGACGATCGCTGGGCCGATACGTTCGAGTAGCTTAAGCAATGCGCCGCCAATGACTTCTGGATCGTCCGATACCGTTGGCACGAGATGTTGCATGAACTGGTCAAGCCCCTTCATCGGAAACTGTTGCACTGGAAATACCTCTGGATATTTCGGGCCGAGTCGCCAGCGCGACCACGCATACTGCATACCGGCGCGGTTGGTCTTGTTCGGTACGATCTCAGTTCCATCGAGGTCCCCGAACGCTCCGTTGTAGCTTGGATAACCGGCGCGGCCTCGGCGTGGGAAATCAACGATGTAGACCGGAAAACCACGGCGCAGGAAGATTGTCTGAAATCCTTCTCGCCCATCGGGCGTGGTCTCCCAGACGCGTCCGGTGCCACCGCCGCCGTGCACCAGAATCAGTGGATACTTGCGCGCATTGACTGGGACCTGATACTGCACATACATCTGGTCTGCCCAGAATGTGTTTCCCTCGTTCGTATTGGCAGTGTCCTTGGATGGATCGTAGGTTCCCTTGGCCTGAACGATGCGCCCTCCGACAAAGAAGCTGCCCTGTTCTGCCAAAACAACGGATTTTTCCTGGGACAGGTTTGCGCAACCCGTTAAATTGAGAATTCCCAATATTGCAATTATTGTGGCGATACCGCGCACGATGTAATGACCCTTCATGTTGGCTTTCTCCCGATATTATTAGCAGTACTATTTTGTATCCTGGTTACAGGGCGAGAAAATTGTCGCGGTTGTACTGCATCCCTACATCATCTTCGGTTTTTTTAGATTAATTTTCTGATGATTTTTTTGCATTCTAACGCAATTTGAAAAACAAGCAATTAAACTGCTTTTTGTTATGGTAGGAAGGTTTAATAGTGAATCTACACCAGCAAAAAGAGTAACGGAATCGGCTTTGGTAGAGGATGCTGACCGAAAGTGGGGTGCTCATTTAAGGACTTGAAGTCCATTTGCTATAGGCCTGTGGTTTTGGAAGTAAAAGTGAAGACTTGCAGCCAAAGCTACATATTCATTCATTAAATCAACGGGTTAATTTAAGCTTTAAATTGATTTCAAACCTAATCCAATTCAAGCCAACTATTGATGGGCTATTGATTCTTGAATGGGTCGGATGTCATTTTCCTAGGCTCGGGTCGATTCCGTCTCGGGTCACCAAAACTCAAACTAGCCCACTGGTCGGGCTAGTGTCATGAGATGCACCGGTCTGCCAAGGTCACTGACCAATATCGAATGAGCAGATTCCACATCGGTTTGTTTTTTGCGTAAAATCATTCACTAGCGTAGGTAGAATGACTGGATATGCATCAAAAACACAGGTTACAGACCAGCGGTTAATTCAAGGAGAAATATGTTTGACAAATTTATAGTGCTGGTCTTGCTAGCATTGCAAGCAAACGGCGCTTTAGCTCAAACAGTTTTGCCAGAAATTCAGGTCGTAGGCCGACCTGAATCTGCTCTTGGTATGGACCAGACGGCCGAAAGTGCTAGTAGGCTTGGCCTTAGTGTGCGTGAAACACCCGCTAGCATCGAGGTCATCGATCAAGAAACTATGCGGCAGCGTGGTTTACGCTCGGTTACGGAGGCAGCTGCAGGTATGGTCGGTGTGACAGCTGGTGATCACCCTGCGGAACCCTCGGCTTTTTCAATTCGTGGCTTCACCAATAGTCAGATCAACATTCTTTATAACGGTATTAAAATTGGCCCGCAAAACATGACTTCTCGTATCATGGATACTGCTAGCCTTGAGCGTATAGAAGTGCTGAAGGGACCAGCCTCTTTGATCTCCGGTGAGGGTGCTGCTGGAGGCGCAATCAATTTTGTCACGCGTAAACCCCATCAAGGCTCAGTTGAAAATGAAGCTTGGGTTTCTTACGGTTCGAATAACACCGTTCGTAGTGGCTTTGGGTCAGGTGGGAGTACTACCAAGGAAGGGCTCGATTACCGATTAGATGTGAGTCGCACTTCTAGTGACGGCTTTATTACTGACACGGCCAGCCGGAATATCCAACTCTCAGGCGCACTCGATTTTAAAGCGACAGCGTCACTTAAGCTATTTGCTGCCATCGAACACAAACAAGATCACGCTAACAGCTATTGGGGCACTCCGCTCGTGCCCTTGACAACGACTGGGGCTAACGCAGCCAACCGAATAGTTTCAGGTAGTTACGTTTCCAATTATAACGGCACTAACCTTGGTGCAGTGACAATTGATAACCGCACTTTGTCGACCAATTATAATGTGCTCGACAATTACATGAAGGCCGAGGAGAGCATGGTGCGTGGTGGCTTTGAATGGTTACTGCGCCCCGACATGGTGGTACGAAACCAACTGTATTACTACACAGCGCGTCGTGAGTGGTATAACAGTGAAGTCATTGCCTATAATACCGGTAGCGGACAAATAGATCGGGAACGGTTTTTCGTTAGCCATCATCAACAATTAATTGGTAACAAAGTTGAGCTTCAGCAGGACAGCCGGCTAGCTGGCTTAGATAACCGCATGGTGCTAGTCTACGATACGAGTAGTCTTGACTTTTCTCGCCCTGGTGCTGCAAACTTTCCGTCTGATAGTGTCAACGTTGTTGATCCAGCGCGAGGCGTATACGGGGCGCTGACTCTACAGAAACAAACTACGGCCATTCGCAACAACTCATTATCCGTTGAGGACCGGATTAAACTCACGCCAGTTTTTGCGCTTGTCGGCGGCTTGCGGCATGAAATTATTGATCTTGAGCGTACCTCGGTGGATTCAACAGGGGCCAATCGTTCAAATTTTCCGTTTTCAAAATCATTTAATCCAACCACTGGCCGTATCGGCGCAACCTGGGAGACTCGGCCTGGCTTGACTCTCTACGGTCAATACGCGACCGCCGCCGATGTTGTCGCTGGTGACCTTTTTCTGATCAGCGCAGCTCAACCAGTCGAGCTAACCCGAGTGCATAGTTACGAGGGGGGCCTTAAGCAAGTAGGGTTGGAACGTCGCGCCGAATGGACGTTGGCGGCTTTCGATACGACGCGTAGTAATGTCTACGCAGCCGCTGGTGGACGAACGCTAAACAGTGCGGGTGAACAGCGTTCCAGGGGACTTGAACTTTCTGCGGCCTTGAACCCAGACGTGCGATTGAACTTATGGGCAAACGCTGCCTACACGCAGGCTTAGTATACTGACTACAACTTTACCGGGGGCACTTATTCTGGTCATGCGCCACCCAACGTGCCGCATGTTATTGCTAATGCTGGAGTGATCTATCGTTTTGCTATACCGCAACGCATTGAATTGGGGGCAAGCGTTCGTCACGTTGGCGACCGTTATCATAGTGACGCCAATACCGTGAAATTGCTTGCCTATACCACTGCTGATGTTCATGCTTCTATCGATATCCCAAAAACCAAACTGTCGCTTCGCGTAAGAAATATTACAAACGAGCGTTATGCGGCGTGGAGTGATCCGTTCTACCCCGATCAAATCCTTCTGGGCGCACCGCGCAGTTACGAACTTTCCGCTGTGTTCAAGTTTTAGGAGTCTCGTTGATACGCTCCTTGACGCTGCTACACCGCTGGTTTGGTGTCGTCTTTTGCCTGCTTTTCGCTATGTGGTTTATGACCGGCGCGGTGATGCACTGGGTGCCTTTTCCGGAATTGAGCGAAACTGAACGAATCGAAGGATTGCCTAAGCTTCAGGCTAAACAAGCCTTATTTTCACCTGCACAAGCATTGGCCGCTATCGGTCACAACGACATTACCCGAATGCGTCTAGTTACAGTCGGTGGACGAGTTGTCTATATCGCTATAACCTCTGACCATGGCATACGTGTGCTTGATGCTGAATCTGGTAAGCCATTAATTGTTGACAGCTCCTTAGCGCTGGCAAGCGCAATGAGTCACGCTTCTATCCGCCACCTTGATACCAAGGGTATCAAGCTTATTGACACCATCGTTTACGACCAATGGACTGTTTCAAACAATCTGGACATTCACCGCCCACTCTTTCACGTTGCCCTTCATAACGTTGCGGCGCATGAGCTCTATGTTTCATCATTGACCGGTGAAGTCGTGCGCGATAGCACACGTAATGAACGTCTATTCAATTACGTGGGTAGTGTGCTTCACTGGATTTATCCGACCGTACTGCGTAAACACTGGGATGCTTGGGATACTACGGTCTGGTGGGTAGCGTTGGCAGGCCTCATTGGCTCGATCAGTGGTGCGATGCTAGGTATTTTAAGATTGCGTACACTGGCTTCTCCGTTTCGCGGTTGGATGTATTGGCACCACATTACAGGCCTTTTCTGCGCCTTTTTTGTCATAACTTGGATTGGGAGCGGTTGGCTGTCGATGGATCACGGACGTCTATTTTCAGATGGTCGACCCAAGGTAGATGAAATCGCAAGTCTCAGCGGCCCACCGCTGAGCGCTAAAGAACTCGAGGGCTACCCACCTTGGCAACTTGGGCTACGCGAAATTGAGTGGTCACGTTTCGCAGGCCGTATAGTCAATGAATCCTTGACGGTGGACGATATCCAACGCGCCGCCTCAAAGCTCGGTCCGCAATGCATAAGCGCCCCCGATGATGATGCTTATGTGGCGCGCTCACGTACTGCTAGCGATAGGGTATTTCGAATCGTCTGCGGTGATACCTGGTGGCAGATTGATGGCAGCGACGGTCGGATCATTGAAAAACTGGATACCTCGCGTCGCGTCTACCGTTGGGTATTTCGAGCGCTACATACGCTTGATTTTCCAGCTTTAGTAGAAAGGCCTGCCCTGCGTAGCGGGTTGATCCTGTTGTTATGCGGCGGTGGATTTTGTTTTAGTCTTACTGGCGTAGTAATCGGATGGCGGCGATTAAAAAGGGGGGGCTAATGATAGATGATTGGATAGAAGTGTTTTCTCATGCATTCTGCGATTTATGGTGTAATAAAGGGAGTAATTGAGCTGTATTTTGGCATTTTGTATAATTATGATATAAATTTTTAGCTGAACAATTTTGCGCCCAGATTGAATAAACAAATGGGGTGCTGCTAAAGCTTTTCACTCTTGACCTATTAAAATTTGATGGCCCTACGAAGCAACTTGACTGGTAGTTAACAAAGACTATCCTCCTGTTTTTTTGTTTTTTAAAGGCAGGCAACGTTGTTTTAGAGGAGATTTTCTGAGTTCACTGGCATGAGTGAGCCCTTAAGTCGTTTTATGACAATTAAATTTGTTGATCAATGTGGCCATTTGGACCTATGATCTACATTCAATAAAAAAAAGTCGTTTATTTCATGCTGGATCTAAAGGGAGAGAACTATGAGAACACGCAGCCTTTATCTGATAATACCCATGTTTGCTCTAGGTCTGTTGACCAGTTTTGCAGCCTATGCGTTTTCGGCCGAGGAGGCGGTTGTATCAAAACGCGTCGAAGCTTTCCGAATTGCCCAAATGGAGCAGGATCGAAAGGCGCTGGATGAACTGACTGGCGCAGATTTGAGCTACAGCCATTCGGAGGGTCGTGTGGAGGATAAGGCGGCCTTTCTTGCAAATGCTACCAGTGGAAAGTCTAGAACACTGTCTTTGCAATATAAAGACCTCTCCATTCGTGTTGTGGGTGAGGTTGCGATTGTGCGGTTTCACTGGATTGGGGAAAGCGAAGCCATTGCAGATGGCAAGAAAAGCTCTACCAACCTTCATATCCTGATGACCTGGCAGAGGCAGGCTGGAACTTGGAAGCTACTGAGTCGGGGCTCGACTAAGCTCTGAGGTAGTTAAGAATAAGCGATAGAACCTACTGGCTAGTCTACAAAGACTATCCTTAGGTTCTTTTTTTTGGGGGGGCTATTCGTGTCGGATTTCTAGCCCAAATTTTTGGTTACAACCTAGGATATTTTAGGACCCTCTATGATTTTTCAATCTAGGGGTAATCGATTCCGCTCATATATTTGATTGTGTTACATTTACACCAATAATCCTCAATAATAGCCAATGTAATTGGATGCTCCTGATCTCTCGGTTACTGAAAGAGAGTTTGTCAGTCGCGTCCTAATTTTTCGAAAACTCAGCCTATGCCTTTCGTGAGCCGAACCGGTAATCCACGCCTTTACTACGAAGTCGACGACTTCACCGACCCATGGCGCGATGCGCCTTATCTGATTCTGCAGCACGGCTATGGCCGCTACTCGCGATTCTGGTATAGCTGGGTTCCCTATCTGAGCCGCTTTTTCCGGGTGGTGAGGCCCGATATGCGTGGCTTTGGCCGCTCGCGCGAAGGATTCGACCCGGCACAGGGATTCAATACATCCGATCTTGTCGCAGACGTTGTTGCCATCATTGATGAGCTCGGCGTGGACAATGTTCATTACTGCGGCGAAGCCTTCGGTGGCACACTGGGTATGCCGCTGGCGGCGCAGCATCCTACGCGGATCCGTACGCTACAACTGGTGGCTGCACCCGTTTTTCTGCCGCAAAAAATCCAGCAAAACTATGCGCTGGGCGAAGCGTCGTGGTTCGATGCGCTGCGTAAACATGGCGTAAAAAAATGGGCTGCCGCCACTAACACCATCGCACGCTTCCCGCCGCAGGTCAGTGCTGAATTTCTGGATTGGTATAGCGATGAACTTGCAATTGCGGACGTAGAGACTCTGATCGGTTTTTCCACTATGTGCGCAAACTACGACATGACTGCCTGTCTGTCTGCAATCACCGCACCCGTGCTGGGTGTTTATCCGCGCTCGCGGCCTGAACAGGTGGCGCTGTTACGCGAGCATGTGCGCAAATTCAGTGTGGTGGAATTGCCAACCGACAATCTGATGATCTACAACGTCTACCCGCGCATCTGTGCTGAAGCGGTTTTACACTTCGCGGCACAACATGACGGCACCGTGTGCCGTGAATAAGATCCGGGCGGTCGGCGGCACGCGCTGTTTGCAGCAGGCTTGGCCCGTCAATGTGGCAATCATCGCGACCCTCGCAACTGGCGTGGCCTTTGGTGCCGAACGCCACGCGCCTAATGCGTATCCGCAGCGTCCGCTGCGCATGATCGTACCCTTTACACCGGGCGGCGGAGCTGACGCCATAGCGCGCATCGTCAGTTTGTATCTGACCGATTCGTTACAGCAGGCCGTGGTCGTGGACAATCGTAGCGGCGCGGGTGGAGTCATCGGTGCAGACCTCGCGGCAAAAGCCCCGGCCGATGGCTACACTTTGTTGTTCGGCAGCCCCGGCCCGCTGACTGTCAATCCTAATCTACAGTTAAAAATTCCCTATCATCCGCTGCGCGACTTTCGTGCGTTGACGCAGGTCTCGAGCAGTCCCCTCGTATTGGTGCTGAATCCTTCCGTGCCCGCGGCGTCTGTAAAGGGCTTCATTGCGCTGGCGAAAGCGAAACCGGGGACGCTTAATTTTGGCTCCGCGGGGAATGGTTCCATCGAACACCTTGGCGCAGAACTTTTTAAAGCGCTCGCTGGCGTCGACCTCGTGCATATTCCCTATAAAGGGACCGGACCCGCCCTCACTGATCTTTTCGGTGGGCGCATTCAGTTGTTGTTTGAAAATCTGCCACCCGTGCTCCCACATATTCGCGCCGGCAAGCTTAATGCCATTGCGGTCGGCAGTGCAGCGCGCTCGACTTTTTTGCCAGATCTGCCAACGATTGCTGAGGCCGGCGTAGTCGGCTATGAAGCCAGTTCGTGGTTTGGCCTACTGGTTCCCGCGCAAACGCCGGCCAGCATCATAGCGCTGCTCAATCAGAAAATTACTGCGGTAATAAAAAGTGCCGCGGTGCGCGAACGCTTTTCGCTGCTTGGCGCCGAACCCGCCGCGACCACGCCGAAGGAGTTTGAGCATCATCTAAAGGCGAAGCTTGAAGAAGTGGCAAGGCTGGTAAAACTGGCTGGAATTAAAGCGGAGTGAGATGGTGATTAGTCAACGAAGATTACCGCTAGTTATTTTTTTTGTTTTTTAATGTCAGAGATTTTTGAGTTTAGCAGGAGCGGCTGAGTTCACTATTAAATTACGAATAATCTTGTGGGGGATACTCACATTTGTCTATCACTGAAGGTTTTGACTTCATCAACTCACGTTGTAACGATTGATTAGTAGCATGATTACAGTCGCATTTAACGTCATTTACTAGCAATAAAACCAATTAATTGACAGGGCCAGGAATGAAAGGCAACGTGAAATTAGAAAGTCATTTGCCTATTGCTTGGAATATGAAGATTTGAACGAGGGCTTTGGATCATTTGGGTTTTAGTCACTCAGGTTTTGTAGTGGAATTTTTTCGTAGTCGGATATTGAGCATTTCAACACCCAGCGAAAACGCCATAGCAAAGTAAATATACCCTTTAGGAATGTGATGTTCAAAGCCCTCTGCGATAAGAACAAAACCGACAACCACTAAAAAGCTTAGGGCTAGCATTTTGATTGTCGGGTGATTCGATACGAATTCACCAATTCCACGGGCAAAGAGCATCATCAAACCAACTGAACTTACCACTGCTGCAATCATTATCTCCACTTGGTTGACCATGCCCACTGCCGTAATGATGGAATCAAGCGAAAAGACCATATCTATCACCATGATCTGAAGGATCACTGAAAGCAGGTTGCTCTTAGCATTTCTTGAATGCTCATTTTCTGATCCCTCAAGGGCCTGGTGAATTTCCGTGGTACTTTTCCAAATGAGGAACAAGCCACCAAGGAGCAAGATAGCATCTCTGCCAGAGACCTCATGCCCTAGTAACGTGAGCAGAGGTTCGACTAGGCCAACGATCCAAGATAAAACCAGAAGCAAGCCAATGCGCATAAACATAGCCATGAACAAGCCAATGCGCCGGGCTATTTCACGTTTGTTTAATGGGAGTTTGTCGACAAGAATAGAAATGAAAATGATGTTGTCTATACCCAGCACCAGTTCAAGCGCAGTGAGGGTGGAAAAAGCGATCCAAGCTTCGGGGGAGGTGATGAGGTCCAAGATTTGAAGGACTTAAAGGACTGAATGGCGTTATTGAATGGCTTTCAACGCTGCAATTCGTTCTTCAAGAGGAGGGTGGCTGGCAAATAGCTTACCTAGATCTCCCGTAATGCCCATGGCCGACATACTGGCAGGTAGGACGCCCGCTTGCATTTGACCCAGGCGGGAGAGGGCGTTGATCATCGGTTGCTTTTGCCCTAGCAATTGGGCGGAGCCTTCATCCGCACGGAACTCACGCTGACGGCTGAACCACGCAACGATCATACTGGCTACAAATCCCAAAACAATGTCGAGCACGATACTGGTGATGTAATAGCCCCATCCAGGCCCGCTCGATTCATTGTCTTTGCTACGTGTAAGGTTGTCGACAAAGTATCCAATTACGCGACTCAAGAAAACTACAAAAGTATTCAGAACACCTTGTATCAAAGTCATGGTGACCATGTCACCATTCGCGATATGGGCAATTTCATGACCTAGGACGGCTTCCACCTCTTCGCGGGTCATGCCTTCTAATAAACCGGTTGACACAGCAACCAAAGCGGAGTTTTTGAAGGCGCCAGTTGCGAATGCATTGGGCTCTCCTTCGAAGATAGCCACCTCAGGCATGTCGATGCCTGCGCGCTGAGATAGACGTTGAACGGTTTCTAAGATCCACGCCTCATTAGCATTGCGGGGCTGGGTAATCAGCTGCGCACCTGTAGACATTTTGGCCATCCATTTACTCATGAGTAAAGAAATGAAAGCGCCGCCAAAGCCCATGATGAATGAAAAACCTAAAAGTGCTGAGAGGTTCAAACCGTTAGCGGTAAGGTAACGATTAACTCCCAGTAGACTCGCTACCAAGCCTAGTACCAACATCACAGCTACGTTGGTGAGGATGAAGAGGAATATGCGTTTCATATAAAAGTCCTTTCTATTAATTGTCTTTATTTTCGAAAAAATACTTCAACACTAATTTAATCGTTGCGTAAAAGGCTAAAAAATAAATGTAGCAATTACAACGATTTCTTCGTTAGTAAGTTGCTCGGTAAAGATCGTGATACGTTCATATGTGGTTATGAAAGTATTTATAACGGGATTTTCAAAAAGGTGCTGTATGTATCTGCCATTATCCTTGTCAGCCTCCTAATGAAGCGTTTTGTAATGATAGGGGTCAGTGTAAAAAAATTTCAAGATAAACGTAAATGTCCATAAGAAAAATGTGTTTATTGGCAATTGATTCCAATCACGCCTTGGATGGCGAGGAGGCCTCTTTATCTAGTTTTCTTGATCATTAATGCAAGTCTGCTTCCATCGCGTAACCTTTGGAGGAAAAAAGCTTTTTCTCGACAATAAATAATCCGCTCAAGCTCAATCATTACGATAGTTTCAACGACAGAACTAAGCTTAGCAGAGGCACCTGAATTGAGTCGAGTTTTTTGTCGATTTTTCGTCCCCAGTCTAATTGACATTCAATGCGACCACTTCCCTGGCACCGAGACAGAAATGCCCTTTTCATTAAGAGGTCTTATCTCATGGCGCCTTATGTAAACTGCGTACGTAATTGGTTGGGTTAGGTTGGAAAATGGTGAGTTGTTAACATCGCAGAAAGTAGTGATTTTGAGGTCTGAGTCGCAAATTATAGAAATTTTCTGTATCAAATCAATTTGTCACAAAGAAAAATTACAATAGTTTTAATTACTAAAAGTTGGTTAAGTATTCAAAGCAGCATAAAAGTAATGGTTACTGTAATTGAATTTGACCTAATTTAAGCCGTATAATCTTGGAGTGATCAAACAAGAAACTATTTTATTTATTGAAAATATTACTAACGGTAGTAAATTTGAACAAGTTGTGCGGTAAAAAGCAGAATAAAGACAATTATTAACATAACATTTGGAATATCTTTTTATTTAGATATTTTAAATAACTCTAAACATTAAGGTTCATTACATGAATTGGCATGCGTTTGAGATTTTTCTTGAAAAAATAATTTTTAATAGTCGTTGGATTCTTGCAATTTTTTACGCCGGATTAGTTCTGTCCCTTTTGATTTTATCAGTGAAGTTTTTACAAGAGTTAATTCACTTTGTAAACATATTTTGGGCTGCTGAAGACTCAAAGTTTATAACTGGAATTTTAGGCTTGGTAGATAAGACCCTTTTGGCTAATTTGCTCATATTAGTCATTTTTTCTGGTTATGAAAATTTTGTTTCTGTTATTGGAGTTGCAAAAGAAAGTGAAGATAGACCGGGGTGGATGGGGTCGGTTGATTTTGCTGGATTAAAAATTAAACTCATCGGATCGATTATTGCTTTATCAGGCATAAATTTATTATCAGCTTTTCTGGAAATTGAAACGGCTAATAAAGAAGACTTAGCTTGGATGATTGGTGTTCATTTTACTTTTGTGGTGACAGGCTTTTTATATGCTTATTCTGAAAAGTTGAATCATCATTAGCCCCCTATTTTTTAGGCATTGGGAGTCTTAATCTGATTTATAGCTTAGCGTTCGTAACGAAATGCATGATCTATTGCAACCGCCTGCTGAGGCCATGAGCCAACTATTCATAGCCAATTGACTCCATTGTTTCAACTAACTAAGCAACTAACCCACTAATTTAGATCGAAATTGAGAGGCTGTAGAAACTTTATAAGCTATTGTTTTTTAAAGATAATATGTCATTTTATGCCGTAGGTGATACGTTTAAATCGTGCAGGCTAGGGCACTGGCCTGTAAAGTATGTCTTAGATCAATGAAGACGGTTATACGACACCCCAGAGGTTTTTAATTCGGATCAAGGGGCGCCCGTTAGGACTTCACGAAGGTTCTGAAGCGGGAGGGGATCACTTTCTGCTTGGGCGGATGAGGCGGGGTGCCTGCCCCTATTTTTGTAGAGCGGTTGTGAAGAACGTTAAAGTCTGAGAAGGTTTACTTTAAGTGCAATTCAAATATTGCAGTAATGAAATCTGGCTTAAACACTTACCTTCAACTCTACAACGATGAGAATCCACATCAGGTCTTAGGCAATAAAACACCCAGAGAAGTCTACCCATCCGCAAATGGCGATGGTACTTTGTGCCTTGCAAATTAGACTCGTGTTAAGGAAAAAAACACCTACATCGCAAAGCTCTCTGTATATTTCTTATTGACTGACATTCAGTAAAATAATTATGAAGAGGAAAAAAAGTGAAATGATCAAAGGGGGGGGGCGTTGAGCTGCTGTGTGAATGTGTAAAACAAACATAAAATCCCCCAAGAGGTTATACAGACTTTTGGGGTGACCTCAGCTAACTGGGCTTGTCTGGTATTTCGGAGTGCAGAGGACCACATCTTGACCAATACGACAGGCAAAAAAACACCCAGCACTTTGAATTGCTGGGTGGAATCTGCAGAACTATTTATTTCATATTGCAATGATCTTTTTTCGGATCTTGTCCAGGTTTGCAATCTTTTCCCGCTTCCATGGCGTAAACGGCGGAAGAT
>CAITMU010000065.1 GCA_903893565.1 uncultured beta proteobacterium | reverse complement strand
TTACGAAATTCTCAGAGTTTTGGATCTCAACATGTTTGAAATCGTCCCAATTGCTGACCTTTTGGGTCAAATTCCAAGTGGGTCACAATTAGGTGATTTTCCTGTTCAACTAGACTTGTTCCAAACGTTGGGACACTAGTGGGCGTGCATTATAAAAGTCCATAAAAAATTGCGTCATCAATTTGAAACGCATAGTAGTCTATGGTGTTATTTATTGACTGTTAATAAACACTAGTAATTTAAATTGTAAATATCATGCATAAAATATTACGCTTATTCATCGTTATCTGGTTAACGCAAGGGACTTCTTATGCTCAGTACGAAGCACTGAAACCACTCACCATCCTTATCAGTATTGACGGATTTAAACCTGAATATTTAAATCGCGGCCACTCAAAAACCTTATTGCAACTCGGTGAACAGGGCCTTCTAGCCAAGGGATTGCAATCCACATTCCCATCGATTACCTTTCCCAATCACTACAGTATCGTGACAGGACTACATGCAGATCATCATGGCATAGTTAACAACACCATGTATGACCCACAAATTCCCAACCAGGTATTTATGCTTTCATCCCCTGAAGCGATTACCAATCCTAAATGGTGGACAGAGGCAGAACCGATATGGATTACCCTATCTAAGCATAATAAAACAGCCTCCACATTATTTTGGCCAGGCACGGAAGTTTCAATCCAAGGCAAACAGCCCATGGATTGGTTGCCTTACGAACACTCTATGACGTCGATCCAACGTGTCGATAAGCTACTGTCGTGGCTAGACCGTCCCGCAACCCAACGCGCTGACTTTGTAACGCTCTATTTTTCCGAAGTCGACACTGTTGGGCACGGGTTCGGGCCCAACAGCAATGAAGTCAATGGCGCCGTACAACGCGTCGATGATGCAATACATCGCCTAATTAAAGGGCTAGAACAAATGAATTTATTAAAAAATACTTCACTAGTGATCGTTTCAGACCATGGCATGGCAGAAGTGCCCAATCAGAACCAAATTAATGGTAGTCAACTGACTAAACAATATCCCCACTTAAAGTGGGAATGGCTAGGTCCACTAGCAGGTTTTCAAGCACCCAAAGAGCAGCGCGCAGAAATTCTAAAAACCTTAAGCACTGAACCACGGATGAAATGCTGGGAAAAGAGTGCGCTGCCCCAATCATTTAATTTCGGCACTCATCGCCGTATACCCGATATCGTCTGCCTTGCAGATATCGGCTGGACAATCTCAGCTAACATCAATAACAAAACCATACCGGGCCAGCACGGTTATAACCCCAATGAGCAAGATATGCATGGTCTGTTAATCGTTAATGGCCCCCGTATTAAGCCACAAGCCATCGGGATAGCGCAAAGTATCGATGTCTATCTCTTATTATGCGAACTTCTATCGATCCCACCGCACACCAATGATGCGAGTCGTGCATTAGCAGATTTAATTTCACACTAAATCGTTAATGAAGTAATAGACTAATGAGAAAGTGCTGTAACGCAGTATATATATAAGTGCATTACAGCAGTTTCTTGCTCACTTAATTCCCTTTAAAATAATATTTTATTCAACACATAATCAAAAAGTGCGTAACTATTCAAATCAGCCGAATGTCTAAAGTTCAGAAATTCCGGTCTAATTGGCGCAGTGATTATAAATGGCACTAATGCCTCGGTAATGCCGCCATGAGTTCTTAATCGACCCCCATGCAGCCCTGAGAGGTCGGGTTCTGTGCGGACTAACCAATGCGATGCTGTTTTTGAGCGATAACGACAATATCAGTCTCACGATCGATGGGAAGATCATATATTCGACAAGCGTCTGCCTTTGAATAACCCGACTCAATGCCTTCAATCCGCGCAATTAAATCCTGGACCCGTGCAAGGTCAAAGGACTCGCAGAACCACGTAATCTGGCTATCTGTAAAAGAGAAAAACCGATGCGCAGATTCTTTAAATACTGTATAGAGTAGTTAAAACTAATGCATAAAATTCTTCTACAAGGAGGTAGCGCTATGCTGCGACTAGGGTCAGCGATCTTTGCCAGGCCAAACCAAACCAAGCCTAGGCACGCAATCAAGTGGCGCAGCCTCGCATTAAAAATTTCTATTGCGGTATGGGCCTGGAATCAGGTTTTACACGCGGCCGCCCAAAATGCTGCGATGGCGTATCCCAATCGCACGGTACGCGTGGTGATTGCGCTCGCACCCGGTGGAGGCGTCGATACGACTGCGCGGTTAATGGGCCAAAAGCTAACGGAAGCCTTAGGCCAGCAATTTGTCGCAGAAAATCGCCCCGGCGCAGGCGGCACGATCGCAGCCGACTTGGTTGCCAAGTCACCTAGCGATGGCTATACCCTGTTGGTCACAGCGGTCGGTCACGCCATGAGCCCGGTGTTTTATAAGAAGCTGCCTTTTGATGTGCAGAAGAGCTTCAGCCCCATCGCGCGTTTCGTAGTCGCGCCTAATTTCATGGTGGTCCATCCGTCAGTCCCTGTGAAGTCGATCAGGGAGCTGGTGATGTTTGCGAAAACACGGCCGGGAGAGCTTCTTTTCAGTAGCTCCGGGGTCGGCGGCCCGCAGCACTTATCGCTCGAACTATTTAATGCCCTGGCTGGGACGAGAATCGTGCACGTCCCTTACAAAGGTACGGGCCCGAGCCTACTAGACCTCATTAGTGGACGCGTGTCGATTAGTGCTGGCAGTGTAACGTCGGTGATGCCGCACGCCCGCAACGGGAAGCTACGTGTTCTGGCTGTGGTGGGCGGGCAACGCTCGATCGCAGAGCCTGAAATTCCCACGGTCGCCGAGGCGGGCGTTCCAGGCTACGCTAATGACATCTGGTATGGTGCATTCGGCCCCTTCGGTGTAGCCCGAGAAATCATCGCCAAGCTCAGCACAGAAAGTATCAAGATTCTGCAACTGGGTGAAATACGAGATAGGCTTCTTGAATCCGGTCTGGAGCCCTCACCGCTAGGTAGCGAAGCATTCGGTGTATTTTTTCGTAACGAGGTGGTGAAGATCGCAAACATCGCAGCCACCGCTGGCATCAAGCCAGAGTAGACCTGCGTGCGTGTAGAAAATCACGCCACTGACTTTGCGTGTTCCCGCCGATTCAAATTTGACCCGTTTCGGCAGCTTGAGCCGATCTGCGATTGGCTAAAACCGACACTCGACAAATACTGGTTAAAGCGCAATCGGCAGGGGCGGTCATTTTGGGGGCGGTGGGAACACACTTTTCAAAATCTGACCGTAGCTTGCGCAAATTTGCGCACCCTATTTTAACGAACGTCAATCGGTTGTTCTGCTCATTCTAGTGGGAATCTGTACTGCGGGTTCGCGATGCTGTAAGAGTCACCCTCTTTCTATGAAAACCCTGCCCTACCACGTAAATCAGCCAGCACTGCCCCACACTTCCGCCACAGCAACGACAACGCCCTAGCAGAAAGCAAAAATGGCAGTGTCGTTAGAAAACAGAGGGGCTTATATTAAAAGGGTTGAGTTAAACCCCAAAAATCGCGTTAGACTATAAATAGTTCATCAGACAACTAATCTGAAAAATGCCGCCAACGTGACATCCAGTTGTCTAAAAAATTTGACTTTTTTGAAGTTAAATGACATTTTCCCTAGTCTGTGAAATCTAGTCCGTGAAAAAAAGTAAACGATTAAAATCATTCAAAAAAACTCCTACTGCGTTAAAGACGCAGGTCCAACAAGAGGAGCAATTACAAAAAGCCCTAGAAGTTCATAGGCAGGGTAATTTAGCGCAGGCTATTGCACAGTATCAGCTAATATTGACAGAGCAACCCAAGCATTTTGATGCTATGCATTTAATGGGAGTCGCCGCACATCAATTAAAAAATAATAATTTGGCAGAAGAAAAGATCTCTCAGGCGATAGCCATTTATCCATTCAACCCCGCTTTTCATTCAAATAAAGGGTTGGTTTTAGCGGATTTAGGAAAACCAGAGGAGGCGTTAACGTCTTATGATAATGCGCTTTGTATTAGGCCGGATTACGCAGAGGCCTATAACAATAAAAGTATTTTACTCAATAACCTAAAGCAATTTGAAAAAACCATTGAAATGGCTCGTCGGGCCATTACCCTAAAACACGATTATGTTCATGCCTACAATAATTTGAGTATTTCTTTATCCAATTTACATTTAAATAAAGAGGCCATTGAAAGCTGCAATAAGGCCATCGTAATTCAACCCGATTTTGCAGAGCTTTATAATAACAAAGGCACTGCATTGCAAGAAATGGATCAATTAGAGGCTGCAACAAAATCGTATCGCCAAGCGATCAGGATTGCGCCTAATTATCTCGAAGCCCTATCAAACTTGGGTAATGTATTATGTCGATGTAGAGCTTTTGAAGAAGCTATTTATTTTTATGATCAAGCCATTAATATCGATTCTCATTATGTAGATGCCTATTGGAATAAAAGCATAGCGTTGTTATTAATGGGGGATTGGGAGGCGGGTTGGTCTTTATATGAGTGGCGTTTAAAAAATAAAAAAAATAAAGCGCAATCCCGTTCTTTTGAGTGCCCCCGGTGGTGCGGAGAGGAATCGTTAAATGGAAAAAAAATCCTCATCTATAGTGAACAAGGTTTGGGCGATACGATTCAGTTCTGTCGTTTTGTAAAACGACTCGCAGCGCTAGGCGCTATGGTTTTTTTAGAGATCCCTAGGGCTTTAATGACGCTATTAAAGAATTTAGAAGGGGTTAGTCAACTCATCGCCCAAGGCGCCATCATCCCCGAGGTCGATTTTCATTGTCCCTTGATGTCATTGCCCCTGGCTTTTAAAACGACACAACCCACGCTCCCTGCGCCAAGACGGTATATTGAAAGTGACTCTCATAAGGTAAAATGGTGGAAAGAAAAGTTAGGTGCTCCTAATAAAAAAATGCGGGTGGGGTTGGTTTGGAGCGGAGGATTCCGAGCCGACCAGCCTGATCTATGGAGTGCGAATGAAAGAAGAAATGTGGCGCTAAGATATTTAACGCATTTAAAAGATCTTGAGGTGGAATTTATTAGCTTACAAAAAGGTGAATCGGCACAATCGGAGTTAAAAGAAATTCAAAAAAATGGTTGGGCGGGCCCCGAGATCAAAGATTACGTCGATGATCTAGAGGATTTCTCAGATACTGCAGCATTAATTGAAAATGTAGATTTGGTGATTTCCGTAGACACTTCGACAGCGCATTTAGCAGCAGCCCTTGGTAAGCCGGTTTGGATATTAAACCGATACGATACGTGTTGGCGTTGGTTACTGGATACGCAGGAAAGTGTCTGGTACCCTACCGTGAAGTTGTATCGGCAGGAAAGCGATATGAATTGGGAGGCAGTCTTAGAGAAAGTTAATTGCGATCTTCAAAAATTGATTTTAAACAGGCCATGAGTTCTTTGGCTTTGTTGACATCTTTGTAATACCCCGTGGTGAAAAAAGCGAATGAATCGATATTCAATAGTCCTGAACCTCTTATGATTGTTAAGATGAAGATGATTAATTAAACATCGTTTTTTGGTTTGTCCGCATAGTTGTGTATCAATCTGAAACGATAGTCCCTGTAAAAATAGGGCGAGACAGTAGGGGTGGGGATGACGCATCCACAGTAAATCGCGAATTAAATGAAATGAAAATTGATGGATATTTTGTACGCTTAAAATACTGACCTAGTCCACACCCTTATATGAAATCCATCGATCAAAAATTAAGAAAAGCACACGCTTTACACCATCAAGGTGATCTATCAACAGCGGCGACCTTGTATAAAGAAATATTGTTGGTTCAACCGGATAACTTTGATAGTTTGCATCTACTGGGATTAATCGCTCACAAGGAAGGCAACTATACTTCAGCGGTTAGCTTGATCAGTCAAGCCATTGAAATACATCCTTCGAACGCTAATTTTTACAGTAATCTAGGAATTTCCCTATTCGCCTTAGATGAGATACAAGCCTCTTTGCATTGTTATGAGGTTGCTATTACCCTCGAACCTGAATTTGCAATGGCTTATAATAATAGAGCCAACGCATTAAAAAAACAAAAACGTTATTCAGAGTCTTCGTTTAATTTTTATTGGGCGATTGATTTAAATGCGAATTACGCCGAAGCCTACAATAATCTAGGGGTTCTTCTTAGAGAGATAAAACGCCCCGAGGCAGCGCTGGTTCATTACGATAGAGCGATTGGATTAAATAATCAATTTTCTGAAGCTTTTTATAATCGCGCAAATGCCTTTTGGGATTTAAATCAACTCGACCAGGCTATTGAAAATTACAAAAAGGCGATTCAACTGAATCGGCATCATGCGAATGCGTACTTTAATAAAAGTATTACTTTGCTATTAAAAGGGCTTTTTGAGGAGGGTTGGGATTTATATGACTGGCGTTGGAAAAGTGATGAGTTTGATTCGCCTTTTCTGGTGACCCATCGCCCATTGTGGGATGGAGATAAAAATCAGGTGGTGCTTTTGTGGACCGAGCAAGGCATTGGAGATGAGTTTATGTTTTTATCTTTAATTAATGAATTTAAAACGCTTTGTAAAAAACTTATCGTACAAGTTGATAATCGATCAATGCCACTGGTGTCACGCTCTATCTTTGCTGGCATCACCTTTATACCGAAGACCCTAACGGTAGACCCTATGGAATATGACGCACATCTTCCGTTGGCTAGCTTAGGAAAGTATTTAAGACGAACGAAGGCTTGTTTCAAACTAAACCCAATTCGTTATTTGATCGATGAGAAACAAAGAACCAGTAACATTCGATCACAGATTCAGGCCGTGGCCGGTGTGGGTAAAAAAATCTGTGGCATTAGTTGGCGTAGCAAAAATGAAAAAAATGGACAAGAACGAAGCTTTACCTTGTCAGATTTGATAGAGCAGCTTTCTTTAAAAAACTATCAATTAGTTAATTTGCAGTATGGAGACGTCCAAGAAGAAATAGAAGTGGCACAACAATTGACGGGTCAATCCGTATTAAGTGTCAGTAGTGTCGATAATTTTTATGACATGGATGGACTGGCGAGTTTAATCATGGCCTGCGATGTGGTGGTTTCGGCAGATAATACGACCGTACATTTAGCCGGGGCTTTGGGTCAGGATGTACGGATATTATTGCCCTTTAAGTGCGATTGGCGTTGGATGTTAGAACGTCAGGATAGCCTATGGTATCCAACAGTGAGACTGTATCGGCAGGATGAAAAAAAACAATGGGAAGAGGTCTTAAACACCCTTAGAGCCGATTTGCTCAATGAGCGTTAATGCATTTTTACTCATGGGGGGGGTAATGAGGGGGGAGTTTAAAAGGTGCGGTGGTAAGTTTGACCGAATCATGATAAAAAAGGTGAATAAGAATATCAAAAACTCGACAATGGACAAGCTGAGAGATTATTGCTATTTTAAATATTTCCTGGGTAAGGTAAACAGTATTTTTAATATTGGGCAGAGGAGTCTTTTTTGAAAAAAAATAATTCAATCCGATCGTTATTCTTAGTGTGTATTTTTGCTTTTAGTTTTTCTGTTCATGCCGAGCAAAATTACCCGAATCATTCGGTGAGGATCATCGTGTTTGTGCCGGCTGCCGGTGCCGCCGATGTGCTCGCGCGTATCGTGGCCCAAAAGCTTGGCGATGCGACGGGACAGACCTTTATGGTGGATAACCGTGCTGGGATGGGGGGGGTGATTGCAACCAATCTCGTGGCTAAGGCAGTGCCAGACGGATATACCCTTTTACAGGCCGGTATTACCACCCATGGAATTGGCCCTAGTCTTTATGCCAATTTACCTTATGATCCGGTCAAAGATTTTAGCCCGATTATTTTATCGGCAACGATGCCTGCATTTTTATTGGTGAACGCGCAGTTGCCCGTAAAAACAGTGACAGAGTTGATTGCAATGGCCAAGACTAAACCAGAGAGCGTTAATTTTGGCTCTCCTGGCTCTGGCAGTGGGCCGCATCTTGTGGGTGAATTATTCAAAATTGTTACTGGAATACCCAGTCAACATATCCCCTACAAAGGCAGTGCACCGGGTGCTGCTGATCTTGCCGGAGGGCATGTTCAATTTATGTTTGATGCTATAGCAGGGCATCAACCCCATATCCAGTCCGGCAGAACCCGTGTGTTGGCGGTCACTAGCCAAGAGCGTTTTGTCGCTTATCCGGAGGTGCCGACGATGAAGGAGCTGGGTTTGGCTAAAGTCGATGGTGTTGTCTGGTACGGTTTGATTGCACCGGCAGGAACCCCTAGGGCAATTATCGATAAGCTTAATTTAGAAACTCGTCAAGTGTTGGCCCAGCAAGATGTAAAGGATCGGTTAACAGCCGCCGGCATACAAACAGCTGGAGGTTCGCCAGAGGATTTTTCAAAATTCATCAAGTCAGAACTTGACCGTTGGCGTCCAGTGGTGAAGTCAGCCGGAATAAAACCAGACTAAGGCACTGGGACGATGTTTTTACGCAGCCCTTATACAAGAACAAGTTTGGTTGAAGTGGGAAGGGGGCTGTTTTTAATGCTGAAAAGGGTTGTGGTGAAATTTTTTAGAACAAAGTGAATGTAAGGATTGAATATGCCCATAAAAGGGGAAGTACAGTCATTGAATATCTACGATATGCCACGTTATTCTTTTGACGCTAGGGTGAACCAACCCTTATTAGCGTCTAAAGATTTAGTGACGCGCATGAATTGCTATGAACCCGGACAGATAACACCTTTACATGTACATCCTATTGATGATGAGGTCGTTTTATGTATTGAGGGACGTGGTGCCATTACCTTTGAGTCATTGCCCGATGTACCGATGGTTGCTGGTAGTTTAGTGAGTTTGCCGGCAGCCATTCCCCATCGAATTGAAGCGGCTCCTGATAGTCGATTGGTGGTGATTTATACAACGAATGCTGGATATACCAGTGTGAGACCAGAGGGAAAAGAAGAAGCGTTGAGTATCCGCTTGCCTGGGGAGCGTTGATAATTTGTTAAAAAATAGAGCCAAAAAATTAGAGCATTACAACGTAGGCTTTCAGTGATGCAGTCAGCCGCCTTCATGGAATTGATTTAAAGCACTTATGTGTAAACCACAAAAACTTAGTCAATATGCACGGTAAATTCAGTAGATAAAAATAGCGCCTCAGTGTGGAGACAAAAATTTTTGGCAGATGCTCTGAAGGAAACCCAAAAGCCTACAAAAAGTCGGATATGGTGATGGAAATTTTTCTTAAGGGTCGAGTTAACGTGTGCGGGTCATTTTAAAGCGACCTTGTCCATCGGTCACAAAATCAATATGTACTGGGTGCTGGGGGTGTTGGGCAACATAATCATCACCAAAAATGGGAGTAATGATATAGCCCATAGACTTTATGAAAGCGAAAAGCTCTTCTTTTCTTTCTTTAAACCAGTCAAATCCCCAAGCTTCAAAAAGTAGGGGAGGAAAATGACTGTGTTCGATCACATCAGTCGCGCCGGATAAAACATTCAAGTCATAACCTTCGACATCAATTTTCATCAGCGATACGATGTCGGGTAAGCCCACACTACTCAAACGTCGCAGAGGAGTTTTTACAGGTTCAATCGTTTGAGTCAGGGCGACACTGTCGGTTTGATTGCGAATTTGCTCGACTAACGAAAAGCCACCCACATTCTGTGTTTTTTGGTAATCGATTCCCGGCAACGTGATCGAGCCGTCTTCGTGGCCGATAGCCATCCAAAAGGCAAACACATTATCTAGTCGATTGAGGAAGATATTGCCACATAACTGATAATACACAATTCTTTGCGGCTCAAAGGCATAAATGAGCCCCCCTGATGCGGCCAGTTCTTTCGCTAGTGGGATGGCATAGGCGCCTAGGTTGGCACCGACATCGAGTACTACGGGCGATTGTATTCCATGGGTAAATAATCGACTAATCGCGACGAGGTGGGTTTCCCAAGAACCGTTTCGCTTTAGATGTTGGGTGATGGCATCGTTCGTGTCAAATAGCAGGTAATCCGCTGATTGGCATTTGACGAGATTGATTTTGGGTAACACGGCTGCGGCCTTTGTTTTGTCAAAAAACGATTATAGCGAAGGCGAATAGGTTGGTTCTAGGGGTAATCATAAATAGGGGTGAATAAGACGCGAAGTGCATAAACAAAATCGATGAGCAAAAAAAAATGTTCACGCTAAGTGCATGAACATTTTTTCATCAATGCCGTAATCCCTACGAAGACCCTTAAGACCATGGAACTGGGGATACAAGCGCGTCATTAAAAACCCATGCCAATGCTGGCCGAGGGACCTTTGACTGAGGAGTTACCTTTGTTGTAATAGGACATCCAGTCGATTTGAGCAAAAAAAGATTGGCTTAGGCTGTATTGTGCGCCAATTCCATAGGTAATTGATGAGCCAAAGTTACAGGTGGCCGAGGCAGTGATACAGGCACCAGTGTTAACCGTTGGTTTCGCGTTGATATGATCAAAACCCAGGCGAGCAAACAGGCCCCAATTACCGTTTTGATATCGAGGTTTGGCATAAATGCCATAGATGTGGTTTACGGTGGTCAATACAGCTGTGCCAGTTGAGGCATTGTAACGGGCGTCATACACGCCTGCCCCGGCTAAGAATTCGGTGGCTAAGTAGGGCCTGACATTCCAACCCAATTTACCGATAAATGTGCCACTTGTGCCCGAATTAACGCCGATATTAGTGATATTAAGATTAGCCATTCCAGCTTCAACGTAATAGCTATTGTTGGGTGTATCTATAGATTTTTTTGTTAGCTGGGCCTGAGCCGTTAAAGAACTAAGAAAAAAGCTAGCTATAGCCAGTGCAGTGAGAAAATTACGCATAGAAAAGTGCCTTTGTTATCAATCCAAATAGATAATTAATTTATTCTTTTGTACTCTAATTATTTCTAAGGCGGGTTGTTACCAAATCAGGAACCAATTTTATGGTGAATTAGCCCAGCGGGGCAAGTGAGTTTTTTTTATGGCCTTTAAAAGGCTGTCATAGAACTTATAATAGCCTTTCCAAGGGTCATTAAACACAAAGGGCTGGGTAAAAAATGCAAGAGCGCAGTAATGAAGACGTGACTATGCAGGTGGCACAATGGGCAGCCACTTTTCGTTTGGAGGATGCTCCAGAGGTAGTCGTTGAGCGAATGAAGGCATTGGTTTTAGATTTTTTACGGGTCGTAGCAGTAGGGGCCCGTTTGCCTTGGAGTCGGGCAGCCAGAAAAGTCGCTATGGCCTTAGGCGGTAATGCGCAGAGCTCACTCGTGTTGTGTGGAACACGTTTAGATCCAGCGCGAGCCGCCTTTGTGAATGGGGCCTATGCCCATGCCTGTGATTTGGACGACACCCATGTGGGCTCAATGCATCATGCGGGAGCCTCAATATTGCCAGCCGTATTAGCGATGGCTGAACAAGAGGATACCGATGGCAGGTTGTTTTTGGAGGCGGCTATTATTGGCTACGAGATATCGTTGCGATTGGGACTGGCAACGCAGCCCGCATTGTTTGAACGAGGCTTTATGGCCACCCCTACCTGTGGTGCGATGGGAGCAGCATTAGCAGTTAGTAAAATACTGAATTTTTCCGCCGTTGATATGGCAGGCGCCTTAGGGGCTGCAGGGGCTTATGCAGGGGGATTAGCACAGTTTTACCATTCGGGCGGTGTATCCAAGCGACTAAATGGCGCCAGAGGAGCGGAATCTGGCGTTATGTCCGCCTTGCTCACCCAAGAGGGGATTTGGGGCCCTAGAGATATTCTTGAAGGGGAGGCGGGATTTTTCAAGGCTTTTTCAGGCAAAGCGGATCCCAGCAAATTGATCAATAATCTTGGAAAGACATTTAGATTAATGGAGGTGAGTACGAAAGTGCATGCGGGTGCAGGCCGTTTGCAAGCCACGGTGGATGCAGGGTTGTCTCTGGGGGCTCAGCACGCGTTGGTTGCGGGTAATATTGTGGATGTCGAAGTGGGCGTTCCCAGAGTCGTGCAGGGTCGATTAACGCAAGTTGCTCCCCCAGACTTACAAAGTGCGCAGTTAAGCATCCCATTTAGCCTAGCGATGGCTTTAACGATCGGCCATTCTAGAGGGGCTCAGGCCGCTTTACGTCGAGAAGACTATGAAACGGCATTGGCAAACCCACTCGTTAAGCAATTATCACTTCGTACGCGTTGTGTCTGGGATGCTGAAGTGGAAGCGGGTACTAATACCGAGGAAGTGCCCACTCGAGTCACCATCCAATTGTCGGATGGTCGGCAGTGGGAGCAGAAAATCGCACACCCGCGGGGTAGCCCTCATCGCAGTATGAGTTGGCAGGAAATTTCACTCTTATTTAAAGATACCGTAAACGATGCCTTATCCGCGAACACCCAACAGAAGGTGATTGATTTAGTCGCGAGTTTGGATAAAGGGGCACATCCACGCCAGATCATGCGCTCTTTTGTGGCCTCTTCAGGATGGTATGACGCTCAGTAAAATGGTTGCGAGGCTAGTCGGTTAAGACTATTTTTATCTTAATTCATTTGGAAACGGTTTATAAGTTCACTGCAATTGCCAACCATCTTGCGTCGGGTTGGTATAAAAACCTACGGAGCAATCACAATGTATCGCCTACCTGTTTTGATGGTGACTTTATTTTTGTTTCTGAATATCGTTTTCAAGCAAGCCTTGAGTGCGCCACAAACTTATCCGAGTCGACCGGTAAGAATGGTGGTGCCGGTTGCGGCGGGCGGCACAACGGATATTATGGGGCGCATTATTGCCGCTAAACTGATGACGCAATTTCAGCAGCAATTTGTGATCGATGATCGTCCGGGGGCCAGTGGCATGATTGGAGCGTACATCGTGGCAAAAGCGCAACCCGATGGCCATACATTGTTATTGGTAGGAGGTTCATTTGGAACCTTGCGCAGTCTTTTTACAAAACTACCTTTTGATGTGGAAAAAGATTTTGCCCCAGTGTCTTTTTTTGCAACTTCACCTTACGTCCTAGTCGTACAGCCGGATTTGCCTGTCAGAAATGTGCTTCAATTAATCAGTTATGGCAAATCTAATCCTGGGCGATTAAACTTTGCCGGTTCCACGCCTGGCTCCTTACAGCGCTTGGCTGGGGAGTATTTAAAGTATATGGGAGGTTTTGACATGACCTATGTTGCCTATCGAGGCACAGGGGCATTGATGCCGGATTTAATTGGAGGTAGGTTGCAGGTGGCTTTTGACAATGTGTTGATTTTAGCCCCATATATCCAAAAAAATACTTTGCGTGCATTGGGTGTGACCGGGTTAAAGCGTTCGAGTGTTATGCCGCAGATTGCGACTGTGGCCGAATCAGGATTGCCGGGGTTTTCAGTGGTGGGATGGTTTGGGGTCTTAGCTACCGGCGGCACTGCTGATCGGATCGTTCAGACGCTTAATCGAGCGATTAATCAGGCCATGCAGGATACTGACATCAAAGAGCGATTTCAGTCTCAGGGTAGCGAACCTTTGACCGGTTCCCCTGCAGATTTAAGAGCGCACTTAGTGACGGAAAATGCAAAATGGGGCAAACTGATTCGTGAGCTTGGCGTCAAGGCAGATTGAGGTTTTGATCGGCCCCGACCCAGAACAGCGTTTTTTTGCCACAATGCAGACAACCGGATGTTTCGGTGGCGATGCCCATGAGAAAATGATTCTTTTTTCGGCTAAACAAGCCTATTGAATTTTAAGAGATAAAACGATGAGTGATTTTTCTAGATTATTAAATCCCCGTGGAGTCGCCGTAGTAGGCGCATCCGAAGACACCCTCCGAGCCGGAGGGCAAGTGCTGCGTGCGTTAAATGAACATGCCTATGCAGGGGCTATTTTGCCCGTCAACCCAAAGTATAAATCTTTGGCTGGGCATCGATGCTATGCAACCTTAGCCGACTTGGATCATGGGTGCGATGTGGCGGTTATTGCGCTACCCGCCCAACATGTGCCCCCTATCATTGAGCAATGTGGGCAAAAAGGCATACCCTTTGCGGTGGTATTGGGCGGAGGATTTCGTGAGGCGGGTGCGCAAGGTATTTTGAATGAGCAAAAAATGCTGGCTGCCGCACACAAAGCGAATGTTCGTATCATAGGACCGAATTGTTTAGGGTTTGTGAATATTCACCAAAATGTCTATGCCGGTTTTGGCAGTATTACGCGTCCACCGAAATTAAAACCGGGCCCGGTCTCTGCCGTGATTCAAAGTGGGGGCTTTGGGAACAGTCTGGTCATACAAACCGCTGTGGCAGGCGTAGGATTTCGGTATGTCGTGGCCAGTGGTAATGAAAGCGATATCCAAGCGCCTGAATTGATTAATGCGTTTGTGGATGACCCTGAAACCAAAGTTATTTTGGCTTATTTAGAGGGGGTTGCCGATGGACGCGCCCTGATGCATGCCGCCCGTCGTGCGCAGGCAGCGGGTAAACCGGTTGTTATTTTAAAAGCGGGTAATACAGAGCAAGGATTGCGCGCCGCAGCCTCTCATACCGCTAACCTGACCAGTCGCTATGATGTGTATCGTGCCGCGTTCAAGCAATGTGGTGTGATAGAAGTCAGCGATATTCACGAAGCGGCAGACTACGTGCAGTGTTTTGCCTCAGGCCGTCTTGCGCAAGGAAAAAATGTGGTCGTCCTTGGTGGTTCGGGTGGCTCAGCGGTGGCTTTTTCGGATGCGGCTGATGAGGTAGGTATTCAGTTGACGCCCTTGTCAGACAAAACAATGACCGTCTTACGAGATAATTTGCCGGGTGTCGCTTCACTTGAAAATCCAGTCGACTATGCCGCAGGCTTTATTAATGACGCAAATGCCCCTCGCTTTTTACGAGCCTTAGACGCGATTTTAGAGGATCCAGAGGTTCATCAGGTGGGCGTCTTATTAGCGACATCCACAGGACGCACCATGTTCAATGGTGTAGAGGGAGTAGCCCATGCGCTACAAAAAACGGATAAACCCGTGATGCTTTTTTGTTCTGTGCCGTATGAGGCCGCACCGGAAGGCTACGATTTGATTGCCCAGCATCGAATCCCTATGCAACCTTCGCCTCGCCGTATGGCCTATGCGATGGCAAGCTTAGCCGATTTTACAAAATCGTTAAAAGTGTCTGCTGTAGAAAAAAAATTAATAGAGCCTGATTTGCCTCGACAAGTCACTCTACCGGCTGGTCCAGTGAGTCTTGATGAGTACGAAAGTAAAAAAGTTTTGATGGCTTTTGATATTCCAGTGACACGTGATCATTGGATTCCCAAAGGCGGAGAGCTACCTCTGGAGGTCGAATATCCGGTTGTTGTTAAAGTCTCTTCCCGTGATATCGCCCATAAATCTGATATCGGTGGAGTTAAGCTAAACGTTCAAGATAGGTCTCAATTGCAAGCCGCCGTTGCCGAGGTGTTGATTAATGCTGCGCGCGGTGCGCCACAAGCCACTATTGCTGGCACCTTGGTTTGCCCCATGATCCGTGATGGACTAGAGGTGATTGTTGGCGTGATCAATGATCCGAGTTTTGGTCCTGTCGTGGCGTTTGGTTTGGGTGGGATCATGGCTGAAACGATACATGATGTAACCTACCGGGTAGCCCCTTTTGATAAAAAAGAAGCCTTATCGATGGTTCGTGAGATCAGGGGAGCAAAGCTTTTTGATGGACTGCGCGGGCAGCCCCCCAGGGATATCGACGCATTGGTAGATTTACTGGTGAATGTTTCAAAAATGGCATGGCAATTGCGAGATCGACTGCAGGAAATGGATATTAATCCTGTGTTGGTTCGTCCCATGGGTCAGGGAGTTGTCGCAGTGGATGCACTGGTGGTCTTGAACTAATGTTTTAACCCTCTAGCACTTTGAGTGCTAAGAGTGAGCACTGCAAAAGGTTTTAAGCTGTGTATGTTTTGTTGTGGGCCAAAATCCGTCAGGAGCTACGATGTTACGGTGCATTGATCATATTCTCATGGGAGTCTCGGATTTAATAAGGGCCCAAAGTCAGTTGCGACAATTGGGATTTAATGTCTCCGATGCGCTCATGGGTTCTCCGGAAGGCCTGCAGAAGGCCAGTGCCTTTAATGAAAAAGATTCGATCCAGTTGTGTGCGATTGGTAAAGAGAAACCTTTCATGCAAAATGGAAGTATTGTTGGGGAGGATTTTGCTGCCTTCATCGCGGCAGGCGGTGGCATTCGTGCGGTCGCTATTGTGAGTGATGACTTGGATGCAGATGTGGCCGCCATGAGGGCGCGCGATGTCGAGGTATTGCCTATTATCCAAGCGACAAAGTCCATGGCCAATGCAAAGGGAGTGCCAGTGAGGATTGCATTACTAGGGCCAGCCAACCGGTTACCACTTTATTTTATAGAGTACCCAAACTTACCGCAGGCGCTGGGTCCTGATGAAGCGGGATTGTTCACCCATCCCAACGCGGTATACACCTTAGAGCGTACTTATATTGTCACGGATCACTTGCATGAAAATGTTCTCATCTATGCTAGGGTGTTGGGACTGCCGCCGCCCTCCATTGTTAAGGGCACCGTCATTATGTCGGATATGGCGGTATTCGATCTGGGAGGAATGGGCCTTGGGATTGTGCAACCCTATGCCGAAGGTCCTGCCCTTCAAGCATTGACAGCGCGGGGGCCAGGACCCTTTCAAGCCTTGTATCGCACTCGTAGTATGGATCAGGCTAGGCTATGGATGAAGGACCAAGGCGTGCCCTCCTTGCCATGTGGGGTTCGAAACACGGGTGAAGTGGCCATGCTAGCGCCACCCGAGTTAGCCGCAGGCGCTTACATCGGTTTTGTGGGTATGGCGTAAAAATTGACGCATAAAAAAACTAAAAAAAGACAAGAGCGTTTTTTTAGATCGTATCTCTACCCCAAACATCAAGCATCCAAGAGGTGTAGATAAAGAGGGACCTTAATCGGCTTGAATGTGTGCGGCATTAATGACGCGTGTCCATTTGCTGCTTTCAATACGATTGCGTTCTAATGCGTTAGCGGGGGTACCCCCGAGGACATCAACCCCTAAGTCGAGCCAACGCTGCTGCAAGTTGTCGGCACGAACGATCTGATCCACATCGAAGGCTAATTTGCGCACAATATCAGGGGGCACTTTGCTGCCAGTGGATAAAGTGTAATAGGGAACCGCTTCATATCCTGAAAGCCCACTAGAGGAGATCGGTTCAATGCCGGGCAGGTTAGGCGCGTGTTTAACCCCCGTGACGCCTAAAGGCCGTATCTTGCCGCTAATGACATAAGGGGTGGCTGTTGCTACATTCTCAAACATGAGTTGAATGTTACCGCCAATTAAATCAAGCATGGCTGGCGCACTCCCTTTATAAGCGATGTGTACGAGTTTTATTTGAGCCATCCACTTAAATAATTCGGTTGCCATGTGAATGGCCGTACCGGTTCCTGCAGAGCCATAATTTAATTGATCCGAATGTATTTTAGCGAATTGAATGAATTGTTTAATGTCGTGAACCGGTAATGAGGGGTGGACGACGAGTACCCCTTGAGACTCGCCGAGTAAGACAATGGGTTGAAGGTCTTTAAGGGGGTCATAGGTTAAATGGGTATACATGGCATAGGCGGCATTATGCGCAATCGTCGCTTGTAAGAGGGTATAACCGTCAGGTGGCGATTTAGCGACATACTCACCAGCCACATGGCCACCGGAGCCTGCACGATTGTCTACGATCACTTGTTGAGCGTAAAGGGGGCTCAGACGTTGTGCCATGATACGACTAAGAAGATCAGAGATCCCTCCTGGTGCGGCTGGGCAAATAATTTTAATTGGTTTATTGGGGAAATTAGTGCTTTGACAGTGAATGGAAAACGAAAAACAAAACAGGACTAAAAAAAGAGCATTGTTGATAGAAAAAAGTGGTTCTAATCGATTTTTTGAAAACGAATGACGAGGCGTTGGGATCAAAACGGAAAGAAAAAATACAAAATCCGTATTTTGAAAAAATCGTATCGATCGTATATTCAAAATAACTTCCTCCTCAGGTGAAGGCACGTGCTTGACAAAGGGCGCCATGGTTTTTATTTTTATGCTATTGAGATTACAAAAAGCTGGCGCTAAGGTCAACCCAACTTTTTTTAAAGGAAGGAGCGATTAAAACGAGGGATTTTATGAGTAGCGACACGAAGGGGTAGAATATCGTGTTCAGTGTCTGTCAATGTGAGAACCCTAGGCCCTGATTCTTGAAGCTGACTCGCCCACCACGCTGAGGCTCTAGCGTTAGGGTTAACAAGGAAAAAATTGATGAATGTATTACATTGGTGTGCAAGAGCTTATGTTCTTTTGTGTGTGTGCCTTACGTGCCTTACCTGCCTTGCAGTAGCACAAGACTATCCTAATCGCCCTATCCGAATCATCGTTCCTTTTGCCCCTGGCGCGTCCACTGACACCATGGCACGAGCCATTGCTCAGCGATTCACCGAGGTATGGCCCTATCCCACGGTGGTTGAAAATCGACCTGGTGCCTCGGGTATGAATGCTGCGCAATTTGTGGCGAAAGCCCCCGCCGATGGTTACACCTTTTTGATGGCTACGGCCAGTACTCATAACATGGGCCCGCATTTATTTAAATCCCCCGGTTTTGATGCGCTGAAAGATTTCGTGCCGATTGCGCTGGCTGCCTGGGTGCCTAATGTATTAGCAGTGCACCCGAGTTTGCCGGTTAAAAATGTGAAAGAATTTATCGCATTGGCTCAATCTCGACCAGGGCAGCTTTTATTTTCTTCTTCAGGCACAGGAACCACGTTACATCTGGCGGGTGAACTTTTTAAAACGATGGCCAAGGTCGATCTAGTGCATGTGCCCTATAAGGGGGCCGGGGCTGCATTTTTAGATTTGATCAGTGGGCAAGTACAGGTGACGTTTTCCACAGTCAATTCAACGATGCCTTATGTTAATCAAGGACGCTTACGGGCATTAGCCGTTACCACGATGTCTCGATCTCGGGCAATGCCTCAATTACCAACGATTTCCGAAGCGGCATTACCTGGTTATGAAATGCCTAATTGGATCGGATTGGTGGCTCCGGCGAATACCCCCAAAGGATATGTGGTTAAATTAAATGCCGAAGTGGTGAAGTTGGTTTCGAATGAGCAGACGGTCAAACATATGGCCGCTTTAGGGGCAGAGATGGAGGCGGGTACCCCCGAAGCTTTTGGAAAAATCATGCTTCGAGGCTACGAATCCATGGGGCGGGTCATTGCGACCGCGGGATTGAAACCAGAGTAAAGGGGGCCTAGGATTGACACAGGCTATCCAATCGGTAGGAAGGTTTTGCAAGGAACCAAGAAACTCACTCAGGTGTGGCTTTTTCCACCAAGGGGCATTAAAAAATCAGGAATTATCCCCGTAAGATGAGCCAAAGTTTCTAGCCTTCTGCTATAGTCATGACCCTTTGCCCCTCGGTTGGGGTTGTGTATTTTTTAATATTTTTTCTGACATGATGAAGATTCGGTCTCTAAGTTTTGTTCTACATGCTACTGTGGTTGATCGTTTAATGACGGCTGGCCACGTTTTTTTGATGCGCTATGGCTTACTATTTTTTTCTGTCATCGGGCTGATCCTATCGCCCATTTACTGCGCGCAAGCACAATCCCCCTCTTTGAGCGCGGTTAAATCGCCCTCTTCTGTCATCAATGTGGATCAGCGCGCCACGGCAGTGGCTCAGATCATGGCAGGGGTGGTCCCTGTAGCGGGGGATCCGGTGATTGATGCTTGGGTGGCATCGGAAGAGTGGAAGAAACATAAAGAGGCGATGCAGTCCCAATGGAAGCCGGTGAAAATGCGTTTGGACGCCATAGAAAAGTGGCGGGACCAAGAGGTGAAGATTAAAGACGTATCGAACCGATCGCTTATTTACCCTTTTAGTGGCCCTGACTTTATTAATGCATGGTCATTATTTCCCGAGCATAGCCAATACTTATTTTTTAGCCTTGAAAATCCTGGGGTACTCCCGGATCTGCACAAGATGAATGCGATGGAGTTTGACGCGTTGTTAAAAGACGTACGTAACGCTTTTACTGAGATTTTCCAGAGAAATTACTTCATCACTTCCTACATGGGCAAGCAGCTAACCACGCCTTATTTAAAGGGGAGCGTACCCATTATTGTGACAATGATGGCTTTGGAGGGGTTGCGTATTGCAAAAATCGAACCCATCGATTTATTCCCTGAACTGAGTCGCTCCTATGAAGAGCCTCGTGCTAAACGGCCGCCCAAACTGTTGCGTGGAATGAAAGTTACTTTTTTAAACGCTGCCAATAAATCCCATGAATTGAGCTACTTTTCATTGGATGCCACGGATAAAGCGCTCCGATATTACCCAGATTTTTTGCGATTTATCGGCAACCATCAACCCGCATCGGGCTTGATCAAATCGGCCTCTTATTTGCTACATGATAATCAGTTTTCAAAAACACGGGAGATGATGCTGGCCGATGTTGATCAGTTGGTAGAGGACGATACCGGTATTCCCTATCGGTTTTTGAAGTCTGCAAATTGGAATATTAAATTGTACGGCAAGTATCATAAACCCATTAGCCCAATGGAGTGGGGCTATCAGCCTCAACTTGACCGTGCTTACCATGAAGCTAAAGGTATCGACACTTTGCCCTTTCCGTTTGGCTACCATTGGCGTGGCCAAGAATCGGGTTTGTTATTGGCTAACCGCACGCATAGCCACTGAATGCAAAAGGGCTCGTTATGCCCTTTGAATTGCCTAGGCGATGGTGTATGAGACTTTTTGACACTAACTGGCCCACCCCATGAGTCAACGACCTCAGCCTTTGCGTCGTCAAATCCTGACCAGTGATGGTGTTAGCTTGTCCTTGCTCGACACCCAAAAGCCCGGAACGACGGGTTTGACGTTGGTGTTAGTGCCGGGGTGGTGTATGCCAGCGCGCTTATGGAGTGCGCAGGTAGAAGGGTTGGCGGATGCGTTTCGAATCCTTGCGTTTGACCCTCGTGGCCAAGGCGAGTCACAGGTGCCAGTGCAGGGCTATCATTTCGAACGTCGTAGTCAAGATTTACATGAACTCATCGAGCCCTTGTCGCGAGTGTTATTGGTGGGGTGGTCTCTGGGTGCATTGGAGGTGCTGGAGTATGTCCATCGCTATGGCGAGGCACACTTGGCGGGTTTGGTTTTAGTGGACAGCTCGGTCGGTGAATTACCGGTTCCTGCGCCTGGAGGAGAATTTTTAAAACAGCTGCGTGAAAATCGTGATTCAACGCTAGAGGCGTTTGTGCGCTCGATGGTTGTTAAAGCCTGGCCACTCTCCGAAGTACAGACACTGCTATCAGAAATCAAGCGGATGAGTCTAGACCATAGTATTGCTTTATTGTCTTCGGGTATTGCGCGAGAACATTGGAAAAAGATTGCCCATGCCGTTGGTAAACCCCTAGGTTACGTTGTGACACCAGAATTTATCGAACAAGCGAAAAATTTACAGATCAATAGACCGGGTACCCAAATAGAGCTTTTTGCAAATTCGGGGCATGCCCTATTTATCGATGAGCCCAAGCGTTTTAATCAGTGGATACTTGAGTTTGCAGCGACACTGGGTCAATAAGCGGTGGCAGGGGAAGGTTGAGATGAATCGCAAAGGGCATTAGCTGGAATATCAATAAATCCAAAGGGCCTAGTGTGGGGGCCTTTGGTCCTCAGAAATCATTTTAGTTTACGTGGCCGTGAGGTAGGACTCTTGTGAACTCGATTTTTCATCAATATTAGAAATAGGCTTGACCGCGTTTAATGGGCGGATCCCATTCACAAGCCCCCCAAGGCCCATCGCCATTTTCTTTGACATAGGCAATGCGGCCTGATTTTTTGGGCTTTAATTTTTTGCTAAAAAGCGCCTGAAGCCAATCAAGGACATATTCATGGCAGTCCAGCCCCCCCAGATTGGGAAGTCCCCAAAGTGGATGGTATTGGTTTTCAATGACCCACATTTCTTTGGGTACTTTGAGATCGTCAAAGGCTTCCACGGCATCTTCTAAGGGGCATAGCGGGTCAAACTCACCCGTCACCAATAGGGTCGGACAAGTAATTTTTCCTAAATAGCCACGCACCGTCATAGGCTTGGCGACTTCTTCATCAAATTTTGCCTCATCATCGTAACCAGACATATACATAAACATTTGTTTAAAGCGTGGTGAGGATTGGGTAAAGATGGTGTTATTAGGATTAAAGCAGGCCACGGAACTCACTACCGCAGCGGCCCGGTGGTCGTAGCTGGACAGGCGCAGGCACCAATAACTGCCCATACTGATGCCGTAGATGGCGATTTTATTCTTGTCAATTTCTTTACGAGTTTCTAAATAACTAATCACCGCAGCACCGGCACGTTCATAATTAAGACCGACTGAGCGAATTTTTTGCATATTGGAGTTCCCTTGCCCAGGACCATCAATGGCAATGACGTGAAATCCACGGGAAAGCGCAATATTGTGGCTGGCTTTTGGAAAAACTTCTTTGCTCTGATCCATGCCAGGAACATAAATAACGCAAGGCGCTTTACGACGATCGGGTAAAAGGTGCAATAGGCAGGAAATGGTCGTGCCATTATCAAAGGGTACTTCTACCCGTTCAATAGGATACTCGGCTAATTTGCTGCGCCGATCGACCATCTCAGACATTTTTTTATAGAGTTGTTTTTTAACGGGGTGATTATCGAAAAAAATAGGATGTTGTGCCATCCGATAGCCTTCGATCGCGTGATCATAGTGAGATACGGCAGTCGCATGAGCTCCCCGTGTTTCAGCCCTTCGGGCTAAGGCTTCATGACGTTCAGCCGCTTCGCGCCACACTTTAGGAAGCATGCGGTAATTACGCGCTCTTTTCCCAGTGGGCACCTCGAGGTCGTCGCGCTCAAAATTTTGCACTCTGCCTCGCATATTAAGAGCAAGATCCAGCATCCATTGCTGATTATCGCGTTCGGTTCTTAGCTTACGAATCATTGGCGGGCTCCATAAAATTGAGGGGATCTTGAAATGTCGATGTGACCCACCTCTTTGATGAATCATTTCAACAACACGAGGCTTTTATTTTTTGGTAAATGCCTGATGGATGAAGAATCTATTATAGCGATATTTTAGAGTGCGGGATTCCTGTGGCTGGGCTAGGCAGTCGTTGGTCTTAGAGGTTGTGCTCATGGGCTTAAGGGTATAGGGAGGTTAGCGTCGTGACCCGTACGGTCGTGCCAACGCCAGGGCCCTCGCCTATTTTTTGTCAGACTTGAGTCTACGGGGTAAGCGCGCTACAGTGATGATTCAGATTGGATGTGTGTGGAAGCTTAAAAAAATACCAACCCCCGATTAACCCCTGAGGAACATTGATGGCTTTTTTTTCTACCCGGCTGGGACGCATTAAATTATCGCCGAGTACGGCGGCAACACAAAAAGCGCGCGAATTGCGTCAAGCAGGCCACGACATTATCGCTTTGACTATTGGGCAACCGGATTTTAATACGCCTGACCATGTCAAACAGGCGGTAGCCGATGCACTCGAGCGCAACGAGACGAAATACCCTCCTGTCGATGGCATTGCCCCGTTAAAAGAGGCGGTCAGAGAGAAATTTAAAAAAGAAAATGATTTAGACTATGGCCTAGATCAAATCATGATCGGCACAGGCAGCAAGCAGATCATCTTTAATGCCATTATGTCGACCATCGATGCCGGCGACGAAGTCATTATCCCAGCCCCCTATTGGATTTCCTATCTTGATATGGTGTTGGTGTGTGAGGGAGTGCCCAAAGAAGTGCTGTGTACGGAACACAGTGGGTTTAAATTGACGGCCCAACAATTGGAAGCAGCGATTACTGATCGGACCAAATGGCTGTTATTGAATTCACCCAATAATCCAACGGGGGCCGTGTATTCACGAGAAGAATTACGAGCTTTGGCGGATGTGTTACTACGCCACCCTCACGTGTGGGTATTAACAGATGATATTTACGAACATTTGCGTTTTGATCGCTTGCCCTTTTATACCATAGCCCAGGTGGAGCCCGCGCTTTATGAGCGTACGCTCACGGTGAATGGAGTCTCTAAAGCCTATGCCATGACGGGATTTCGTTTGGGCTATGCGGGCGGGCCCATGCAGTTGATTAGAAATATTATTAAATTACAATCACAAAGCACCGCGGGAGTTAGTTCGATTAGCCAGTGGGGAGCCGTTGCGGCCTTGAGGGGCCCGCAAGACTTTATCCCTCAAAGAGCAAAAGCTTTTGAAGAGCGCCGAGACCGAGTGCTTGAATGGTTTCAAACGATTCCAGGCTTACAGCCCAATCATCCTGAAGGGGCTTTTTATCTTTTTGTTCGTTGCGCTGATCTTTTGGGACTTAAAACGAAACAAGGCGTAGTGATCGATAGTGAACAAGCGGTTGTGCTACATTTAATGAATCATGGTGTCGCAGTGGTCAATGGGGCTGCCTATGGGATGTCACCTTATTTTCGCATGTCGATTGCCACTGAACTGAAAAACTTAGAACAAGCCTGCGTGCGTATTCGCCGTGCGGTGATGGAGCTGACAAAATAATGCCCCAACCCTTGTTATTTACCCCGCTTGCGATGGCAGGCTTGACCGCGCGTAACCGTATTGTTGTTTCGCCGATGTGCCAATACTCTTCCTTGGAAGGGGGGCCCACCGATTGGCATTTGGTCCATTTGGGTAAATTTGCTCTCGGAGGGGCTGCGATCATTTTTTGTGAAGAAACGGCGGTTGAAATACGAGCCCGAAAGACCTACGGCTGTGCTGGCATTTATAGTGATGCGCATGTCCCACAGTATCGCCGAATTACGGAATTTTTAATTCAACACAACAGTATTCCCGCTATACAGATTGGGCATTCAGGAAGAAAGGCGGCGTGTGGGCCTCCATGGACTAATTTTAAGCCTTTAACAGAAGAGGATGCCCAAAAGGGGCAGCCCCCATGGCAGGGGATTTCCTCCAGTCCTATTGCGCCTCGGGATGATGCCGGGGTACCGCATGAGCTGAGTGTAGATGAAATAAAGCAAGTCATTGAGTCATGGAAGGAAGCGGCACAAAGAAGCCTAGACGCGGGGTTTCAGATGCTCGAAATTCATGGGGCCCATGGGTACTTGATCCATCAATTTTTATCACCTTTAGTGAATCTTAGAAAGGATGGTTATGGCGGAGATTTAAAGGGCCGTATGCGTTTTGCTCTGGAATTAACAGAAGCTGTGCGAAGCGTGTGGCCGCGACATTTGCCTCTGTGGTTTCGTGTCTCAGCCGTGGACGGTGACGGTGGCATTTGGAGCTTGGAAGATACGGTGAGCTTAGTGCGGGAACTCAAAAGCCGAGGAGTCGATGCCGTGTCTTGCTCTTCGGGTGGCATTAACGGACCTTTAAATTATGCTATTGTGCCTCGGCAAGCCGGTTTCCAGGTGCCCTATGCCCAACGGGTTAAACAAGATACGGGGATCACCACCTGTGCGGTGGGCTTAATTACGGAGCCCGAGCACGCCGAATCGATTCTCCAGCAAGGTCAGGCGGATTTAATCGCAATGGCCCGAGAGTTTATGTATAACCCTAATTGGCCCGTACATGCGGCACGGCATTTGGGGGTGGACGCGTATCTGGATTTGTTGCCGACAGAATATGCATGGTGGTTAAAGCGGCGCGAAAAGATTCGTGAAATTTCAAAATAATTGGAAATGAATATCAATCATGGTGAGCTTTGAACCAATCGGAGTGGTTAGAAATGGTATTGAAAAAATGTCCACAGGAAATTGGGCAACCGTAGAGTCGGTGATCGAGCTTGGCCCTGAATGGGTATCAGGATTGGCTAGGTTGGCTGAATTTTCTCACCTAGTGGTGGTTTTTCATTTGCACCGTATCCCAGCCTTTGATCGTGAGACGCAGTTATTGCGCCGTCCTCGGGGGATGGAGCATTTGGATGCTGTGGGGGTTTTTGCGCAGCGAACCAAGTTTCGGCCTAACCCCATTGGGGTGACGCCGGTTCGGTTGGTGAAGATTGACGCGAATCGTTTAGTGGTTACGGGTTTAGATGCCATGGACGGTAGCCCGGTGTTTGATATAAAACCGTTCATCCCTGAGTTTGATAGCGTGGGCGAAGTCAGACAGCCCAGCTGGGTCAGCGCCATGGTGAAGGGCTACTTTTAACTAAGCGCCCTTCTGGCGCATGACTAATGGCCCCTAACCCTAGAGCGTGAGACTTTTGGGGGCTAGCCGTCTAAGACCTATGAGGGCCAACGTTTAATTTGTGGCGCTAGGGGGGGCAAGCCTTGTTGGCGTTATTCAGCTGGTATTAATTGCTGGAACGATTGGCTTCTCGGATGGCTTCTTTGCGCTGCTTTCGCCCTAACATTTTGTTGGCGCGTGATTGGAGCGGATTGACCGATAATGCGCCACACTTTTGGCAGACGGAGTGTTGAACGGCTGTAGATTGTACTAATTCGCCAAGGGAACCCCGAGCGGCTTGGGTAGCAGGGGCTGCAATGAGGCTTTCTTCTTCACATTTCCAACAGGTTAGATCGGTGAATACTTTGTTGACTGAGGTAGGGGAAATCATGAGAACTCCAGAAAGCCGAAAGGGCCGTTGTGTTAGCTAGGGTGAAAATAAGCGTAGGCACCTCGTAACAGCGCACCTTTTACAATGAAAAGCGCCGTTAAAATAAAGAGGCAGAAAAGAAATACGTAGAGGAGGTCTAGGGCCTTGAAAATCGGGATTTAAGAACGTTTAGGCCTTAATCCCTTAAAAGGCACCCTGAGGGTAACCGAAGTGGGCGGATTGTCCTAATCAATTGTGTTTTGGGATCTCGGAGGAAGAGAACTAACCCAGCGAATGCCTAATAAGATCATGGCGGCGCCGGTCAAAGAGGCATAGCCCATCGTTTCTTCTAGAAAAATGACCCCCCAAAGAGTACCAAACAAGGGAATCAAATAAGTGACGGTGAGCGCCGATGCGGCACCGATTTGATCAATGAGCTTAAAGTAAAGCACATAGGCCAAGGCCGTACACACACAGCCCAGACAAATCACGCAGCCCCAAGCGGTTAGGCTGGGGGAAGCGGTTAAGGGGTGAGCCCATAAAAAGGGCAACATGATAATCGTTGCCACCCACAATCCGCCTAAAGCGGTAATCATTGGGGGAGTGTTTTTCATCTGTTGTGTGTAATGGGCCATGGCCCCGTAGAGTATGCTGGCCAACAAGGCGCCAGCCAGAGGCCAAATGGATGCCGCGGACGGGTCCCAACCCCCATCCCACACCAGAACGGCGACCCCTAAAAACCCTAGGACCAGTCCTGCAAAACGTTTCCTGCCTAACGGCTGCTTTAACCAAACCGCGGCAATGAGAGCCCCAAATAAAGGGGCTGTTGCATTGATGATCGCCAAAAGTGAAGCTTTGAGGGTTTGCGCGGCATAGGCCCACATCAGCAAGGGGATCAGTACGTAAAAGAGCCCCATTAAAATCGCAGGCCATCGATGACGGTATAAGGGGAGTGATTGGCGTGTGAAGAGGCAAAAGGCGGTCAGGCTCAGAGCGGCCAGTGCGACGCGCAGACCTACCATCCAACTGGGACCGAAGCTCAGCACGGCAATTTTCATAAATAAAAAAGACGAGCCCCAAGCAGCGCCAATGAACAGTAAGTAACAGTAGTGAATGAGTTTCAAAAGATGGAAGAAGGTTTTATGGCAGCATTGGGGGGCAATGCAATAGAGCGAGCCCCCTACATTTTTTAGCGATGAAGCAATACTTCAAGAACAAACTTACTGCCGATATAGGCGAGCACTAAGGTGCTAAAGCCCATGAGTGTCCATCGTACCGCTGTGCGACCGCGCCAACCGTAGCGTTTGCGTCCTGCCAAGAGTGCTGCAAAAATAAGCCACGATAAAAATCCAAAAATTGTTTTGTGATTAAATTGTGCGGCTTTACCGAACAATTCTTCTGAAAATACGATACCACTGAAAATAGTCAGGCTTAATAGGATAAATCCCGCGCCAATGATACGAAACAAGAGCTTTTCGAGCGTCAGCAGTGGCGGCATACGTGATAAAGCCAGGGGCAGTGTTCCGTTGTGTAGGCGACGCTCGATCAATGCCATTAATACCACGTGTAGGGAGGCGATCGTAAAAAGACTGTAGGCGAGCATGGCAATAATCAAGTGAGCTTTAAAGATAGGGGTCTGCGTATTGGCTAACCCATGGGCGGCAGGAAGCCATAAGGGTAAAAGTACTGCAACGCCAGCGGCCGGCATGACCAACGCTTGGAGCCCTTCGAGGCGGTAATAAAGGCTACCCAGCCCATAGATGAAGACGGTTAACCAAATAATCAGCGAGATGGCTTCGCCTACCCCCAAGTGTAAAGCCCCATCGGTACCGAGGGCATTGAAGAGAACGACGGAGTGAAGGCTAAAGGGAATGAGCAGTGCCACATGTTCTATGACATGTCCGGACGTTGAGGCGGGCTCTGCGGCGAGCTCAACCCAATAACGTTTCCAGAAATAAATGCCAAGCACAGCGTAAATGGCTGCACTCAGCAGATGCGGTAGAATACTGTTCATTATTTGAGTCTACACCAACCGGGAATTTTCTACCTATGTTCGACAATTTAACGAATCGTTTGTCCCAGGTTTTAAAAAACCTTCGCGGACAGGCCCGTTTAAGCGAAGCTAATATTACCGAGGCGATGCGCGAAGTGCGTATGGCCTTGTTGGAAGCCGATGTTGCCCTGCCGGTGGTGCGCGATTTTGTGGCACGTGTCAGAGAAAAGGCTTTAGGCCAAGAGGTCATTGGTAGTCTTACCCCAGGCCAAGCTGTGGTGGGAGTAGTGCATCGGGAATTAGTCAGCCTGATGGGAGAAAAAAACGACGAACTGAATTTTGCCACCACCCCCCCGGCTGTGATTTTAATGGCTGGTTTGCAAGGTTCAGGCAAAACCACCTCTAGTGGTAAGTTAGCCAAGTGGCTAAAAGAAAACCGCAAGAAAAAAGTGTTGGTTGTCAGTTGTGACATTTATCGACCGGCCGCCATTGAACAGTTAAAAATGGTAGCGCAACAAGCGGAAGTCGATTTTTTCCCTTCAACACTTGAACAAAAACCGGTTGATATCGCACATGCCGCCGTGGATTTCGCCCGTCGTCATTTCTTTGATGTCTTGATTGTTGATACCGCCGGTCGATTGGCTATCGACAAAGCGATGATGGAAGAGATTCAAGCCTTACATGTAGCGCTCAATCCCATTGAGACTTTGTTTGTGGTCGATGCCATGCAAGGGCAGGACGCGGTCAATGTTGCTAAGGCGTTTGCTGAGGCGCTGCCGCTGACGGGCGTGGTGGTGACAAAGCTAGACGGGGATGCCCGCGGGGGAGTGGCCTTATCGGTACGTCAGGTGACTGGGAAACCGATTAAGTTCGTTGGCGTTGGTGAAAAGTTGACGGGACTAGAGCCTTTTCATCCAGACCGTATGGCCTCACGGATTTTGGGGATGGGAGATGTGTTATCCCTGATCGAAGACGTACAGAAAAATGTCAACGTCGCGGAGGCTGAAAAACTAGCCAAGAAATTCAAATCCGGTAAGGGTTTTGATCTGGAGGATTTTAAGCAGCAGATCGTTCAGATGAAAAAAATGGGCGGGGTTTCTGCACTAATGGATAAATTGCCCGGTCAATTGGCTAAAGCGGCGCAAAATGCCCCTCAGGTGGATGATCGGTCCATGCGCCGTATTGAAGGCATTATCAATTCCATGACGCTCAAAGAGCGCGCTTACCCAGATCTTTTGAAGGCCTCTCGTAAACGTCGCATTGCTGCGGGAGCTGGGGTGAGTGTGCAGGAAGTCAATCGCCTACTCAGCCAATTTGAACAGACCCAAAAGATGATGAAAATGATGGCCAAAGGGGGGCTGCAGAAATTGATGAGAAGTTTTAAAGGCCGCATCCCCGGCATGCCCTAAGTTTGGGTGGGCGTGATGACTTCTTGCGATTGAACAATGGGGTTTGTAACTACTTTAGACTAAACCCTTGGGCACGAATAAACGCGCCAAACTGTTCCCGTTCAGGTAAACCGTAGTGGCGTGCCTTATCCTCCGACCAACCATTAAAAGTGGCGTCCTCAAAGTGCTCGGCATGGCGTTGTCGGCGCAAGGGATGCTGTTGGTGACGGCGTTGATCGTAGGCGTCAATGTTTTCTTTTAAATGGCGCTCTTGGTATTCATCGGTATGTAAGGTCACTGAAAGTGGCAGGCGTGCACTGATGTGTCCTTTAGACTCCGGGTATCCCACGCAAAGACCCGCCAGCGGGAAAACCGCCTCAGGCAGTTTCAGTATTTGGCTGGTTTGCTCCGGATGATTGCGCACGGCGCTAATAGGCACGGTGCCTAGTCCTACGGCTTCTGCAGCCCGTATAAATTGATTCAATACAATACCGGCATCGACGGCTGCATTCATAAAGTGGTCTAGGTGATCATTGACAAAGGGCTTCCCACGCCATTGCCCGATCTGGCGAATTCGACGGTTATTCCCACAGAAAACGAGAAATATAGGGGCTTGATTAATCCAAGGCATATCGGGAATATGGTCGGCAATAGCTTTGATTTTGCTACGATCTTGAACGTGGATAATGTCGGCTTGTTGTAAATCCGACTTCGAGGGGGCTGCGAGGGCGCAGGCCATTAGCAGTGTTAACAAGGCGGGGTCAATCTCCTTTGAGGCCCACCGCCGGTGAGAGCTGTGTTCTAGCATGCGACACAGTTCTGTTTGGCCGTTGCCTAAATTAGGAGGCAAATCCCAGGATTGTCCAAACCGTTTTTCAAGGGCTTTTTGTATTTGGAGGGCTAGATTTTCAGGTTGAGGGGAGGGGGTCATAGGGGGGCTTAGTCGTTTAGAAAGTCTGATTGAGAGGCTATTTTTGCGAATAAATAGAATAAAAACAGAAAGTTAAATGCCCTAGAAGGGCTAAAAGGCGTAAAATCCGAGTTTACTGGTCAGCTTGCGATTATCTTGCCACTTTAGCAAAAAGTGTCGTAAAATCACCGGCTTTCGATTTTACCCGCATTGTGCGGGCTCAAGGACTCTCATGGTAGTGATTCGTTTAGCGCGGGGCGGCGCCAAAAAGCGCCCATTTTTTAATATCGTTGTGGCTGATGCGCGCAATCCGCGTGATGGCCGTTTTATCGAGCGTGTGGGGTTTTATGATCCCAAGGCTCCCGAAGGTCACGAAACTTTTCGTCTGAACCGGGAGCGCTTGGCGCACTGGAAATCGGTGGGTGCACAACCTTCCAATACCGTGCAGCGTTTGGTTAAGCAGTTTGCAGAGCCTAAAGCCGCCGCCGTCCCAGCTGCAGCCTGATCGTTTGGTGGAAATGGGGCGAGTGATTGCCCCATTTGGAATCAAGGGTTGGGTGAGAGTTCAGCCGCTAAGTGATAAGCCGACCGGACTGGCGGGGTATCGTCAGTGGTGGTTGTCTACGCCGACGGGCTGGCAGGCTTTTGATGTGACGCAAACGCAGGCCCAAGGCCGTGATGTGGTGGCAAAGTTGATGGGATGTGAAGATCGTGATGAGGCAGAGGGCTTCAAAGGTCGTTGGGTTGCTGTTGATAGACAAGCCTTTCCTAAGCCCGCCAAGGGAGAGTATTACTGGGTAGATTTGGTGGGTTTGAAGGTGAGGAATTTGCAGGGATTTGATTTAGGCGTCGTCAGTTCGTTAATGGAGACTGGCGCCAATGATGTCATGGTGGTGCAACAGGTCGTGCAAACCAGTGCGCAGGGTGAGGATTGTGAGCGGTTGATCCCGTTTATAGCCGATGTCATCAAACGTGTGGACATTGCAGCAGGTTTGATTGAAGTAGACTGGGGTGTAGACTACTGATGTTGCAAATTGATGTGGTAACGCTTTTTCCGAAGATGTTTGATGCGGTCACGCAGTCAGGTATTACGGGAAGGGCATGTGATAATCGGGTCTACCAGTTTTTACCTTGGAACCCTAGAGATTTTGCGGCCAATGCTCATCGGACCATCGATGATCGTCCTTACGGGGGCGGGCCTGGGATGGTGATGATGGTTGAGCCGCTAAAGCAGGCCTTATTAGCGGCCCAGCAGCGGCAAAGAAGTGCGGGTGTCAGAAAGCCGAAAGTGATTTATGTATCGCCTCAGGGGCCTTTGTTGACCCATCAAAAGGTGATGAGTTTATCGCAGGAAGAGGGGCTAGTATTTTTAGCGGGCCGCTACGAAGGCGTTGATGAACGGGTAATTGAAGGTTATGTTGATGAGGAAATCTCCATCGGAGATTACGTCTTGTCGGGTGGTGAATTAGCGGTGATGGTGGTGATGGACAGTGTGATTCGACAGTTGCCTGGGGTTTTAGGTGATGAGCAGTCAGCGCAGCAAGATTCTTTTGTTAACGGGTTACTGGATTGTCCACATTACACCAGACCCGAAGTGTTTGATGGTAGGGCAGTGCCCAACGTGCTAATGTCTGGAAATCATGCAGACATTATGCGGTGGCGTTTAATGCAGTCGTTGGGCAGAACCCAACAGCGTCGTGAGGATTTGTTTAAGTCTCGTGAGGTGAGCGCAGAAGAGCGTCAACTTCTCGAACAATATCGGATGGAAGCACAAGGAGCTGGAAAATGAATTTGATACAAGAGTTGGAAAAAGAAGAAATCGCCCGTTTGGATAAAAAAATACCGGAATTTTCTGCCGGTGACACGGTGGTGGTGAGCGTGAAAGTGGTCGAAGGCGAGCGTAAGCGTTTGCAAGCCTATGAAGGGGTGGTTATTTCTCGACGGAATCGGGGTTTGAATTCCAATTTTATTGTGCGTAAGATTTCTTCTGGCGAAGGGGTGGAGCGTACTTTTCAGACCTACTCCCCTTTGATTGCGAGTATTGAGGTGAAGCGACGGGGTGATGTGAGTCGTTCAAAACTGTATTACCTACGTAAACTCACCGGTAAGGCTGCGCGTATTAAAGAAAAACTCGCGGTACGTGGGGTTGCCGCTAGTGCGGTTCAAGCGCCTGTGGAAGCGGTTGCAGTAGAAACGACTGCCTAGAGGCGAGTTTTTTTACGGCTTGGCGAATTCAGAGTTTGAACTAAAGAACAATAGAACAATGAAATTCGAATAAGCCGATGGCAAAAAAGGTGGCGACCGCCACCTTTTTTTATAAGTGAGTTACGATAGCGTTCTTAATCATTCTCAAGCATTAATCTAGTCTTCAGGAGCAACGATGATACACATTTTGGTTCATGATAAAAAAGACACGGTGGGTGTGGCAGTCGTCGAAGGCATTAAGGCGGGTCAGGAGTTGACCGGTTGGGTGATGGAGGATGACTCCACCATTATTGTCAAAGCGTTAAACGATATTCCCATTGGCCACAAGGTTGCGACCCAATCCATTAAAAATGGTCAAACCGTTATCAAGTATGGTTTCGATATTGGTAAAGCTGTCTCAGAAATCAAGGTTGGTGAGCACGCGCACACCCATAATATTAAGACCAAACGTTGGTAACACTGAACTCTTGTCACGACATCCATCAACAGAGAGAATAAAATCATGATAAACAACAAAACCACTTTTTGGGGTTATCGCCGCGAAAATGGCCGTGTCGGGGTCAGAAATCACGTCATTATTTTGCCTTTAGATGATTTATCCAATGCCGCCTGTGAGGCGGTGGCCCACAACATCAAAGGCACGGTGTCGATAGCCCATCCTTATGGTCGTTTGCAGTTTGGCGCAGACTTGGATTTACATTTTCGTACACTGATTGGCGCTGGATGCAATCCGAATGTGGCGGCTGTGGTAGTGATCGGCATTGAAGAGAGTTGGACAAATCGAATTGTTGAGGCCATAGCAAAGACGGGTAAGCCTGTTACTGGATTTGGTATTGAATTGCATGGGGACCACAGTACGATCCTGCGCGCCTCACAAGTGGCCAAGCAATACGTTCAATGGGCCTCTGAGTTGCAGCGTGAACAATGTCCCATTAGTGATCTCTGGGTGTCGACTAAGTGCGGTGAATCGGATACGACCTCAGGTTGTGGCGCGAACCCGACCGTGGGTAATGCCTTCGATAAATTAGACCCTCTGGGCGTGACCATGTGTTTTGGGGAGACAACAGAAATCACGGGCGGGGAGCACATTGTCGCTGAGCGCTGTGCCACGCCACAAGTGCGCGAGCAGTTCATGAAAATGTTTGACCGTTATCAAGCCGTGATCGAACGCCACAAGACGAGCGATCTTTCTGATTCCCAGCCAACCAAGGGTAACATTGCCGGTGGATTGACGACTATTGAAGAAAAAGCCCTAGGTAATATTCAAAAAATCGGTAAAAAGTGTAAGGTCATTGGCGTGCTGGACAAGGCAGAAATTCCGACGCACCCGGGCTTATGGTTTATGGACTCTTCCTCAGCAGCTGCTGAAATGGTGACTTTGTGTGCCGCTTCGGGCTACGCCATACATTTATTCCCCACAGGTCAAGGCAATGTGATTGGTAACCCCATCATTCCGGTGATTAAGCTTTGTGCTAATCCCCGTACAGTACGCACAATGTCCGAGCATGTGGATTACGATTGTTCAGGTTTATTGCAAAGAGAAAAAAATCTTGATCAATCTGGGGATGAGTTGCTGGAGGTGTTGATTCGCACCTGTAATGGTCGACTCACCGCAGCCGAAGCACTGGGTCACAATGAGTTTGTGATGACCCGGCTTTACGAAAGCGCTTAATTTTTCCCTGTCGGGCTGTGTCGACCGAAACGCTGCTAGGGGCTGAACGACTCGTCAAAGCGCTTTGCCTTGCTGGGGTGGAGAGAGTATTTTCTCTTTCCGGTAATCACATCATGCCGGTTTATGATGCTCTGATCGACTCTGGTATCCAACTCATTCACGTGCGCCATGAGGCCGCAGCGGTTCACATGGCTGATGCGTGGGGGCGTTTAACGGGCCGACCCGGAGTGGCGTTGTTGACCGGAGGGCCAGGTCATGCGAATGGCATCGGAGCCTTATATACCGCCTTGGCTGCAGACTCCCCTCTGGTGATGTTGTCGGGCCAAGCGCCTATAAAAGAGTGGGGTCGTGGTGCCTTTCAGGAAATGGCGCAAGCCGATTTAGCTGCCCCTGTGACCAAAGCCTCTTGGAGCGCTTCCTCTTCAGAGTCTTTGGGGTGGGAACTGGCGCGCGCCTTTCGATTGGCCTCGTCTGGTCGTCCAGGCCCCGTACACTTAAGTTTGCCCCAAGATGTGTTAGAGGCGCGGGTTACCTTTGAGCCCACCGACGAACCCAAAGCGGACGCATTCATTGCGCAACCCCAGCTCTGGGAAGAGTCCTTAGGACCCTTACTGTGGGATCTTTTGCAGCGCGCTAAACGTCCTTTGATCGTGACGGGTCCAGCTTTCGCTTCTCATCGTGGTGAGGCGCTTCGCTTTGCTCTTTTTCAGGCAATCGGCATACCGATCGTGGCCATGGAAAGCCCGCGCGGGATTCAGGATCCCGCCTTAGGAGATTGGGGTTCGGTGTTGGCAAAAGCCGATTGTGTCGTGTTGTTAGGAAAGCGTGCCGATTACACGCTGCGCTTTGGGCAAGTGCCGGCTGTGAGTGCGGATTGTCGATTTGCGGTGATCGATCCTGAAGAGGCGGTGATGCAACAGTCGATTCAGACCTTGGGGGCTTCTCGGGTGGTGTTGTCCGCAGTTGCGGATCCAGCGTGCGTATTGCAACGCTTAATCCTCCAATGCGAAAAAGTCAGTGGCGCGCTAAGCGCGACAAGGGCCTCCTGGTCTAGCGAGGTGGATGAGGCGATTAACTTTCGTCCACCGCACTGGTCTACCCAAGGCTCTTCCAGCGTGGGTCGTCTACATCCTCTTCAAGTCGTTCGCACGGTTCAAAGCCTGATGCAATCCTTAGAGCACCCCTTGTTGATTGCTGATGGGGGAGAGTTCGGTCAGTGGGCGCAGTCGGTCATTAAAGCCCCGGTTCGATTGATTAATGGCCCGGCCGGTTCAATCGGTAGTGCCATCCCCTTCGCATTAGCGGCTAAAGCGGCTCATCCCAAAGCAACGGTGATTGCGCTTTTGGGTGACGGCACGATGGGTTTTCATCTGGCTGAATTTGATACGGCGGTGCGCCACCATTTACCCTTTGTTGCCGTGGTAGGCAACGATGCGTGCTGGAACGCCGAGTATCAAATTCAAAAGCGAAACTATGGCCCCGACAGGCTTTTTGGGTGTGAATTGTCGCCCATTGCGGCTTATGAGAAAGCGGTAGTGGCCTTGGGTGGTTTTGGGCAACGGGTGACAAAAATCAATGATTTGGAAATGAGCCTGAAGAGCGCGATAGAATCGGGTTTACCCGCTTGTGTAAACGTGGATATTGAGCGCCACAGCGCACCCAGTGTGTCACGCGCGATAAAATGAGCCTAGTTTCGACTCGATAAGAGGACCGAATGAGTGAATTGACAGTGAGAATTTGGCGTGGCCTTGAAGCCGAGAATGGTGAGTTTCAAGACTACAAAGTTCCTCGTCTGGAGAGCCAGACGGTTTTAGACGTTGTCACCTATGTGCAGCGACGAGTCGACGCCTCCTTGTCGTATCGATTTGCGTGTCGGGTGGGGGTTTGTGGTTCTTGTGCCATGAGTGTGAATGGGGTTTCGCGCTGGACTTGTCGCACCCATGTTTCGAAAGTGGCTAAGGACGGGCTATTGGAAATTGCGCCATTGAGGAATTTGCCCGTCATCAAGGACTTGGTCACGGACATGAGTGTTTTTTTTGACAAATGGGCCAAGGCTCGCGGTCAATTCCAGGGGGAGCATACGCGGCACGAAGCGTTTGCGCAGGTCAAACCCGACTCAAAGGCGCGCAAAAACGTGGATGCCGCCATCGAATGTATTGGCTGTGGCGTTTGTTATAGTAGTTGTGAAGTGGTGAGTTGGAATGCCGATTATCTAGGACCAGCCGCTTTAAGCCGTGCATGGACGTTAGTCAATGATGTGCGTGATGTGGCACAAAAAGAGCGCTTGCAGGCGGTGGCTGGCGATGCGGGTTGTCAGGCCTGTCATACCCATATCACCTGTACGGAGCGTTGTCCTAAGGGTATTTCGCCTACGGCGGGCATTGCTGGGTTAAAGCGAGCCGTGCTCAATGCCAGTTTGAAAGGTGAGCTGTAAATTGCGTTCGATCAAAGTTCAGGTCATTTTATGGGGCGCGCAGCGTCTCAGTGCCCTCGTACTAGCGCTGTGCGTTTTGGTGCATTTGGCAACCATTATTTATGCTGTGCGCTCGGGGTTAACCGCGGCCCATATCGTTTCCCGTTTGCATCAAAGTTCCCTATGGACCGTTTTTTATAGTCTTTTTGTGTTGGCCATTGCCATACATGCCCCCATTGGGTTGCGAACGGTAGTAGCGGAATGGGGTTATCAGGGTCGCATTATAGACGGCTTACTAGGGACGATTGCATTGGCTTTGGTGGTGGGTGGGTTTCGTGCTCTTTTTGCTTTGCAGGGTTTAGCATGAAGAACGATTTTCGATCGCGTAATCACCCGGCGTATTGGGCTTTTATTTTGCATCGTATGTCTGGGGTCGCCTTAAGTTTGTTTCTACCGCTACATTTCTGGGCACTGGGTCAGGCTTTGCAAGGAGAAATTAAATTACAAGGTTTTTTGCGCTGGACGGAGCAGCCTTGGGTGAAGATCGCCGAAACGCTGTTGGTGGTATTGTTGGCTGCCCATATGAGTGGGGGGGTGCGTTTGTTGATGTTGGAGTTTTTACCTTGGAGATCGTGGCATAAAACTTTATTAGCGCTAGCGTTGGGAGTGAGTGTGGCGATGGGTTTAATGTTTTTGTTATCGGTATTTTAAATTTTTTTAAGCGGCTACCGGTATTGAGTCTTCAGGGTAGATGGTCCAGACTGCAGCGTGTCTTGAAGGTCCCCCATGCACTGGTGGGTTCTTAATCGATGATGTTAAAAGCTTAAGGGCGGAGTCAAAGAGAATGAAAAATAAAAAAAGAGGTATTAGGGGGTTTTGTCGTCTGAGCGTTTTGATGTGTGGAGGGTTGATGGGTAGTGCCATGGCTGCGGAGGTAGACCATTTTCCTAGCCATCCGCTGCGTATCATCGTCGCCTTTGCCGCCGGTGGGGCTAATGATATTGTCACACGCGTGATTGCTCAGAAGTTGACGGAAACGTGGGGCCAGTCGATTGTGGTGGATAATCGAGGCGGTGCCGGAGGCAATATTGGTGCAGATCTAGCAGCCAAGGCCAATCCAGATGGTTACACGCTTTTTATGACATCTGGTTCCATTGTTACCGCCAATCAGCATATTTATCGCAAGATGACCTACGATCCTCAAAAGGATTTTGTACCGATTACGATGGTTGCCAGTGGCCCACAAATTGTAGTGGTGCCTCAGGGTTTTCAAGCCAAATCGATTAAAGAGTTTATTTCCCTTGCTAAGGCCAAGCCCAAGGGTTTATCCATGGGCACTGCTGGTTTTGGCACACAAACGCATCTGGCCGCAGAAAATTTTATGCAAGCAGCAGGCATTGATGCGACCCATGTCCCCTACAAAGGCGAAGGGCCTGCATTGACCGATTTGCTAGGGGGGCAGATTAATTTCGTAACGGCTAATTTGGCCGCCGCCATTAATTTGGTTCAACAAGGCAAACTGCGGGGACTGGGGGTGACGAGCCTAAAGCGCATTGCTACTTTGCCGGAGGTGCCTGCAGTAGCAGAGACCTTGCCCGGGTTTGAAAACTTGGGGTGGTTTGGTTTTGTCGCCCCGACTGGGGTACCGAAAGCGGTGTTACTTAAAATAAATAATGACACGGCTAAAGCTCTACAAAATCGTGAGATTGCCTCTCGTTATGAGCAGCTCGGTATGGTGCCAGTGGGAGATACCCCCGAGCACTTTGCAAACACGATCAAAGCGGAAACGGTACTGTGGGGGAAAATTGTTCATGCGCGTCATCTGATTGTGGAGTAAAGGGTATGGAACTGGATTATTTACAGGTGGAAGAGGCTGCAAAAACGCTTTATATCCGAGCCTTGAAACTTTTACCTCCTGATATTAAAGAGGGCTTTAAACGCTTAAATGCCCTTGAGAGCCACCCCACCGGCAAAACGATCCTTGGCACTATGATCAGAAACATCCAGGTGGCCGAGGATAATACGAATCTTTTGTGCCAGGACACCGGTATTCCTATTTATAACGTGGTGGTCGGTCAGGGTATTCAGTGGGATGGTTTTGCTTTGAAGGCGGCTATAGTCAAGGGCTGTGAGCGTGCGACCCGAGAGCACCCTTTGCGTTCTTCTGTGGTGCACCCGATCACACGAAAAAACGAACACACTTCTTGTGGCCCCGGCATCCCTGTGATCCATGTGGATTTTTCTGATGCGGTCCATCATTTCAGTATCGAGATGATACCCAAGGGTTCGGGTTCGGAATCTAATTCTTGGCTCAAAATGGCATTGCCCGCTGAGGGTGTAGACGTAATCAAGACCTTTGTGATTGATTGTGTGTTGGAGGCTGGTGGCAAGACGTGCCCGCCAACTATTGTGGGAGTGGGGGTAGGTGGCACGGCGGACTTGTGTATGCATTTATCTAAGGTAGCGGCTACCAGAGCGTTAGGTACGAAGTGCCGTGATTCAGAGGGGGCACGTTTAGAACAAGAGTTAAGTGCCGTGGTGAATCAGCTTGGGGTTGGCCCTCAGGGATTGGGGGGAGACTCGACCGCCTTTGCCGTGCACGTGGAATTGGCTGCTACCCACATCACGTTAAATCCGGTCGCTGTGAACATGCAGTGTCATTCGGCACGACGCGCTCGCGCAACGTTGAGCCCGGACGGTTTTGTCTACGGATATTAATCATGGCCCATTACGATTTTCAGATGCCTATTAGCGAGGCGCAAGCCAGACAGCTCTGTGTCAATGATACGGTGAGTCTGAATGGCACGTTGTTTGGGATTCGAGATGCCACGTATATTCATTTATTTGACCGTGGCAGAAAAACACATTTTGATCTGCAAGGGGCCGCTGTCATACATACCGCGCCTAATGTGAGAAAAGTGGCCGTGAGTGTTGAGCACCCCAGTGGCTATGAACCCATTTGTATCGGCACCACCACCAGTGCGCGTATGGAGCGCTTTACTCGGCCATTGATGGAGCAATACGGTGTGCGTATCACCATTGGCAAGGGGGGTCTTTTTGCAGCCTCACAAGAGGCGTTCAAGGTGTTGGGTGGGGTTTATCTGGCAGTCGTAGGCGGTGCGGCGGCTCTCGAGACCACATGGATCGAGCAGATCGAGGCGGTAGATTTGGATGATTTAAATCCCGAATCTTTATGGAAATTTCGGGTCCGCTCGTTTGGCCCTTTATTGGTGACGATGGATTCCCATGGCGGCAATTTATACACTGAAGTGAATGAAGCGGCGCAAGAAAAAAGGGCCAGCGTGTTACGCGCTTTGGGTGTGAAATGAAAATACTTCGACGTCAGACCGACATATTGATTTTGGGTTCGGGTGGAGCAGGACTTTTTGCCGCTCTACATGCGCACCAAAAAGACCCTTCATTGTCCATCACCGTAGCCGTCAAGGGCTTATTGGGTAAATCCGGTTGCACCCGTATGGTTCAAGGCGGCTATAACGTTGCTTTAGCCAAAGAAGACTCCATTGAACGACACTTTATGGATACGATTGAGGGGGGCAAATGGTTACCTGACCAGGACTTGGCTTGGACCTTGGTCAGTGTTGCTGTTGAGCGTATCCATGAACTGGAAAACGAGCTGGGTTGTTTTTTTGATCGAAATCCCGATGGCAGTGTTCATCAAAAAGCGTTTGCGGGTCAGACCTTTGATCGCACCGTACATAAAGGTGATTTAACGGGTATTGAAATCATTAATCGTTTGGCCGAACAGGTGTGGGCTCGGGGGATTGGGCGATTAGAAGAGCATCGAGCGATTGAATTTATTAAAAATAAGGCCGGGGATGCGTTAGCCGGTGTATTGATGATTGATATTCGCAGCGGGCAATTGGTGTTTGTTCAAGCCAAAGCGGTATTGCTCGCCACCGGTGGTGGCCCCACGATGTATAAGTTCCATACCCCATCCGGGGATAAAACCTGTGATGGCATGGCGATGGCGCTTCGGGCCGGGTTATCGCTAAGGGATATGGAGATGGTGCAGTTCCATCCCACGGGATTAATTGCGGGGCCCGATACCCGGATCACAGGAACCATTATTGAAGAGGGCTTAAGGGGCGCCGGTGGTTATTTGCTCAATGGTCAACAAGAACGATTCATGCATCTTTATGATCCGCGAGAGGAGCGGGCGACACGGGATATTGTTTCTCGTGGCATGTATCAGCAAATGCGCGAAGGGCGTGTGGGCGCGAGCGGTGGGCTTTATATGTCGATGGCCCATTTGGATCCGAAAATGGTGCGCCGTGAGTTTAAAGGAATGGTTGAGCGTTGTGCGGACTGTGGTTTTGATTTGGTTCAGGGCTTGGTGGATGTGGTGCCGACCGCTCACTATATGATGGGGGGAGTAGAGTTTCAGTTAGATTGCCAAACTCGCTTGGCGGGATTATTTGCGGCGGGTGAGGACTCGGGTGGGGTTCATGGCGCCAATCGACTGGGAGGCAACGGGGTGGCTAATTCAACGGTCTTTGGAGGCATTGCTGGCGATGTGATGCCTGGCTGGGTGAAAGCACAGGGTCGTTTTCAGGAGCCCGATGAGCAAGCAATGGCGCTAGCGATAGAAGGTTGCACCGCCCCTTTTCACCAACCGGTGGGCTCTTTAACCGAGATTCGTGAAACCCTTTATAACGTGATGTGGGATGACGTGGGGATCGTGAGGGATGCACAAAGTCTGACTCGTGCTGCTGCTTTGTTGGACGATCTGGAAGCTCAGTTGGATGCAACGGGGGTGGACTCCAGTCAGCTTGCATTTAATTTGACTTGGCATGACTGGATTAATTTAAAAAATCTTCTCTTAGTGTCTAAGTCGATTCGTCATGCTGCGATGGTACGGGAAGATTCGCGCGGGGCCCATTATCGAAGTGACTTCCCGCAGGTACGGGATTTGGAGAATTCTCGATTTACTGCGGTGCATTGGCGGGAAGGGCAATTTGATTGTGTGACCAAACCGGTTGTGTTCTCACGGGTTAAACCGGGTGAGAGTTTGATTAAAAAATAGCCGCTGGGAGCACGCTCACAAGAGGTTTACCGGTCAAGCGTTGGTTTCTTTCTTTGGGGGGTGTCAGATGCGAAAAGGCGGCTTGTGGGCTATCGGCTTTTTTAGTGTGTGGGTCATGATAGGGTTGAGCGTTGCGGTGGCTGAGGATTTTCCGAATAGAAGTCTTCGCCTCGTGTTGCCGTTTCCGGCGGGAGGCGGTAGTGACACTATTGCCCGCGTGACGGCACAAAAAATGACCGCCCTTCTAGGACAAGCCGTGGTGATTGATAATCGTGCCGGAGCGAGCGGCAATATTGCCGCTGATCTCGTGGCCAGGGCCGCACCGGATGGATATACGCTACTGTTTGGTAATTCTTCATTGGCTATTGTGCCGGCGCTGTTTAAAAAATTAAGCTTTGATCCGATCAAAGATTTTTTGCCGCTGTCGATGGTCTCCTCCTATCCATTTGTATTGGTCGTGCACCCCAGTCTTCCCGTCAAAAACGTGCGAGAGTTGATTGCGTTGGGATTAAAGCAGCCGGGTAGCCTAACTTATGCCTCAGCCGGCGCGGGCACTATGGCGCAATTGGCGATGGAATTGTTTCGATTAAAAACGTCAGTAAGAATGACGCATTTGCCTTTCAAGGGGGCGGCCCCTCAGGCGATGGGTTTGATGATCGGAGAGGCGCAGTGTGGTTTTGTGGTGATGCCGGTGGCTAAGGCGCAGGTGCGTGCGCATAAGCTGCGTGCTTTGGCGGTCGCTGCGCCCGAGCCTCAGGAGGCCTTACCTGCAACCCCCACCTTGATTGAGGCGGGGGTGCCCGGGCACACTGCTTTACAATGGAATGGTTTTTTTATACCGGCAAAAACACCTGCTTCGAGTGTTCAAACACTTTATCAGGCGATCATTCAGGCTATCCACCAACCAGATACCCGGCAACGTTTTGAGGCTGAGGGAGCCCAGCCCGTGGGTAGTAATCCGGTGGAATTCACCGCTTTTTTTCATGCAGAAATACAAAAATGGGCCGATGTGGTGAAGCGAGCCGGCTCCCAGCTTGACTAGGATGAAGAGGGGGTAGAGGTATTTAATCCAAAATGAATAAGGAGCAGTTTTGATGAGTCAAGGACGTGCCTTAAGGGAAGCGTTGAAGCGAAAACCATTTTTAACTTCCCCGGGGATTACGACGCCGCTTCATGCGATGATCGTAGAAAAAGCGGGATTTGATTTTGTTTACGTGGGTGGGTATGACGTTTCTTTAACGCTTTTGGGATTACCCGATGTCGGATTCATTACCGAAACCGAGATGTTAAACAACGCGCGACATATTGCTAGCAGTGTAAAGTTACCGGTGATTGTTGATGTGGATACGGGATATGGTAATGCGTTGAATGTGATTCGTACGGTCAAAGATTTTGAGGCCGCCGGTGTGGCTTGTATTCATATTGAAGATCAGGTGGCCCCCAAGCGTTGTGGACATGTGGCTGGCAAAATGGTGATTCCTTTGGAGGAGGCAGCCGGTAAGATCCGTGCAGCCACCGATGCACGTCGCGATAAAGATTTTATGATCATGGCCAGAACGGATGCTATTGCTGCCGCTGGTGGAGGCTTGGAGGAGGCGATACGTCGAGCTAAAGCGTATGCCAAGGCAGGGGCCGATATGATCTGGGCAGAGTTTCCAACGGCAGAACCCGCCCAGCCCCAACGCTTTGCACAAGCCGTGTTAAGCGAGTATCCGACGATGCCCCTATATTTAAATTATTCGGCGAACCTTAAGTGGCATGAATCCAAGGTGAGTTTTGAAGATTTTGCAGCCATGGGTTATCGCATCATGCATGTGTCTTTGACGGGGCTACGATCCACCATGATGGGTATGTGGGATTATGCCGTCGATTTAAAAGCGCGTGGGGCCCAGGCAGAGATTGAGTTTCAGCAACGATTAAAATCGCACCCGATGGGAGCGTTTCATGAATTTGCTGGATTTAATGAATTTAAGGCCTTAGAGGAAAAGTATTTACCCGCGGAGCAGGTGAAGCAAAAATACGAGGGTGGGCAAGGTTTGTAATATCGTTTTTTTATTCAATTTCATCGGTCTAGAAAGGCTATGCAAAGATGACGAGTTTGACGGTTTTAACCCGCTTGGCGACCCAAGCCCTCAAACGTGCAGGGGCAACAAAGACCATGGCCGAGGCCACGGCACGCGCTTTAGTCAGTGCTGAAGCGCAGGGGCTGTCGGGACACGGATTGCAACGATTGGCGTTGTATTGTGATCACTTACGTCAAGGCCGAGCGTTGGGTAAAGCACGTCCCCGAGTGGTTCATCAAAAGGGAGCCACCGCTTTAGTGGATGCAGGTGGCGGGCTCGCCTTTCTTGCTTGTGAGAAAGCAGTACAAATCGCCATCCGCCGAGCACGCAAACTAGGGGTTAGTTTTGTGGGGGTTTGTAAAAGTCATCACATGGGAGCGCTCGCCGATCACTTGGTCCCTATTGCTTCTGCCGGTATGGTGGGTTTGGCGTTTTCTAACTCACCGTCTGCCATTAATGCTTGGGGGGGCAAAAAAGCTTTCTATGGCACGAACCCCATTGCAGCCATTTTCCCACGACAAAATGCCGAACCTGTGGTCATTGATTTGTCGTTAACGGAAGTCACTCGCGGCAAAATTATGGTCTATGCCAAAGCAGGGCGTCCGATTCCTCTGGGCTGGGCGGTCGATCGGCTGGGGCAACCGACTACGGATGCCCAGGTGGCCTTGTCAGAAGGTAGCTTAAACGCCATTGGAGGAGTCAAGGGGGCTGCATTGGCTTTAATGGTCGAGTTGCTGTGTGTGGCACTCACGGGTGCAGCGTGTAGTTTTGAAAATGATTCTTATTTTGAGCCTGGCAACAAACCCGATATTGGCCACGCCATTCTCGCGATCAACCCTTTACAGGTGATGGGCACCAATGAAATTTATTTTGAAAGGGTAGAAACCTTAATCATGGCTTTATTGGACTCTGACGGAGTACGATTGCCCGGGGCGCGTCGACATGAGGCACTCGCGAAAGCGAAGCTCGAAGGCCTTAATTTCTCGCAGTCCCAGTGGGTAGAACTACGGGCTCTTGCCGGTATAAAAAAAACGATTCTCGATGACAACCTATAAAGTGCTTAAGACCCATTAATAGGAGAAGAGGACTTGAATGAAATATTACGTGGGGTGATCAGTCTGATCGTTTTTTAGGATGGGCTTTGGCACTGCAGGCCTCTGTAGTGGTCGCACAATGACGTTTGATGGTCAGGCGCAATGCGTGGAAGGATGCCATTAAGCGTTTGTATTCAGAGCCGGGGTTAACCCTTTTTGGATTAAAAGCGTTCTTATGAGGGGCGAACGTAAGTAGCCGATTAGGCGCTGAGCCCGAAGCCTATTTTCGCAATGCGTGTGAATGCCAGCTACCAAGTGGCTATTGAGTTGAAACGGTTCCGGTAAAGGGCCGATAAGGCTCACGCCTGGGACGGCGAGTATTTCGCTTGTTTGTTGGACCCCAAGGCTCACGTCTCCGCGTGCGACCCAATCGCCGACCAAGCCACCCGAGGTGATGGTAGTTTTGGTTTTGAGTGCCTCGGTGATACCGAGTTGCTCGAGTACTTTGGCAAAGTGCAGCCCACTTTGCCCCGTTTGGGAGTATGCCAAGGAGTCGATCGCGAGTAATGTATTTTTAAGTGCAGCTGCATCATGTATGTCGGGGCTGGGCATGCCCTGGCGAACACAAAGGCTAATGCCGACATGGGCTAAGGCGGTGAGGCTTTCGGCTAGTACGAAACCTAGAGCGGCCAGCTCCGTCATCGCTTCACGTGTTGCGATCAATAAATCCACTGTTTGTGCGGTTTCTGGGGCTGTCGTATTTTTTTTAAGCCGTGCCAGTAAGCGAACGGTGGACAAATATTCTGCACACGTATGCCCACTGTTTTGTTGATCAAAGATCGGCAGGCAGTCGATCAATACCGAAGAGAGGGCGGTGCTGGCAAGTACCCGTGTGCTGAGAGACAAAGTGAGTGACCCGTTAACGTGTTAAGGGATTAGTCGACGAATCATAAGCAGTCTCTAAATTTAGCCCCGTAGGTATTGGAACAAATAAAAATGAATGGTCGTTGACTGGGTTTGATGTCCATCGAATGAGGATGTCTACGAACATTGAGGCGGAGTAATCCAGTGTTAGCAAATCCGAGTGGGTGGGTTCAACCCTGACCCCCCGCCTCCATTATTAGGGGGCTAGTCATTGGGGTAGGGCTGTAAAATTTCCTAAACGGTAACGATCTTAGCGCTAAGGCAGACGTCGCAGGACTTTTAAGCGTTGCGTCGTATCTCCGGCCAGATGGGTCCAGATGATGCCATCACGCACGAGTTTTTGCGCCATTGCATCAATCATTCCTCCGGCAGCGCCATGCACGTCAAGATTTAACTTGGTGACGCGCTGCAAGACGTCAGAGGCATAGGCCATCACCAGCACGGGGCTCAAGGTACCATGCACTTTGTTGTCCATTTCCCAAGCCGCTCTCATCACGTAAGAACGAAGCGTTTCGGTGAGCATCATCATTTCGTGAATTTTTAATTGTACGAGTTGATGATCCCAGAGTAACTTGCCGCGTTTTTTTTCTTTTTTGGCGAATTGGTGTCCATACTCTGTGGCTGCCTCACAAATGCCGAGGGCATTAGCGGCTAATTCAAAGTCACTGAATTCGGCGGCCATACCGCTTCTGACTTTTTGGCCTTTGTTGACTTCACCGACAATGTTTTCGTTTGGCACTTGTGCATTTTCAAAAATCAATTCGGCATTTTGATAAAAACGCCAACCGGCTTTATTAAATATTTTCCCAATTCTAAAACCAGGAGTGCCTACGGGCACCATAAACACGGTGGTGCCTTCACGAGCCACCACGTCGCTATCGGAGCGGGAGTTGATGAAAAAAAGTTTGCCGACAGGGCCATTGGCGATAAAGCATTTATCGCCGTTAAGGGTCCAGTTATTGTCCTTGGTGTTTTTGGTGGACTTTAAACGAAATCCAGAGCTTTTATCTCCTGGGGGATAACGGTTGTCGGATCCGGAATTGGGTTCTGTGCTGGCGGAGCCAATCACATAAGTATCGTCGGCCAGAAAAGGCGTTAAGAAACGATCTTTTTGTTCTTTAGTACAAAATTCAGCGATTAAATGACTCCACTTCCAATTTTGACTAAAGGCTTTTGACATGGCGCTATCGGCCTTGGCCAGCTCTGCCATCACAATGCCCTGCGTAACAAAGTCGGCGCCGTGGCCGCCTAAGTTTTTGGGTACGGCAAAGGTGCGAAATCCTAATTGGGAGCCTTGTTTGATGATTTCCCAGTCCCAGGGTTCAGACCCGCCTTCGAGTTGATCGCGCCGCAGTGATGCGGGTAGCAATACTTCTTTAGCAAAATGACGCGCTTCATCTTGCCAACGGCGCTGTTCTTCATTGAGAGCGAAATCCATAAGGAGCTTCCTTTTCGATAAGATCGAAAGTCTAACAAAAATTGTTGTTGGCCGACTTCATTAGTCCACTATTTGGATTTGGTGGTGAGTGCTCGCTGATTCAATGGCGGCCGCTAAGATTCGCTCTTCATGAAGGAGATCGTTAGGGCTAATCGGATAGGGAGTTTTATGCTCAATGCATTGAGCAAAGTGTTTGAGTGATTCCCCAACGTAGTTAAAGCCAGGCCTTTCAATGACCTCGGCTTCGGGAATCTTCGCCAAGTGACTGGCTCTCCCACTGACGGAAGGAATAAAGCGGAAGGTGTCCATTTGTGGTTTGAGTATTTCAGCGAATCCTTGCGTGCCGTAAACGGCAATACGATGGTTACGTGCGGCAGCCACCGAGCAATAAATCAAGCCTGTGACCCCAGATGTAAATTGAAGCATTAAGTGTGTGGTGTCATTACCATGCGGTCCGCCGCGGCAAGAGGCCACGCAGTGGACATGACTCACGGGCCCAGCCATAGCGACCATCGCATCGATCAAATGGATACCAACGGAGACCAAAGCGCCTGCGGGTTCCTCGTCTTCACGAACGCGCCACGAAGTGGTGGGCCGATAAAAACCACTGGTAGCGGTGAGTTCGGCATTCATAGAACCGATCACCCCCAGTTTGCCAGTCTTGACTCGATCGATGAGTTCAATCATGTTCGGATGAAAACGTCGATTGAGCCCTACCCCCAGTGTGACCCCAGCAAGCTTTACTGCCTCGAGGGCGTTCAGAGCGCCTTTAAGATTGAGGGTAAAGGGCTTTTCAACGTAGACATGTTTTAAAGCACGTGCGGCTTGTGTGATTTGTATTTCGTGCTGGGAGTTGGGCGTCGCTAAGACAATGGCATCGATGTCAGGATCGGCCAACACGGCGTCCCAAGAAGGCGCCAGGCGTATGGCTTGATCAAGGCAGTAAGATCGAACTTTGTCGGGACTACGGGTGAAGGCTGTCGTAAAGTGTATGGGACCCGGTGTTGATTGGACCGAATCGACTAACGTTTTTCCCCAGGCCCCTAATCCTACAATAGCAGCTCTGATCAAAATAAGTCCTTGAAAGTTGATGGCAGGTTCAGATAGGCCAATATTATTGAAAGTAAAGTGTACAGTATAGGGTATTTTGCCTTCCTCTAAGATGAACGCGCGTATGAACGCGCAGTGCGAAAAAAAATAGTTTCCGAAAAAAAGTGCATAATATAAGCGTTTTAACGCCTTAGCATCATGCAAATAAGAATGCCCTCTCAAGAGAGAGATTAAGCGCTAGAAATGACTCAGAAGGAGAGTGCACGTTGAAAAATAAACGAGCGGCAAATCTTTTTTTATTTTTAATACTTCTCAGTGTGATGGCTGGGGTGAGTGCTCAAGGCTATCCGAATAAACCGATTCGACTAATTGCGCCTTTTCCTACCGGTGCATCACAAATTCTTGCACACATGCTCTCGGAAAAGCTCACTGAAGCTTTAGGGCAGCCCGTAGTGGTTGATTATCGTTCAGGCGGTGGGGGAAACATTGGCGCAGAGATAGCCGCACACTTGCCACCGGATGGTTACTCCTTGGTGATTTTAAGTGCCTCACATGCCACGAGCCCTAGCATGTATAAAAAGTTACGTTACGATCCGGTGAGGGATTTTGCAGCCATATCGCTAGCGGCTGCGGTGCCTAATTTAATTGTTGTCCATCCCTCTTTACCCGTTAAAACGTTAAAAGATTTGGCGGATGTAGGGCGTAAAAATCCCGGTAAATTAACTTTTGGTTCTGGTGGTGTGGGCTCATCTAATCACCTAGCCAGTGAGCTTTTCGCATCTTTAAATCACGTGAAGATGGTGCATGTTCCCTATAAAGGGGCGAGTATTGCTCTGACGAATATATTGTCAGGGGAATCGGATATGGTGGTAGTGACGGTACCCGCGACCATTCCACTCATTCATGCGGGGCGGTTAAGAGGTTTAGCCGTGCTAGACGATAAGCGTGTCGTACAATTGCCTCAATTGCCTACCAGTGCAGAGGCGGGGATGCCCGAGTTGTTGCTCACCACGTGGTATGGAGTAGCGACTCAGGCAGCAGTGAAAGCGGACATTGTTGCCCGACTCAATAAAGAGATCGTGATCGCTGTGCAAACAAATGAGATTAAGCAACGTTTGTCAGGGGTAGGGATCGATGCGGTGCACAGTACTCCGATCGAATTTGGAGATTTTATTCGTGCCGAGGTGCTACGCTGGTCTAAGGTGATTCGAGAGGCCAAAATTGAGGTGGAGTAAACGATTCAAAGGTTTCTCAAGTGGCAGCGTTAATGAGGCGCACTAAGCGCTCTAAGTTGGCTGCTTCCATTGGAATTTCTCGGGTGTTGATCTGTCGATCCAATTCAGCCACCGCGGCATTGGCTGTCACACTTAAACCTAGCGCCTTACCTTTTGTTGCCACTAAACCGCTGATAAAGGCCATTTCACTCGTACGACCTTTAAGGTGATCGTGAATGGGAGCGGTGCGCCCTCGGCTCACGTGACCGAGCAGGGTTTTCATGGCAGTGATGAGATTTTCATCACTGGAGCCTGCGAATTCATCAGCTCGAAGTCCAAAAATAGGCTCCATTCGGTAGCCTAAAGCCTCACCCACAGCAACCGACTCACGGCCAATTTTGACAGAGATATCAAACATGCCGGGTAATTGGGCGGCTTGAGAATTGCCTAGGCCTAACAAACCAAAAGGACCCATGGTCATGGTGTTGGCAATGAGTTTGGTCCATTTGGCGCCGTAGATGTTTGCTGTGATGTCGCAGCGCCCGACGTGATTGAGAAGCGATTGAATGCGCTTGACCCGATCGGTAAAAAAACCATCCAATTCACCTATGGCAAACCAAGTGGTTTTATGGGGGGTGTTGCGTTTGACGGAGCCTGGATTAAATATTTCAGCCGACAGTTCCATAGCACAACCAATCACGCGGTCACGACCGACAATGGAGGCAATGGAGTCATCGTTCATGCCATTTTGTGTGGGGACTAAGAGGCCATCGGATTTCAGATAAGGCTTGATGAACTCGGTCAGCCAACGATGGTCATTGGATTTGACGGCCAGAAAAACGACATCGAATAACAGCGAAGTAGAGGCGAGTTCGCACAGATGCAGTGCTTTGATAGGCGTTTTAATCACCCCGTCAGGAATATTAATTTCGAGCCCATCGATTTTTATTTTTTCAATCTGGGCAGGCCATTGGTCGATCACGGTGACATCTAACCCAGCACGGGTTAAATCAGCACTAATGCTACTTCCGATGGCACCGCAACCTAATACGGCAATTTTTTGTTTCATGGCGGGTTTTTTGTCTATCATATTCAAACGCTAGATTATAGGGGGTTTGATTTTCTATGGGGTAAGTTTTAATCGGATTACAATCAGCGATGAAGGAAATAAAAAAAGCATCAGGGGTGCATTCATTTTGAGAAAGCTTTCTCAATAGGTGCGTTTGGGTCAGATGAGGCCGTCACACTTCGCATATACAAAACACCAAGGCCTTTTTAAGCATAAAATAGGCGCCTTACGGATCTTTTTTATATGAAAGAGTTTGAGCAACATGACGATTAAAGCCAGTCCCCCCCAATGGTTAAGTTCCCCTCCGTTTTATCAACATCTGGGGCTACAGTTGGAGAGTATAGGTCAGGGTCAATCTGCTATTCGTTTGGCGTTCGCTCCACATTTTGGAAACTCTCGAGGAGAAATGCACGGCGGAGTAGTAGCGGCACTGGTGGATGCTTCCATGTCGCAGGCCGTACGCTCTTCGATTGAGATCGGCCCCAGCGTGGCGACTATTTCGCTTAATTTAAACTATATGGCTTTATCTCGTGGGGATTTACTGTGTTGCGCCCAAGTGATCAAAGGCGGGAAAAGTTTGGTTTTTGTTGAGGCAACGGTTACTGACGAATCTAAACAATCGGTGTGTCATGCAACTGCGACTTACCGTGTTTTACGACAAAGGACTTAAGATATGACGATTAACGTTAACCGCTCTTGGTTGATGGTGCCGACGGATCAACCCGATGCGATTAGCCAAGCCTGCGATTCGACAGCCTCGGTGATCTTATTGGATTTATTTGAAGGGGTCGCTCAATCTAGAAGAACGTTCGCCCGTGAGTCCTTAAAAGCCGCAATAGGGCAATGTGTCACGAAAAAGAAAACAGTGTATGTTCAAATTAGTCCTGATCAATGGGAAAGCGATGTGAGGGCCTGCGTCTGTCAAGAGGTAAGCGCTTTAGTCGTGGCGCGGGCCGAGACGGTTGAACATATTCAAGCCTTAGATGCCCTTTTGTTAAAAGAAGAAAATAGATTGAGTCTACCGGCTCACTCTATTCAGATGGTGTTGTGTTTAGAAACTGCACGAGGTCATCAGGATGCGTATGCGCTAGGCGCATCGAGTAAGCGGGTATTTGCACTGAGTCTTGGACGAGTGGATTTGGTGATGGATTTGCGTCCCGAGCCCTCGGGTGAAATACACTTGCTGCCTTTTTTGATGCAGCGTTTGATCATCCTGTCTCGAACCTTGGGACTCATGGCGGTAGGTGCTTGGTGGCGTGCGCCGGATCGTGGGCTCAATGCCACAGCGGACAATACGTTTAAGGCAGCACGCCGTGGTCGTGCGGTGGGGTTTAGTGCGGTGATGTGCGTCAATCCTCAGCAGGTAGAACCGATCCATCGTGCTTATAGTCAGGAGGCCATATGAACCCAAAAAAAGTCAGACGATCGGGGTTGACGATGCCCATTGTTACGCCCCGATTTGTGGATAACGCTTGGCGGCGTGGTTGCGATTACATTACGTTGGATTTGGAAGACTCGGTACCGAAAAACCGTAAAGCCTTTGCCCGTACTTTGGTTAAAGAGGCTATCCCTAATGTTTCTCAAGGGGGTGCTGAAGCGTTTGTACGCATTAATCACGAGTCGATGCAAGAAGATACTGAGGCTGTGGTGTGGCCAGGATTAAAGCGGATTAAATATCCCAAAACCGAGACGGCAGAAGAAGTCAGAGCGCTCGATGCATTGATTAGTCGCTTGGAAAAAGAGCGCGGTATCGAGCCCGGTAGCATAGAGATCGATGCCAGCATTGAAACCGCCCGTGGCATTGTGAATGTGTATGAGATTGCCAGTGCGAGTGCACGCATTCAGGAGTTTGGTGCGACCAATGGTGGTTACGATATGTCGCGTGATTTGGGGGTGGAGATGTTTGTGCCTTTTGATCAATTCGTTTATTTGCGCGGGGAGGCTGAATTAGCGGCTCGAGCGTTGGGTCTTGGGGTGCGTGCCTCTCCTTTTGTGCCTAATACCTCGGGTAGTGTGAGTGACGGGGACCGGGCCTTGCGTCAGGCTAAAGCGGCTTGGGCCTGTGGTTTGATGGTGGGGGGTGGGGGATTGAATCCGGCGGTGGTTGAGTCGCATAACGCGGGCTATACCCCAACACCTGATGAGGTTGGGAATGCGCACTGGGTGCTAGAGCAGTATGCCCTCATTGAAAAAGAGGAGAAGTGTTGGGCTGAGATTGAGGGACAGGTGATCGATCGGTATGAGGCAAAACGCGCCCAATTAACACTTCATTGGAGTCGTTTGTGTGAGGCGCGCAATCGCGAAAAAAAACTTGCTGTCGAGAAGGTCAAGGAAGGCCAAGCATGAGAGGCTTGTGTGGCAATATAAAAACAATCATATTTTTTTCTTCGTTAAGCGTCTTATGATTAATCAGTTGAGGCGCACGGGTCTATATCTGATAGCGTGCGCGATGGGTTGTTTTGTGACCGCGCTATGTCAAGCAGATCCTGCCTATCCGCTTCGTCCGATTCGTTTTGTTGTGCCGTATGTGCCAGGTGGCGGGGTTGATTTTGTGGGCCGACAGGTAGCTGCGAAGTTATCGGAAACGATTGGCCAGTTGGTTTTTGTGGAAAATCGTCCTGGTGGCGGCACCAACATTGGTTCTGAGCTCGTGGCGCATGCACCTCCGGATGGTTATACTTTACTGGTGGGGGGAGTACCCAATACGGTGAATAAGTTTTTATTTAAAAAGCTCTCCTATGATCTAGTACGTGATTTAGCCCCCGTTAGTCTGATGACTACAGCCCCTAATGTATTGGCGGTCCATCCTTCATTACCGGTGCGTTCTGTGGCTGCGTTGATTGCGTTTGCAAAATCGCATCCAGGACAGTTAAGTTTTGCCTCTGCTGGCGTGGGTAGCTCAAACCACCTGTCCGGAGAACTCTTTCGCCAGATGGCCCGTGTGTCGATATTGCATGTGCCATACCGTGGCGGCGGGGCTGCAGTGACGGATTTGTTATCCGGTCAGGTGTCGATGTATTTCGGTACCATGCCAAGCACTTTGCCGCACGTTAATAGTGGGCGCTTACGTGCGCTAGCTCTCACGGGCGCGCAGCGCTCTCGTGCGGCTCCGCAGATTGAAACGCTCTCAGAAAAAGCGTTGCCCGGTTATGAGCAATCGGCTTGGCATGGACTATTCGCCCCAGCAGCGACTTTGCCAGCGGTGATTACGTTACTCAATGCCCAGGTGGTGCGGGCTCTGCACAACACCGAATTGATTGAACATATGACTCGACAGGGGGTGGATATTGTGGGGGGGTCACCAGTAGAGTTTGCGCAATTTATTCAAAAAGATTTGTTAAAGTATGAAAAGTTGGTGAGTTCAAGTGGTATGACCATAGAGTAAAAATTATTTTTTAAAGAAAAGCGCTAGCGTCGATGTAAAGCGCTTGCCATCTTAGATAAGTCGTATTCCCTTTTTAGGAGATTCATCATATGTCCGGTGTTGCGCAAGCAGTTCCCAATTCGAGTGGTACTGAACCCCCTGCCCTAAAGGCCCCTGCCAAAGCGGCTGATTGCCACATCCACATCTATGACCCTCGTTACCAGCCCCCGGTGGCAAAGCCGAGTGAATCGACCTTGAGTGATTATCGGTTATTACAAAAGCGTATCGGTCTGTCCCGGGTAGTGATTGTGACGCCGCGTAACTATGTGACCGATAACACGGTCACGACCGATGCCATTAAAGCGCTCGGCCAGGATAATGCTCGTGGGGTGGCAGTGATTCGTCCGACGATCACAGACGAGGCTTTAAAAAAATTACATGATGAGGGGATACGAGGCATTCGTTTTACTGTCGGGGATCCTAAAACTGCAGTAGTCTCCATCGATATGATTGAGCCGTTGGCTAAACGCATTGCCGATTATGGCTGGCATATTCAACTGAATATGCCGTATGACAAAATTGTTGAGCATGCCACGATGTTGGGCCGCTTGCCTACGCAGTTAGTATTTGATCATCTTGGAAAACCGCCCATTGATCAGGGCATCCAGCACGCCTCACATGCTGTCATTCGTCAATTATTGGATAAAAGACGGGCTTGGGTCAAAGTGTCTGGGGCTTATATGAATACGGAGGTAGGTCCTCCTACTTATGCGGATGCTACTCGAGTGGCGCAAGCTTTTGTGTCCGCTGCACCGGAGCGTTTGGTGTGGGGTAGTGATTGGCCCCATCCGAGTCCGAAAGAAAAGCCAGACGATGCCCTTTTGTTTGACTTACTGTCGGTGTGGGCGCCGTCGGAGATAATCCGCCATCGTATTCTTGTGACCAACCCGCAAGACCTTTACGGATTTCCTCAATAATCATGACTCTTTTGGTTCGACGTTCCAACTTATGTATTCCGATTAATGATCGAGCACGTGTGCAACGGGCGGGATTCCATCATGCCGATGCGGTGACCTTGGATTTATCGGCAACGGCTGTAGTCCCACCCACACTTCAGGAGGATATTCAGGCGGCAGCAAAAGGGGGAGCGGAAATATTTGTTCGCTTAAGCCCCCTTCAATGGGAAGCTCAGATGGCGAGTTTGCCCGTTGCAGCATTAACCGGAGTGATGTTATCTAAGGTTGAATCGGTAGAGCAATTGCAACAAGCAGAAAAAACCATCGCGACCTTAGAAAAAAAACAAGGCCTCGACAAAGGTCATCTACAGTGGATTTTAGGTATCGATTCAGCTCGAGGGGTTTGGCATATTCGTTCGATTCTTGCCGCTTGTGATCGATTAACCCAGATTTTTTTAGATGAAAAGTCACTCGCCACCGATCTTGAATTGGTGTGCTTGGCCGAACTCGATCCCTTTGATTATGCAAGGGGGCGCTTGGTGGTGGAGACCACAGCGGCCAGCGTCTCACTGGTCGGAATGTCCTATCCCTTGAGTGTCACCCCTGTGGAAGAGGCTTTTACTTTCATACACGAAAATGCTAACAAGGCACGCAATTTAGGGCTGAAGGGGGTGGTGTGTCCGTTTGAAAGTTGGGTGGCCCCGGTGAATCAAGCGTTTACGCCCACCCCAGAATTGGTGGAATGGAATCGTCGGGTACGTATTGCCTTTGCAGAAGGGGTGGCGGCAGGAACGGCCGCCGTACCGCTTGATGGCAAGATGATCGATGTTCCGGTTGATGAGTGGGCTATTGTGGTATTAGAGATGGCTCAAGCATGCGAGCAAAGAGATGAGCAAAAACGTCTAGCGCTCTTAAGTTCTGGAGTCGCGGCCGTTTAAGCGTAATTTTTTTTAGAAAAAACACGGGTAAACACGCTCTTAGTGTCAGGCGGGCTTTAGTTCGATTGGCGAATAACGGCGACCAAATCTAAGAGATTTTGAGCTGTTTTTGCCATGGCCACATCGACTAATTTACCATCGACAGTGGTGCTAGCCGTTTTGCGTGTGAGTGCTTCTTCAAAGGCTGCAATGACTCGATGGGCGTAGTCGATTTCTTGGGTGCTAGGGGTGTAGATTTCGTTGGCCGCATCAATTTGTCCAGGGTGAATCACGGTGCGGCCGCGAAAGCCTAATCGACGCGATAGTTGCGTGTCGCGCCGAAAACCGTCGTGATCTTTGATGTTGGAAAACACGCCATCCAATGGGTATTTGATGCGTGCAGCGCGTGCGGCTACAAAAGTCATTTGACGTACGAACATCATCTCAGGGCCTTCACTGGACCATTGAGCGCCGAGTGAGACATTCATGTCCCCGTCCTCTCCTCCAGCATACATACCGGATTCTATACGCGCAGATTGAGAGAAGATGGATCGCGCATTCAAAACCCCTTCAGCACTTTCAATCATCGCAATGACGGGGGTACTGCCTGGAGTGAGCCCGCGGCTGATTTCTAAGCTGGTGAGCATACGATCGACTCCAGCGATATCTTCACGGCTATCTTGCTTGGGCAGTACAAAGCCACAAAGCTTCGGGGTGCCCACAAAGGTTTCGAGGTCTTCATGTAAAAAACCGCTGTCGGTGGCATTAACCCGTACCCAGCTTCGATGAGCAGGTAGCGTTGCAATAGCGGCTTGTGACATGTGTCTGGCGTTAGACTTTTCTTCTGCCGGTACGGTGTCTTCTAGATCAAAAATAAACCCATCAGCCGCAAGCGAAGGTAATTTATCGATCATCCGAGACTGGTTGGCGGGAACAAATAAGAGGCTACGCCATAAACGCATAAGAATTTCCTTTTTTTATCGCGGAAAAGTTAGTTTTCGTCTTTTAAGCCGATGGATTGTATGAGTTTTTTAAACCGTATAAATTCACTTTTAATGCGTAATGACAAGGCCTCCGGAGTGCTGCCCTGGGCGTCGTAGCCTTGTGAGGCCATGCGTTGAGCAAAGCGTGGAGTGTGAGTGATGGAGGCAATGCTGTGGTTCAGTGTTTGGATCAAAGGAGTTGGCGTGGCGCGCGGGGTATTGATGCCAATCCATTGAATGGATTCAAAGCCCGGTAGTGTTTCAGCGATGGTGGGTATGTCGGCCAGTGTGGGGTGTCGTATGAGCGAAGAAATCGCAAGGCCGCGTAGCTTGCCACTTTTGATGTGGGGGTGAACGGAGCTCGTGGTAGCGAACATGAGGGGGATCTGTCCGCCGATTAAATCTGCTACAGCGGGCCCCGAGCCTTTATAGGGAATGTGAACCATTTGAATGTCAGCGCGGACTTTGAAAAGCTCAGCGCATAAATGTCCTCCCGTGCCGATAGAGGGGGAGGCGAAGAGCAGTTGACCCGGTTTAGCTTTGGCCAAGCGAATGAGCTCGGGCACTGTGCGTGCTGGCAGCGAAGGGTGATTCACGATAAGGTAAGGTTGTGTTGCGAGCAAAGATATAGATTCGAAGTCGAGTAACGGGTCGTAGGGCACCTTGGATTTAAGATGAGGCACAATAGCAAAGGTGGTTTGGCTTGCGACAAATAAATGATAGCCATCGGCGGGTGCGTGAGCGGCGATTTCAGTGCCAATGATAGTGCTGGCACCGGGACGATTATCCACATAAAAAGTTTGTCCGTAATGGCGCGTGAGTTCATCGGCAATGGCTCGTCCGATGATGTCATTGCCTCCGCCAGGCGGATAAGGCACGATGACGCGTACGGGTTTGGAAGGGTAACCCGAGGGTTGCGACTGCGCTGTAGCCGCAAAAGTAAAAAATAACGCAAAGCCCATTCCTAACCCCATCAAGCACCGAAGGGTCATATAAGATTTAGCATTTATCATGTTGATAAGTGTACCTCAGGATCGCATCAACGGGAGGAAGGCGTAAAATAACCTTTTTCATGATAGATTCATGATCATTGGAGGATTTCAGATGCAACGCAAAGATATTAAAATTCGATCACAATCAGGTTCAGAGTTTGATTGCTATATGGTCGTGCCAGAGGTCAAAGGGCCTGTACCGGCCATCGTGTTGGCCTCGGCTGTGCATGGGGTAGATGGTGATATTCGGGCGATAGCCGATGAGTTTGGTCAGGCCGGTTATCTCGTGGCGGCCCCTGATTTATTTTGGCGTACGGTGCCAGGTCCTTTATCGCGTACGGATGACAGAACTAAAACGCGTTCCCAGCCCCGTTTGGATGTCATACGCTTGGGCGAACAAGATATGGTCGACACCTTGAAAACATTGGCGCAATACAGTCAGTTCAATGGTCGTGCGATTGCGATGGGATTTTGTTACGGTGGACCATACGCGATTTTGGGCCCCAAGCGCTTAGGTTACAGTGGCGGGGTGTCCTGTCACGGAACGCAGTTGGGCGATTTCGCCCATGAATTAAATGGTACGACGCAACCCATCAGCATCATCTGGGGGGACCAAGATCATGCAGCCCCGGCGGCCGTGCAAGCGATGTATCGCGCGATTCCACAGACCCATAAAAATGTAGCAGTGCATATTTTTCCAGGGATTTTGCATGGCTACATGATGAAAGAAAATCCCACCGCTTTTGATCAAGGGACGAGAGAATTTTCTATGAATGAAGCCTTAAAGCTATTGCAAGGATTGCACACTTCATAATACCAACGAAACGCTCACAGTGGGCGGGCAGCGCAGATCACACCAGATCACACGGGCGCCCGTCTTTTAAGGGGTTTCGTTTTTAATATCCCAATCCATTTCAAGGCATAGGGTTTGTTTTTCGTTACTCACCCAGATTTCTTTGTCTTGAAAAGTAAAAGACAATGTCATATTTCGATCAGCCAACAGCGCTAAGGATTGACTGGCTTGTTGGGAAATAGCATGAATTTTTAGATTACGACTGCGTTTGAGTAGATCACCCATATCTTTTCGCCAAATCTGAGCGCCACTCCCCCCATAACTGTAGACCACTACACTTTGAGCGCGACCACAAGCGCGGCGTAAGCGTTTGTCATCGGGCAGTCCAACATCAATCCATTCTTGTATCGCTCCGGTTAAGTCTTTACGCCACAGGTCGGGTTCATCGTCGCTACTAAGACCTTTGCCAAACAAGAGCGCCTCATGGGCCTGTCCGGCAAAGGCAAGAATACGCACCATCATGCGTTCATCGGTTTCTGAGGGGTGACGAGCAATGGTCAGCGTATGGGTTTGATAGTAGTGGCGATTAGTGTCTGAAATTTGTAGCTGTGCTTTAAAGATAGTGGCTTTTAATGCCATGATAGGGGCTTAAGCCTTTATGATTTAAATAGGGGAGACAGTCTTTAAATAAGAAATTACCCGGGCCTCGATGCGCACAGACCCCCATCCACAAAAAGATCGGTTGCCGTAATGTAGCGCGCCTCGTCGGAGGCGAGAAATAAGACTGCATGGGCCGTATCCCATGCATCTCCCATCCGACCGATGGGTACCGCTTTGTTTCTTTTTTCGACCAAAGCGGCTGCATCCTTAGAGCCCAGCTGTTTTAGTATGCGTTCTTCAACGAGCGGGGTATGCATAGTGCCTACGACGACTAGATTACAGCGAATCCCTTTTTTAATGTAAGCCATGGCCGTTGATTGGGTAAACCCGAGTAACCCTGATTTGGCGGTACTGTAGGCTACATGAACGCGTCCCCCGACTTGTTGACTAAATCCGGCAACGGAGGAGATATTGACAATCGCGCCGCTAGCTTGTTTTTCCATAACGGGGAGCACGTATTTGCAGGCCAAAAAAGCGGTTTTTAGATTATGATCTAGCTGAGAGTCCCAAAGGTCTTCACTCATGCTGACAGGGTCTCCAGGGGCTGAGCCACCGACATTATTGACAAGAATATCAATACGTCCAAATCGATCCAGACAGGCTTTCACCATCGCTTCGACTTCGGTGGCTTTAGTCATGTTGGTGGTGTGTGCGGCAAAGACCCCTCCTTCGGTTTGAATGATAGCGCCTGTTTCCGCTAGTGCCGAGGGGTTAATATCGCTTCCAAACACTTCGGCGCCTTGACGGGCAAAAAGCACCGCTGTGGCTTTACCATTACCCCAACCGGCACCTACGGTGCCAGCGCCTGTAACGAGTGCTACTTTGCCTTTGAGACTTAACATATTGAGTGGGATACTTTCTTTTAATTGATAAGGAGTTTAGAAAAGACTACACCCGACGAGCTGAGTGTAGTTGTCGCTGGATAAATAATTTTAATACCTGATGAGATAAATCAGTTTGCACACTGGGGGTCGCAACCCATTCATGGGATGCGTTTTCGAAAATTTCAAGTTGACACTCGCCCCCGGCCGCACGATAAGAAGCGCAGAAGGTTTCTTGTATGATAGGTATCACATTGTCATCGAGCTGCCCTTGCATGATGAGCATCGGGGGTAGTGCAACCGGATCTTTTCGATTCAGCATTTCTTGCGGATTAGCCTCGTGAATACTCTCCCAAGGATTAAAAAAAGTATGACTATTTTTAATCATGTGTTCACGTTTCATTTTTTCGGCTTGCCGAAAGCGAGCCCAGGGGTCGCTAATGGGGGAGCGTGTGGCCACATAAGTGATGTGGAGGTTCGCGCACTGACTATCGGGTAGCGGGTGTAGGTGGTAGGGGAGGTAATCGGGGCGCATTGCGAGTAGTTGTGCTACATGTCCGCCACTGGAGCTGCCGAGTAAACCGAGCGTGGTCGGATCCCCGTGCCACAACGAGGCATTTGTTTTTAACCAACGCACAGCGAAGCTCGCTTCCTGAACGCAGCTCGGATAGGGCGCCTCCGGCGCTAGACTCATATCAACGGCCACGACCAAAACGCCACTTTTAGCGAGCGCTTCATCCATCGGCGCATTTGCCAAGCGGTTTTTATTATTCCAAGCCCCGCCATGTAAATCTAGCACTACCGGAAAGGGGCCTTCACCCTGAGGCTGATAAATACGGGCTAACAAGGCTCGGTGGGGTGTTTTAAGATATTCCATATCCCACATTTTAATTTCGAAGTGAGCATCCGGTTGGTAGTTCAACATGGATCATTTCCCAAAAAAATAAGACGTAAGTGGTTCTGGATGCAATCGACGATATCAGGCTCGGGAAGTCTTTGGGAGTCTTTGACGGAATGGGCCGGCTATCTGAGTGGAGTCTGGGGGTAGCATTCTTGATTGTTAAATGATGGTTAACATTTAGTGGGCGGCTAAACCCGCGGCATGAGTGACCTTTGACCATTTTTTTATTTCATCAACAATAAATTTTTCAAAGCGTTCAACGGGAAGGCTTTTGGGTAATAGACCCTCGGGCAACAGTCGTTGATACAATTCTTTGGATTGTGCAATGAGGGCGATTTCTTGATTGAGCAGACGCACTTTGTCTGGGGATAGAGTACGAGGACCAAAAAACCCTTGCCAACTGGAACTCTCAAAGCCAGGCACGCCTGATTCTGCGACAGTGGGTATGTCAGGTAGGGTGGGCCATCGTTCGGGGGAAGACACCCCCAATGCCCTTAAACGGAGACTACGCACCAGAGGCAGTGTGCTTGCCATGCTGCTGAAGCTAAAGTCGACTTCGCCTCCTACCAACGCCGTGAGCGAGGCGGGGGCCCCTTTGTAGGCGATGTGAAGGACATCGATACCAGCCATGAGGCGAAATAATTCACCAGTCAGATGAGACGCACCTGCACTACCTGAGGAGGCAAAGGTGAGTTTTCCGGGACGTGCTTTCGCCAAGGCTATAAGGGCTTGGGGTGAATGGGTGCTGTGGTTTTGTGAGACGACGAGGACGTTATAACCGACTCCCAGTAGTGAGATGGCTTTAACATCCCGTTGAGTGTCATAGGGTAATTTTGCATAAAGGCTCACGTTGATGGCGTGGGCGGTGGGCGCTAGTAACAAGGTGTAGCCATCATTGGCGGCATGCGCCACAATGTCGGTGGCGATAATGCCTGAGCCTCCCCCTCGGTTATCAACGACCACTTGTTGGCCAAAACGCTCGGTGAGTTTCGTTGCATAGGCACGTCCCACCATATCGGCATTGCCGCCAATCGTTTGCGCCACAATCAAGCGAATCGCTTTGTTTGGATAAGCAGGCTCGGCCTGAACAGGGAGCGCGCTGCTAAAATAAATTCCTAATAAGACCCCGATGAACCCCCAAGGTTGACGTGAGCAAAGGCCAGTGCGACGGATCATCTCAAAATTAAAGTTTGTGCTAATCAATGCGAGCTCCAGAGGATTTAACAATCGGTGCCCATTTCAAGATTTCTGAGCGCAGAAACTCTCGGGCTTCCGTTGGGGAATTACCAATAGGCAAGATACCATCTTTGTCTAATGACTGTTTTAGGGTAGGGCTTACGAGCGCTTTATTAAAAACGCTATTGAGTTGGGTGATGATTTCTTTGGGTGTTCCCGCTGGGGTGGCCAGCATATACCAGACGTCAGCTTGATAGCCCGGGAGTGTTTCAGCAATGGCTGGAACGCGTGGAAGAGAGGGAAGGCGCTTTGTGGTGGTCACCCCTAGGGCGCGCAATTTACCGGATTTTTCAGCCGCAGCCATCGAGGGGTAGATCACATAAGTCATTGGCACTCGTCCTGCTATGACGTCAATCAGACCGGGCCCGCCCCCTTTATAGGGAATATGTTGAATTTGGATACGGGCGAGTTGATTAAAGATGGCAGCACACAAGTGAGATCCGCTGCCATTTCCAGCAGAAGCATAGGAGAGCGCCTCGGGTTGATGTTTGGCCAGATGGATGAGTTCGGCAATCCCCTTTGCAGGAACGCTGGGGTGAACGACCAACACATAGGGGGCAGAGGCGAGTAAAGAAATCATATCAAAATCACGCAGGGGATCGTAGGGCAAATGCGTAAAGACACTAGGATTGATCGCATATTGAGCAGTGAGTGCGAAGACTAAGGTGTAACCATCTTTGGGTGATTCTGCGACTTGACGCATACCGGGGATTCCGCCCGCACCGGCAATATTGTCTACATACACACTTTGATTCAATAGGAGGCTGACCTCTTGTACAAAACGTCGGGCGAGCACATCACTGCCCCCCCCAGGGGCATAAGGATTGATCACTTTAATTGGGCGAACGGGATAATTTTGCGCTTGAGAGGGTCGATCTAACAATAAAAAGATACACATCACTAACCCCAGGAGTGCGACCCAGTATTTTTTGTGTAATTGGTGGTTGTGATGCGTTTTGGTTTCGTAGGGTAGAGGGTTTTTTTTTCGATTGAAAATCCCTGTCTTGCGCAACCCTTGGACTAATTCCAGAAAGAGCGGGAGCACCCGAGGCCTAACCGAGATGAGTGTGCCCATCAAAATATGTCTCCTGTTTTTTTACGGTCAGTGATAATAGCTTAGGGGGATGATTGTTATGAGATTAAAAAAGCCCCTCCCAGCCGTGACATTATCCAGCAGTCAAGGGTCGGAAGGGAAGGGGGGGTGAAAAAAACCCTGAGCAGGGTGAGCATTGGGCTGCCCACAGGAACAAAGATAAGTGTAGAAGAGCGCACACTAGCTAACGGTTGTAATGGAGGGTGCTAGAATAGCCATCTAGGTTTTTTCTGTGAGCCAGGGCCTTTTTGCCCGATTCATAAGAAAGTGTCGCTAAACCGTAATGTAGCGTTCACGGTGCTAGTCACCGAGAATTTTTGTAGGGCGACAGACATCTTATTTTTTCATCGAGGAGAATTACTATGCTTTGGGCCGTATCTTGCTTAGACAAACCGAATACTGCCGCGATCCGTGACAGCGTGTTGCAAATACACCGTGACTATTTGCAGAGCCAGAAAAAAATATTGATTCTGGCTGGTGCTACCCAAACCGACGACGGCCTTACCGCAGTGGGCAGTTTGTTCGTACTGAATGTGAATAGTCGTGCCGAGGCAAAGGCTTTTTCGGATGGAGATCCCTTTACACAAAAAGGGGTTTTTGCGTCGATTACGATTACTCGCATGCGTCGAGGTCAGTGGAACCCCGAGGCGGCAGAAGGCGCTTGAGCGTTTTTAGATTTAAACAGGGAGTCCTGTTGTGAGATTGTCGGTACTGGATCAGTCCACTGCGTCCAAAGGGCATTCGCAGGACGAGGCGATTCGAGAAACCCTTCGGTTAGCGCAGCATTGCGATGCCTTGGGCTACCATCGGTATTGGGTATCCGAACATCATAATTCCGGCAACATCGTGGGCACGGCTCCGGAAGTATTAATGGCGGCTATAGCGGCTAGCACGCCTCGCATCCGTGTGGGGAGTGCGGGTGTGATGCTGTCGCATTACTCGTCTTTGAAAGTGGCCGAACAGTTTCGTGTGTTGGAGGCCATCGCACCGGGCCGGATCGATTTGGGGGTAGGACGAGCCCCGGGTTCTGACCGATTGACGAGCCATGCGCTTAATCCAAACCCACAAGATGTGATTGAGCATTTTCCTCAGCAGGTGCAGGAGTTATTACATTGGACAACGGGTTCGCCCTTGCCAGAAGATCATCCTTATTGTCGAGTGGTGGCCCATCCCACGGGACCGAGTAGCCCCGAGATGTGGATTTTGGGTAGTTCTGATTATGGCGCTCAGTTGGCGGCCTATTTTGGTTTGCCCTATGCGTTTGCTTACTTTTTTAGCGATGGTTTTGGTGTAGAGCAAGCCTTGGATTTATATCGTAAGAATTTTCGACCCAGTGCCGTTTGTCCTAAGCCCCATGCGACGATCTGTGTGTGGGCGCTAGCGGCTGATACAGAGGAAGAGGCGCTCTTTCAATTTAAATCGCGTGAGCGCTCAAGCCTAGATCGTGAAGTGGGTCTTCGTCAGCCCTTGATTTCCCCCGAAGAAGCAGCGACCCGTCATTTATCTTTGACAGAGCAAGCGCTAGCGACAAAAATGCGAGTCAAAGCCATTGTTGGTTCAACTGCGCAGGTAGCCCAACGTTTGACCCAACTGGCTGAGCGACTCGCACTCGATGAGTTAGTGGTTGTGACTTGGACTTTTGATCCGGCACCTCGGCATCATTCTTACACGTTGTTGGCCAAAGCGTTTGGGTTAACCCCCACCACTTCTGTGTAAAGGTCCAGGGATCGTCATTCAAGACAGTGATCTTGGGTCACAGAGTTGAAAAAACGCACTGGCGTTTTAATATGGAAGGTGAGCCTACATGCAACAAAAAAATAAAAAATCGCGATGGGTGTTTACAAAGGGATTAGGCGTATTGGGGTGGTTTTGTTTGGCCAGTCTCCCGGCTATGGCCGCTTCGCAAGAAAACGACTATCCGAATCATCCGATACGCTATATTTTAGCCAATGGACCGGGTTCTAATGCCGATTTATTTACTCGTATTGTCGCCCAACAACTTTCAGAGTCTTTGCACCAACCGGTGGTTGTTGATACTCGACCTGGGGCGGGCGGGACGTTGGGAATGGGTTTGATGGCCAAAGCGGCTCCGGATGGTTACACCATGGGGCGAGGTAGTTTTCCGGTGTTGGCCATTGCCCCTCAGGTGTATAAATCTGTGCCTTATGATGTTAAGACCGACTTTATCGCCGTCACATTGACCGATTTGGGACAAAATCTTCTCGTCGTTCATCTGGGGGTGCCCGCTCACAGTGTGCGCGAACTAATCCAGTTGTTAAAAAATAAACCCGATAGTTTTAGTATGGCTTCTCCCGGCGTGGGTTCAGTGGGCCACTTAGCGGGCCTTTTGCTGACCTCCTTGGGACACGTCACGAGTTTACATGTTCCCTATAAAAGTGCCGGGGTGTCTACGTTGTCTGTGGTGGCAAACGAAACCCAGTGGACTTTTACTCCGATAGGTGCCCCCTTACCCCATGTGCGTTCTGGCCGATTAAGGGCATTGGCAGTTGGTGGAGAAACCAGAGCGAGCCAATTGCCTGACATACCGACGGTTGTAGAGGCGGGAGTGGCTGATTATTACTGCAGTAATTGGGCTGGGATTGTGATGCCGCGAGGCACCCCATCAAGTAGGGTGGCAAAAATTAATAAGGCGGTCAGGGAAATTTTAAGCCGTGCGGAAATTAAAACTCAATTTGAGCAACAAGGAGCAGAGGCATTTGCCTCCACACCTCAATATTTCGAGAAACTGATCCGGGAAGATTTTGAACGAGCACGAAAGCTGATTAAACTCGCAAAGCTCGTACCCGAGTAGTAAGGCAAAACCTTTAGGTTAATCAAACCAGCGGCGTTTATAACTCACTTCAGGGGCATTAGGGCCCGCTCCTGCAGGTTCTAACCACAACGCTTTGCCGGGGTGTTTGACGGGGACACCGTTAAAACGCTCCCTTAACCAATCACAGACGAAGGAGTGAATATCCGCCTCCCAGACTGCGCTGGGACCTTTTTGTGTCACTGAGCCGTTGTGATGTTGATCGGGTAAAACCCAAAGTTCGGCTGGTGCTTTCATTTGATCAAAGAGGCGATAGACTTCGTCGATCGGGGCGCGTGGATCGTATTCACCGGTAACGACTAAGGTGGGACAGGTGATTTTTTCCATCATCCCTTCCATCGTCATTTTTGCCACGACGGCATCTAATTCGGCTTCAGTCGTTGATTGGGTGAGATAAGCAAAGAGTTGTTTATAGCGGGGGGATTCTTCGGTCATGAGATAGTACTTATCAACGAAAGAAGCCCAAGGGGCTGCGGTGGCTGCGACATGAGGATTCGTTGCCGCAATACGCATACCCCAGAAAGAACCAAAACTGAGTGAATACACACCGATTTTTTTGGCATCCACTTCGGGTCGTTGCCTGAGGTAATCAATAGCGGCTGCGGCTGCTTTTTCGTAATTATCGTCGGTTAAGCGAATACCCCTGAGGTTACTTTCTCCTTGGCCAGGACCATCAAACGAAAAGACATGCATGCCACGTTGCAAGGCTTGGTTGTAATAAGGATGGGGCCAAGCCTCTTTGGTTTGATCACAACCGGGAACATAAAAAATGAGTGGCTTAGGACCGGCTCCTGAAGCTAGATGTAAATTGCCTGAAACAATCGTGCCATTCCAAGGGATATCGACATGTTCAATGCGGTAGGGAGCTAGAGCCCTGACTTTATCAAAGCAACGAAGAGCGGCACTATGAAGGAATTTTTTTTCATCCCCCGTTTCAAACACCACGTGTTGGGCGTCGATGTATTGCAAGGAAGCTTGATAATATAATTCCATGGCCGTTTCGGGATGTCCGGCACTGAATTCAGCTTGAGCTAAGCGTTCTGTTTTTTTTCCTACCAGCCCCATATGCTTGGCAATCATGTCGTGACTGCGTACTGAGCGAGGTAGTCGACCACGGCCATCGGGCTGAAAGTGAAAGGGCTTACCGGTTTCTTTGACCATCCAATCGAAAAACCATTGTTGGTTATCGCGGGATAAATGGGGTTTGCCTTTTTTAGCGCGTAAGGGACTACTCATGGGCGGTTGCTTTCTAGTAAATTATCGTTAGATTAAAAACCAATTTTTGTGATGATGAGGTTGAGGGCCTGAGTTAGGCGAAAAATTACCTTCTTGGTGAAAGTTTTTTCGTCACTGAAGGAGCCTATCAACCCCGTGCCGCCTAATAAGTCATGATGCCACTCCAGAACTGGGATTTAATGCCCGGAGTGTCGATATCATATTGACGCACAAAACTCAGCTTCCCGTCCTCTGCCACCCTAAATACGCTAAGCCCAGCGCTTTTGTGTCGAATCGATCCATTTTCCAAGACGTCTATGCCGCTGGTACTAGAGGCCACCATCAATTGACCACTCGGATCAAAGGAGAAGTTTCTGACATGAATGAGGTGACTTTCTACATGTTGGATCACTGTAGGCTCGCCAGTGCTCGGATTGATTGAAAATACAACAAGGGTATTTTCCCCTTTGTCGAAAACCTTGCGTCCGTTGGATTCGATGGTATTGTCGGCGCGATTAGCCAAATACACAAAACGACCGTTAGGATGAACGTGTATGGCGCTACACATTTGACGAGGGATGTTATGGAAAGGCCCGGACAAAGTATCTTTAATAAAAAGGGGCTCTTTACTGACCTGATCGTTTTCCAGGGTATGCATATGAAGGGTGTTTTGCCGCTCAATAGAGGCATACATCCAGGGTTTTGTTGGGTGAAAATCAACGTGTCGTGGGCCATAGCCCAAGCCGCTGTGACCGGGGTGTAGAGACGCCTTAGAACTTAAACGACCTTCGTTAAAGTGATAGAACTTTAAAGCCCCAGCCTCTTCGGCTTTTTCAGACGAGGCGTTATTGCCGCGTGTCACCAACAAGGCGCTGCGATTGCCGGGAGTCATTAATACTTGATGCGCAAAGACACCGGTATCCATTTTGTCTTCACTGGCCACCATTTCACCCACACTACCATCGGCAAGAATGCGGTGAACGGTGATATGGCTGGGATTATTGTAGGCAGTTAAAGCGAAACGACCGGTGGCATCAACGGTATTGTGGATGGGACGGGAGGGAAGGGCTTGCTGGGCACCGTGTAAACTTAATTGCCCCTGAGTGGGATCGACTTTGAGAGCGGTTAAGCGGTGTATAGTGCCTTTGATGCCTGAGGAGCCACTGCCACCGTCAGTGGAGGAGACGTAAAAAAATCCACGGTTTGGGTGCGGCCAGAGGTATTGCACATTGCCGGGCAGCTGAATAGATTCACGTCGAGTGAGTTGGGCGTTTTTGACATCGATTTCGTAGCGAATGAGTTCATCTCCAACGCTTGCATAAAGCGCAAAGCCATGAGGGGTGGTCATAGGGGTTCTCCTTAATAAAAAAATGATCGCGACGCCTACTTTTTAAGTGGCATCGCGCGCAAGGGGTGGGTTAGGATTTTACGTGTTTGTGATAGATCGTGCAGGGGCTTAGCGGAAAAAAATTGCCCAAGGGGAAAGGCGGGATAACCATGTCATGAGCAAACGCCATGGTCGTTATTAGTAAGGGTGAGCTTAGGTTATTCAGAATGTATTACTCTCGAATTCCGAGCTCTTTACGTAAATCGGCAATGGATTGATCTTTAGTGCGTTTTAATCTGGGCGTTCTTTGGCCGATCGGCGTATTGGTGATTTCCGGTACGATTTTCATTGCCACAAAAACGGGCCCAGGCTCTGACAGTATGCGGGCCAGATTAACAGACAAAGATTCCAGATTGTTGTAGGCATAGGCTAAGGGGTAGCCACAGCCTTTGGCCACAACGTCGTAGGCGATTGATTTGGCGTTGGGTACAGGCTGGCCCCCAGTGGTCGCGTAACATTCGTTATCGAGCAAAAAATGATAGAAGTTACTGGGCTTTTGTTCGGCCACCATGGCAAGCACTCCTAGGCTCATTTGCAGATCACCATCGGAATCAAACACGATGACTTTTTGCTTCGGTTGCGCCAGGGCAAGCCCCAAGGCAAAAGCGGCATGCCCCCCCATGGCGGGATCGCCCAAGGACAAATCTCGCTGAGGCAATTGACTCATCGTATCCCAATACCGGTTAGCACGTCCCGATACAACAATAGCCTGCCCGCGGTGTGGCTGAAAGGCTTTTACCATCGCTTCTAATTCAATCATGGCGTTTCTCCTGATGTGTCGGTTAGTGGTTAAAGCCGTGGTATTCATCACCGACCAAAATGGCCACCGGACGTTTGTTTTTTTCAGCCTCGGCAAAAGCGGTAGAAATACGCGGCGCATCACTACTATGTTCCACAAGATAATATTGAATATTAAAAGCATTCAAAAAGCGTTCCGTATAAGTGGCTGCCGTATCTTTATTCACGCCGTGACGCGTGTAACCACGGTAGCCCACCATCATAACGACGGGGATATTGAGCCCCATCGCCCAACCTCGCATCGAGTCGCCTGACTCCATCATGCCGGTGTTCTGAATGAGGATAATGGGTTTGCCCCCGCCGACATGGATGCCCGCGGCCGCAGAAAAAGCCAGTCCCTCGCGGGGCACGGCCACCAAGGTTAAACTCGGTTCGGCTTTCATTAAAAGGTATAACCAGTTGGTTTCACTATCGGGTAGCCATACGACGTGAGTAATCCCATTTTTTTTCATTTCTGCCAGCACTATTTCTGGGCTGAGGTTCGCTTCTTCGGTCATTGAGGCACTCCTACGTTTAAGGTCATCGGGGTGGTTGGAAAATGGAGCGGATGTCGTTCATCAAGGTGCTTGAGACAATAATCGAGATATCTCGGGTATGGTATTTAATTGATCAAACGATTGTGCTAATTTGAAAAGCGCATTGGCTTTGGTGTCGCCCAGTAAAGGGACCGTTAAGCCCATAAATTTTGTTTCGAGGGCCTGCCAACTCATGGGGTTGTCAGGGTGCCCGATGACGATATCGGTGTGTGCGCTTAAGGATTCCCCATCATGAAAATGCACTGTCAGATGGGCGCAATAGGGCGCTTGGCCTTCGACCGCCACCAAGCGAACCTGCGGCACTAATGGCATGATCACAGGGTCTTTTAATTTTTCATCGGTAAAGTCCGAATCCACCATGGGGTAACCGCTTAACGCCATGGCAATGCAAAAGGGGAGGCTGAATTTACCTTGCAGTGCATTTTGCGGGTTTAATCGCCCCGCGGTAATTAATGAATTGGGGTGAACCTGAGCCACAATGCGTTGGATGGTCCGATCCTTGATTTTGCTAGACAAACTGATAGCCGCTTGAATGCTCGGATGGGTGGCTCGACAACTGGCATAGGGCTTAAATGCATTGGTGCGAATCTCATAGCTTTGATCAAAATCAAGGGGCAAGGGTTCCACCGCATGATCTTGAATGAAGACATCGAGTAATCCAGCGCGATGCGCTTTTTCTTTGGCGATTGTGTCGCTGGATTCATCGGGAGCCAGGGCCCCTAATTCATACAGATGGGTGGCTGCCTCAAAGCCGTTGGCGGCAAGCTCAGCACTTAAGATGCCGTCCATTGCCGCTTTGCCCGCGTGAAAGGGTTTGCCATGTGTGCCAAACGAACCGACTAACCCGCCAGCCGTGGTGGCGGCTACCCCGAGGGCATTGGCAATTTGCGGTGCCGATAGATTCAGTAAAACACTAGCGGTAGCGGCCGCCCCACTGCGCCCGACCACGGAGGTGGGGTGTAGACCACGGCGCTGAAGACTGCGTCCGACTCCCATCACATAGCCGCCCCCGAGTTTAGTCATGACTTCGTAGCCGGTAATAAAAGCGGACAAAGCGATAGCCGGGGGCAGGTGATGATGTTCTGCTAAGGCTAAGGCCGAAGACCAGCAGCAGGCGCTGGGGTGCCCGGCCCCTCCCGGATGGGTGTCGTCATAATCCATGGCATGGGCCATGGTGCCGTTGGCAAAAGCGGCTAAAGACGGGGTGGTTTGTGGACCTAAAAAAAGTCGTGCACCGCCTTGAGCGTTCCACTGCATGACGGTAGCACGCACGGGTTTGACGCAAGCGTGCCCAGTCGCACCCACGGCCACCGCTAGAAAATCCACAAGGGCGCGCTTTGCCGCATCAATGACATCGGGGGGATGGATACGATGGGTAGTGCTGGCAATGTAGTTCACCAGCTGTTGGTTGCGGCTAATGACAGAGATGGACACTGAAACCCTCTATACGGTTTTATATTAATAGTTTTGAGGCACTTCTCTTAAGAAGACGGGCAAATCAGTCACGGGGGGGCGCAGGTCCGGGATTTGATAAAACATGTCACCAACAAAGCCTCGGTGGTAACCGGTATGTTGATATAAATGTAAAAGCATTTCCCCTTTAGACATGATGACACGATTGCCCCCAATCAAAACCACTGGGCGACGATCAGCCATGGAGTCGTCGGTTTGTTGATCGCTCCAGTATACAAACCAGGTATTGAGTTCGTGGTGCTTAAGGGTTAACTCACTTAAGCTCGGATGATCAGGCGTATTGCGCGCGGCCAGACCATGGTCTCGCCCTTCAAGGTGCGCTTGCCAGATGAGATCAATAATATAAATATGGTTCATGGTGTGAACCATATTTTTGAATAAACTAGGGCGAGATCGGGTGGGTTCTATTTCGGGCAGTGCGGCCAGTGCCGCATACCAGATTTTATTGGACCAAGCGTTATATCGGGTCAACATGCGTGCGGCTTTGGCATCGTACATGAGGCTTCCTTTCTGGTTTATTCAGTTTCAACAGTTTAAAAAGAGGCGCTGATGAATCTATTTTTCTTCTTCAACGGCAAGTATCGCTCTTTTTGGGCCGGCGTGCTTTGCGACCCGAGAATTGAGGTTTTTTTTGTTCTTTATAAGGCCCGTGGAGGAGCCGTTATAATAGCCCTATGGCCATCATTTACACTCTAGTTTTAGTCAGCATTAGTTTTTTTGGAATCAATGCGGGTCGCGTGATTTTTACGCTTTTTGCCCTTAAATTAGGGGCCTCAGATGCGGTCATTGGCTTTTTGGGGGGGATGTTTTATATCTTTCCCCTGCTTTTGTCGATGCCGTTAGGCCTTTTTGCCGACCGTCGAGGCCCTAGACCTTTACTGTTTGCAGGTTCGGCTTGTGCGACGTGTGGATTGAGCATCCCCTTTTTTATTCCACAGATCGCCGCCTTATTTGTGGCGGCAGGCTTGTGTGGGTTGTCATTGGCTTTTTATCATGTAACTTTGCAAAATCAGATTGGCCTATTAAGTCGCCCTGAAGATCGGCCTCGAAATTTTAGTAATTTTAGTCTGGCTGGGGCTATGGCCAACCTAGCCGGGCCCACGGTGGCGGGTTTTTCAATTGATCATTTAGGTCACGGAGGGGCCAGTCTGGTGATTGCCTCGTTTGCGTTTTTTGCGCTTTGGTTGTTGTTGTTTTGGAATCGAGTGGTACCACCGCGAGAGCCGATGGTGATTGACAATAACCCTGAGGCTGCAGACGATGGTGGTGCGATCGGAACGTCGAGCCTGTGGGGGATGTTGGCAGCTAGCGCATTAGTGCAAATTGGTACCGATTTATTTCAATTTTATATACCGGTTTATGGCTATAGCATTCATTTATCCGCCACTGCGATTGGGATTGCGGTGTCTTGCTTCGCCTTGGCCTCGTTTGTTGTGAGACTTTTTTTGGCAAGAATGGTGGCGCGATTCCCAGCAGAACGGTTATTGGCAGGGGCTTTTTTTATGGGGGCCCTCGGGTATGCCATGGTTCCGTTTACGGGGAATGCGTGGATGGTGTCTGGGGCTGCGTTTATTTTTGGTTTGGGCATGGGCATCGGCACACCCTTGACCGTGATGATGATGTTTAGTCGCTCTACCAAGGGCCGTTCAGGCCGAGATTTAGGGTTGCGATTGACCTCTAATAATTTAGTGCGCGTGAGCGGGCCCGTCGTATTTGGGGCGATTGTGGGTGTTTTGGGTTTACTGTCTGTATTTTGGATTAATGCAGCCTTGTTATTTTTGGGAGCGGTGATTGCCCAGCGCAGCATTCAGCCTCGTAAATCATCCACCCATTTGTAAGACGGGTAAGCTAATCATAGCGCTCGAGCCGATGGCGTAAACCCTTAAGGCAGAGGGGCTCCAATGCATCTTTATTCATTTTTAAATCCCGCATCACGAATGACCCCACCCCATTTTTGGGTTTCCTTTTGAACATGTTGAGTAAAAAATTCGGGGCTTCCTCCGACCGGCTCTATGCCAACAGCAACCCACCGGCTACGAATAGCGGGTAAGGCCACGACTTGATTGAATTCGGCATTGAGTTTTTCGACGATCTTTCTGGGAGTCCCTGCCGGTACTGCATAGCCGCCCCAAGGGGTGATTTCATATTGAGGTAAGCCGGACTCTGCGACGGTGGGTAAATCGGGTGCTAAGGGAATGCGTCGTGTACCGGTGAGCCCTAAACCCCGAAGTCGACCCGCGCTGATATGCGCCATCATCGGATACGCATTGTCGCAGATTAACTGAAGCTGCCCCCCGATGATATCGGTCACCGCTTGTTGTATCCCTTTATAGGGAACATGCAAGATTTGCGTTTGTGTCATTTGTTTAAACAGCTCCATGCTGATGTGCGAAGAGCTGCCTCTGCCACTCGAACCAAAGCTAAGTTCTGCCGGGTGCGCTTTGGCATAATCAATCAGTTCTGTCACAGATTTTATGGGAAGTTTTTGTGACACAGCCAGAACGTTTGGCGTGGTATGGGTGAGTATGACCATTTGCAAATCACGTTTCACATCGTAGGGTACTTTTTTAAGTAAACTCGGATGGGTGGCTAATGAGAAGGCCACATAACTTAAGGTATAGCCATCGGGTGCCGATTTGGCTAGCATTTCATAGCCGATCACTCCACTGAAACCCGCACGATTATCGATGATGATGGTTTGCCCCATTTGTTTATTAAGCTCAGTCGCGAACATGCGGGCATTAATGTCAGGTTGACCCCCGGGAGCAGAGGCCACGATGATGCGTAGGGGTTTTTCTGGGAACTGGGCGTGCAATGGAGTCATAAAATACACACACCCACCCAGTAGATTAATGAGGCTAAAGCATTGCCATTGTGTCAAAAGAGGTTTGTAAAACTTCATTGTAGTCCAGTAAAAATTAATATGGCAGGTGAGTAAAGTAAGTCTTTGGCACCATAATCTCATACCTAATACGAGCGAGGATATTTTATTAGACTTAGGTGAGAGATGGGAGCGCCTTAGAGGCCTTAGAGGAACCCCTCGGTTGCATTTTTAATCCTGTTTGAGTGCAGTTTAATTTTGCCCGCATTTCAAACCGATTTGATTGGGCGTCAAAAAGGCCTTTATTGGGGAAGGTTAGGGTCTTGGTAGTGCAAAAAAATTAATTTAATTGTATCTGGCCTTTTTCCACTACCTTTGACCAGGTTTTTATATCTCGTTGGATGACGTGGGCAAACTCTTCGGGTGAGGAGGGTGCGGGCTCTGCACCCCCGGCATGTAATCGATCGATGATCTCTTGTGATTTTAGGATGCGTGTGATCGATCGATTCAGTTTTTTAATAATGGCCGGGGAAGTGCCTGCGGGAGCCCAGATACCCGCCCATCCATCGACCAAGTATCCGGGAACGACTTCGCCGATAGCGGGGATATCGGGTAGCGCAGCGACGCGTTTTGCAGTCGTAATGCCAAGGGCGCGCACTTTGCCCGCTTTAATCTGTGAGCCGATTACCAGTTCGGTGGCAAACACCGCCTGAATCTGACCTCCCAGAAGATCCGTCAGCGCAGGTCCATCGCCTTTATAGGCAATATGGGTCCAAGTGGTTTGTGACATTTGTTGTAAGAGTTCACCGGCCAGATGGGGCGTGCTTCCCGTGCCTGGGGATCCAAAATTGATCGCTCGTGGTTGGGAGCGGGCTAATTCCATAAAATCTTTTAATTGAGTTGCTTTGACCGTGGGGTGAACGGCAAGAATGAAGGGCAACACGCTGATCATACTCACAGGAGCAATCCCTTTAACCGGATCATAGGGCAATCGGTAGAGCACGGCATTGGCGGCGTAGCTAGAGGTTACCACGACCAAAGTGTACCCATCTGGATTGGCACGTGCACCGATTTCAGCGCCCAATGCTCCCCCCGCACCGGCCCTGTTATCGATCACGAATGGCTGGCCAAATTCTTGCGATAAATGAGGCCCAAAGGTTCTGGCTACGACGTCGGTCGTGCCGCCGGGGGCAAAAGGTACAATCACCCTAATGGGCTTTTCGGGCCATTGTGCCGCCCATGAACTGTAGGTCAATCCAGACAGAAGAAACGTAAATGCCAGCAATATATTTTTTTTTAACATGATTGGCTTAGCAAAGAAAATGAAGTTTGATCGTGCGTGAGACAGTCGAGCTTGTCAAGGCACGCTGATACAATAGCGGTTTTTTGTGGGTGAGAAGTGGTTGGTTGGCCTTTTTTTCAATCCGCGGCGCTTAATCCATAGCATTGACAAAGAATTTTAATATGAACCTATCGAGTGATGCGTTATGAGTGAAATGAAGGCCTCTGAAAATGATCCACTGATGAAAACTGAAATCCGTGATGGGATGCGTATTGATTGGGATGCACCGATCGTGATGGAAGATGGGTTGGTGTTACGTGCGGATATCTTTCGCCCAATGAAGCAAGGTCAATACCCAGTCATCATGACAATGGGTCCTTATGCCAAGGGTTTGGCATTTCAGGAGGGTTTTAAAAGTATGTGGGATCGGATGGCTGCAGAACACCCTGACGTAACAGCTAACTCAACCAACCGCTATCAGAATTGGGAGGTGGTGGATCCGGAAAAATGGGTGCCTGATGGGTATGTGTGCATTCGGATCGACTCACGAGGCGCTGGTCGATCGCCCGGAAAGATGGAGGTGTGGTCCCCGCGGGAGGCCAAAGATTACTACGATTGTATCGAGTGGGCGGCCCAACAACCTTGGTCTAGTGGTAAGGTAGGCTTGAATGGTATTTCTTACTATGCGATGAATCAGTGGCAGGTGGCTTGCCTGCAACCCCCACATTTGAGTGCGATGTGTGTGTGGGAGGGGGCTGCTGATTTTTACCGTGATGTTTACCGCCATGGTGGCATTGTTAATATGATGCCGCTACGTTGGTATCCGCGCCAAGTCTGTAGCGTTCAGCATGGAGTCGGCGAGCGCGGACGACGCAGTCAGGTGACCGGTGAATGGGTCGCAGGCCCTGAAACACTCACGGAACAAGCGCTAGCCGCCAATCGAGGCGATCTTGAGCAGGAGGTGCTCGCCCACCCCTTGGATGATGAGTATTATCAGTCGCGATCTCCGCAATGGGACAGGGTCACGGTGCCTTTTTTATCAGCGAATAATTGGGGTGGTCAAGGATTGCATCCTCGAGGTAATTTTGAGGGTTACATGCGTGCGGCTTCAAAGCACAAGTGGTTGGAATCGCATGGACTGGCCCATTGGACGCATTTTTATACTGATTACGGCCGTTTATTACAAAAAAAGTTTTTTGACTTTTTTTTAAAGGATGAAAAAAACGGATGGGACCAGCAACCAGCCGTTCAATTACAGGTTCGTCATCCGGGAGAAAAATTTGTTGAGCGACATGAAAACGAGTGGCCGATTGCCCGAACGCAGTGGACGAAATGTTTTCTTGAACCGGAGTCGCATGGATTGCAAAAAGTCGCGCCGACTAAAGAAGCGCAATTACACTATGAAACGAAGGGTAAGGGACTAACGTTTCGTTTGCCGGTGCAACAAGAGGCCATCGAAATCACGGGCCCTTTGGCTTGCCGACTCTTTGTTTCTTCTGAGACCGCGGATGCAGATGTGTTCCTCATCTTACAAGTGTTTGATCCGCAAGGCATTGAGGTCACTTTTCAGGGCGCTCTAGATCCGCGCACGCCTGTCGCCCAGGGTTGGTTACGAGCCTCTCACCGTAAATTGGACCCCATTTTAAGTCAGCCTTGGCGGCCCTACCATAGTCACGATGAGAACCAACCCCTTACACCCGGCGAGGTCTATACTCTTGATATTGAGCTCTGGCCCACTTCTATGGTTGTGCCGGCAGGCTACCAGGTTGCTTTGACGGTTAAAGGCTGTGATTATGAGTTTGATGGACCTCCGGTAGTGATCCCGAATGCGTTTTATCCCTTCACCGGGGTAGGGCCATTTTTTCATACCCATACCCAAGACCGTCCAGCAGACATTTATGAGACCCGAAATACCTTACATTTTAGTCAGAAACACCAACCCTACCTGCTCTTGCCAGTCATTACGCCAAAATAGCGCTTTTCTTGCTCTCCCGATTAGGCATTACCGTGTCACAATGGCGGCGCCAATACTTTAAGGTCAATGCATCGTGTTTGAAAACTTATTTAGTAAAAATACGCTGAAATCCAATTCAGAGAACTCACCAGAACCCCTTGTCAATGAAGCAAGAGAGGGGCCGGAATTGAATGAACAGCAAATTCAAGAGTGGCAGCAACGCTTGGAGGCTGCCAAAGACGATGAGACCGCGTTGCTAGGGCTAGCTTTAGAGGCTCCTTTGAGCACCCTGAAGCTGGTGGCAATTGAGTCGATGAAAGAAGAAGCCACACTCAAGCAGATCATGCAGGAGTTTCGCGAAAGAGATAAACGCTTATACCGTGCGGCTAAAACCCGATGGCAATATTTGACTGACATTAAGCAGACTCGTCAAAACGTAGAGGCGCTCATCAGTCAGGGGCAGAGCTTGCTAGGGTTAGATTTGATCCCAGTCAATCGTGTGGTGGAATTAGATCAGGGTTGGGCCGGATTACAGGTCGATATAGTTGACCCTCAGAGCGTTGAAGCGTTTAAACACTTGACGCAGGCATTGGCCGAGCGGGTAAAGTCCCAAGGAGAGCGGGTGCAGTTGCTCAATCGTTGGACGACGGCCGTCGATACGGCGATGCACGCCTTAAGTGAAATATTGCCTCGCGTCGCGCAGGCCGAGCTCCCGCCAGCGGAGGCAGAAAGTTTGGCTTTGGCTTTGCTGGAACTCGTGCCTACTTCCCCAGAACCCCAGGATCCCCGCACTTTACAAAAAATGGATCTTGCCAATCGCTTGCTCGCTACCGCTTCGAGTTTGGTGGAAAGAGCCAAATTTTTATTAAGTCTACCGGCAGAGGGGACCGTCGATCAGCCCACTGAAAAGCAGTTGATTGAGCGCTGGCGCAGTTACCCTGAGATTACGGATGGAGATATGCATACGGCTTTGTCCCATCGTTTTGCAGATTGGCGTAACTCCACGATACATGAACGCGGTCGACTGGAAGACGTGAGTCAAAACTCGCAGCGGGATGAACGTCATGAACTACTTAAGCAGCGCTCTGAGGCGCTTGAGCGTGACATCTTAGCCGCAGAAGTGGCCCAGGGTGCGGGTCAGCTGAGCGAATTGACGCGGTTAATGATTGTGATTGAACAGGGATTGAAACGCGGATCCGTGCAAGCCTTGCTGCTAAGACGGATCGAAGAGTTGCGCCGGGAGCATCGTCGGCTCCTCGATTGGCAACGTTGGAGCGGGAGTCAGGGCCGGGAGCAACTGGCCAGCGAAGCACAAGCGCTTGCAGAGGCAACGAAGCTTAAAGTTAATCTGAAATCTCACGCTGAAACGATTAATAAGCTTCGTGAACGTTGGAAGGAACTCGATAAGTTGGGCGGTGCTGCCAAGCAAAGCGTTTGGTTAAGTTTTGATGCGGCGCTCGAGGCCGCCTATGTACCTGTGGCGGAAAATCTTGAAAAATTAAAATTAGCACGACAAGAAAATTTAAAAGCGCGTGAAGAAATTATTGTGAGTTTGATCCAAGCTCAGCAAACATTTTTTCCAGCGGTTGTGGAAACGGCTGATTCCGATCCAGCGGTGCTCCAGGCTTCATTGGATGGACGCGCTGTGGCTCAAGTATTGGAGCAGACCCAAACGGCCTGGCGAAAACTGGGCCCTATCGAGCACACAGTGCCCCGAAAAATGTTGCAAGGGGATAAAGCAGTGACGGTGCGTTATGCCAATGCGCTGAAAGCATTGCAAGAGCCTTTACAGCTCACTTATGAAAAGGCGAGGAATGCTCGTGAACAATTGATTCAACGGGCAAAGACTCTGGCAGAGACCGCCGCCACCCAGCGGGATGTCGTTGATAGAGTCCGTCAATTGCAAAGCCAATGGCAGGCTGTGGCTAAAAGTATGCCCTTACCTCGACGTGATGAGAATTCGTTGTGGATTGGATTTAAAAGTGCGACGGATGCGATTTTTGCCGCTCGAGATGCGGCACGTGCCGAGCAGCAAACGCAACTTAACGCCAAACAAAGTGCCCGTAGCGCCGTTATTGCGAGCTTGAGTGAGTTAAAGACACTCAACGAGGTGGCCGCGATTAAGCGGGGTATGGCGCAAGCGGAAAGTGCTTGGCGCGCTTGTGAATCATTGCCCAAAGGCCAAGAATCGCATTGGGAGTCGCGTTATCGCGGCGCTCGAGAGGGGTTGACCCAACGAGTCAGTGAATTGACCCTTCATCTTGCCCAAGCGCGATATGATGCGTTGCTGGCCGGCCTGTTGATTTGTGAGCCCTCAGCCCAGACCTTAACAGACACACAAAGCGCAGAGGCCTCTTTGCCCACGCTGGCGGCAGAGTCTTTCGACGGATTAACTGACTTACCCAACCATTGGAAAAAGGCTTTGCTGACTCGAGCCGGCTTATCGAGTGCCGCTGTCGTTTTAGATCCTTCCGCCCGTGGCACCCCAGTGCTGGCGCCCAAAAGGGGGCCCGAGAAGTCAGGTCAAGAGGCTTTGCTGGATGGATTGCTGCAGTTAGAAGTAGCCTGCGGTATTGATAGCCCAGCCGATTTTTTAGCGGCCCGTCAGCAATTGAAAATGCGCGCACTTAAAAATGCGATGGAAGCGCGGCAGACAACGGTGGTGACCGCTGCCGATATTGATCGTTGGTTAATGCTCGCGGTGGAAATAAAGTCTTCGGATGCGCTATGTTTGGAGCGTTTGCAGCGGATTATCCAAGCAATGAAATTACGGGCCAGTTAAAAAAAACAGACAGGGCATGTTTGCCTGTCAATAAGATTTCGACGTATGGTGAGGAGGGGGGGGAATGAAAAGGATACACTTACAAAGGGTGGCCAAAACTTCACTTGTGTTGGGGTTTGGTTTTTTTATCTTATCGGCCTCTGCCGCTGACAGTGGAAAGCCCAGTAATTACCCGGTAAAGCCCGTGCGTGTGGTGGTAGGTTTTGCTGCAGGCGGGGCCACCGATATCGTCGGTCGCATTGTGGCGCAAAAACTAACTGAGGTTTTAGGCCAATCGTTTGTGGTGGAAAATCGTCCGGGTGCCAGTGCCACTATTGCGGCTGAATTGGTGGCGCATGCTCCGGCTGATGGTTATACTTTGTTGATTGCTGCCACGACGACGCATTCGATTTTACCCAGTCTTATGCCCAAATTAGGCTATGACCCTTTACGTGATTTCGCCCCGATTAGTTTAGTGGCGACCACCCCTTTGTTGTTGGCGGTCCACCCCTCACTGCCTATTCGATCGGTGAAAGAAATGATGGCCTTGGCGAAAAAAGCCCCAGGACAATTAAGCTTTGGCGCTGGAGGGACCGGCACCCCGCCGCATATGGCGGGTGAGCTTTTTAAGCAGATGGCGTCGGTCAATATGCTCTATGTTCCTTATAAAGGGGAAGCCCCAGCGATCAGCGACTTAATTGGGGGTCAGATTTCGTTGATTTTTTCCAATGTGATTGCCGTATTGCCTCAAGTGCAATCTAATCGTTTACGCGGTATTGCCGTGACTTCGCAAGAACGCTTAGCGACTTTGACTCAATTTCCTACCGTGTCTGAATCGGGGTTACCTGGCTTTGTAGTCGAAGCTTGGTATGGATTGGTGTCAACGGCCAACACCCCCCCTGAAGTGGTGGCGCGATTAAATACGGAATTGGCGCGCGTGATGAAACAAACCGATGTCAAAGAACGTATGGCGGGTCAAGGCTTGAGTGTTAAAACGGGAAGCCCCAGTGATATGTCTGCGTTAATGCAAGCCGAAATTGCGAAATGGACGAAAGTGGTAAAAACCGCTGGAATTAAATTCGAGCTATAGTCTCATTATCGTAAGTGCAACAGGGTTTGTCAGGCGTGGTTACGTTTCAGGGTGGTTAATGCATCGATAAAGCTAAGGCAGTACATCGACACTGATTTTGGCCTCTTTGATGAGCTTTTTCCACAACTGTAAATCACTCGTAATGAGCGCTTGCATGGCGGGTGCCGTAGAGCGGGTGACCTCAAGTCCATTTTTTTCGAACCGTTTAACCACTTCAGGGTTTACTAACCCTTCTTGCATAATTGTGTTTAATTTTCTCACGATTGCCGGTTCAAGCCCTGCCGGCGCCACAATTCCCCACCACCCCGTGTTGTAGTAGCCGGGGACGGTTTCAGCGATAGTGGGAATGTCAGGGTATGCTTTGAGCCGACTTTGATGCCCGATGCCTAATATGCGCACGCGACCCGTTTGATGTAAGGGAATTAATTGCATGAGGGCTGTGACTAAAATTTGAACGTTACCAGCAATCAAGTCGTTTAAAGCCAGAGAACCGCCTTTGTAGGGAACGTGAGTTAATTCTATACCGGTCATCGTCATTAATTGTGCTGCGCCTAGGTGGTTGGGAGTGCCAACCCCTGGGGAGGCAACATTTAATTTGCCTGGTACAGTTTTAGCCAGTGTGATCAATTCTTTGATGGAGAGTGCGGGCAGGCCTGAGGTGACGGCTAACCCGTAGGGGACGTAAGTGGCCAATCCGATGGGGGCAAAATCTTTTGATGCGTCGTAAGGAATTTTATGACCCAGAAGTGCCGGTCCAGATACCATGCCCCCAGTGGTCGCTAACAATAGGGTGTAGCCATCCGGGTTGGATTTTGCGGCAATCGCATGACCCAGTGTGGCCGCCGCACCGGGTCGAGTATCGATGACAATCGGCTGAGATAGCGCTTTAGTATAGAGTTGACCCACTTCGCGCGCCGTAAAATCGGGAGCAGAACCGGCTGGGTAGGGTACGATGATGCGAATCGGTTTATCAGGGTAGGCGGCAAAGGCCATACGGGCCATGGTTGATAGGCAAAGAAGGCTAAGCGCTATCAAGCTAGGCTTTGTTGGTAGACTGAGAACCGATGCATAGGTCATATTGATGCACTCCGCTTCATGCCGTAAGGGCCGTATTTGAAAGCAGTCTGGTTAGGATATAAAAAACAGGACACCCCAATATTATTTTCCAATCTTGCTGGATAAATTTTCTAAAGCTTTATGGTAGTAAGAAAGTTCAAGATAATCTGCGGCTGGCTGTGTGGGTTTACCCGTATGACGTTCACGTAAGGCGAGAACATTTTTGAGTCCTGCCATATCCATCTCGGCATCTTTGGCCATACCAGTAAGGGCGGCGTTATAACAACCCAGTGCTATGTCCTCGCTCACTTTAAGTGCGTTCATGTAAAGGGTGATTGCTGCAGCTTTATTTTTGGGGTCCATCGCCCAGCGCTGGCCTTCGATATAAGCGCTTAGATAAGCGACAAGGGTGGCTGAATTTTTTTCAGCCCAAGCTCTTAACACAAAGCCCGCCGTAGCCTGATAAGCACCGAGGACTTGGGTGGCTTCACCCAAATCTTTTAATCCGGACTTCTCGGCTAATAAGGAAAAGGGCGGGTTTAGCATCGTTGCGACAAAACGCTTATCGGATTGAAGGTCTTGGAGTCGCTTGAAGGTAGCCCCAGAAATATGAATTTTGTAGTCGCCGGCATTCAGTCCTTTTAATCGGAGCATTTCGTAGAGCTGGAAAGCATAGGCGGTGTTGGGGGCATCGACCACCACGGTTTGTCCACGCAAGGCTTCATATTGGGTGATACCCGCTTGGGTATAAAGGTGATACAAGCCATTATCACCCCCAATAACCAATGCCGCATCTATGTTATTCATCGCCTTTAAGGCAATGCCATTGTCGGCCGCCGAATGAACAATCTGGTAGCGCCCTTCAGCCAGACCGTTGCGAAGTTCATCAGAATTGGGGGCAATTTTAATATCGATTGCGAGTCCTCGTTTGGCAAAAAATCCCTCGCTTTGAGCCGCCAAAAGGGGAAGGTTTTGTAGTCCTTGAAAGACCATGATAGTCAGGGCTGTTTGCGCGCGGGCTGGGGTATTGATAAGACCCAAGGCAGCGACAAGGGGAAGCACGGAAAACCATTTACCAAGCGAGTAAATCATGGTGAACCTCATGGGAAGCGACGTTAAGCGTCGGTAGTTGAAAGTCACTAAAGTTTGCGAGAAAGAAAAAAAGTAGAGTTTAACGAAATGGCGGTGCAAATGTTTTCGTAGATCTTTTCTAACCACCCCTGAAGAAGGCAGTGGCTTGGCTGACAGCGTGTAATTCTAACGGTCCATAAAGATGGGGAAAAAGCATCTCCCCCCCTTCGAGGTTTTCGTAACGTAGGGGGGCTTTGAGTCTTGCGATGAGGATGTGAAGAATTAAAAATCCTTTCTTATTTTTAAAAAATCGTTCTTGAGTCAATGGCAATTGCTCTGCGGTCGAGCAGTGGATAAAGCCTTCTGTTTCCAAAGATGCCGCTCGGTAAGAACCCAAGGTCTGCGCTTTGTCCCAATCACTGCTATGCGTGATATGAAAAATAATCTGATTGTTTGGAAAAGTCGTAGCCATGATTGTTTTTTTAAAATAGGCCTCAAGATCTAAGGGGGCGACTGAGCATCAGTCGATGCCCATCGACTGTGTAACCGTTTTATCCCACAACACCGATATTCCAGGGCACAAACTCATGATCGCCAAGGCCTAGCAATTCACTTTTTGTGGGTTCTCCTGAAGCCACGCGTAACATGAGATCAAAAATACGTTGCCCCATCTCGTGTAAAAGACAAGTGCCGTCTAGAATTTCTCCGCAGTTAATATCCATATCCTCTGTTAAACGTTTGTACATCGGCGTGTTGGTGGCGAGTTTGATGCTCGGTACGGGTTTGGCACCGAACATAGAGCCTCGGCCTGTGGTGAACATAATCATGTTCGCCCCCCCAGCAATTTGACCGGTGGCCGAACAAGGATCAAAGCCAGGGGTGTCCATGAAAACAAAGCCGTTTTGAGTCACAGGCTGCGCATAGCGATAGACTTCCATTAACGGTCCAGTGCCTCCTTTCATAGACGAACCTAGGGATTTTTCAAGTATATTGGCAAGTCCCCCTTGTTGATTGCCAGGACTCACTACGCCGTTAATTTGGCAGTCGCGCCCAACCGTATACACATCTTTCCACCAGCGGATTCTTTCAATTAATTTTTCACCGACCTCACGACTTCGAGCGCGCCGTGTCAGTGTGTGTTCGACGCCATAGATTTCAGGCGTCTCAGACAGTATTGCCGTGCCCCCGTGCTGTGTGAGTAAGTCCATTGCCGATCCTAAGGCAGGATTGGCCGTAATGGATGAAAACCCATCCGATCCACCGCATTGAAGGCCAATCATTAGGTGACTAGCGCTGACCCGGGTACGGGTGACACGGTTGGCTTCAGGTAGCATGGTTTTGACCGCAGCGATGCCCGCTTCAATGGTTTTACGAGTGCCTCCCGTGTCTTGCATGGTAAAGGTGTGTAAGCGATCACTAATGGCGAGATTTTCGTCTTTTAAAAGCCCTTTAATCTGATTGCGTTCACACCCTAAGCCAACAATCAGAGCGCCGGCTAAATTAGCATGGCGCGCGTATCCCGCCATGGTTCTTCGTAGGAGATCCATGGGTTCACCGGTCATTTCCATACCGCAACCGGTGTCATGGGCAAAAGCCACGACGCCATCAATATTCGGAAATTCGGCCAGACGTTCTGGGGTAAACCATTCTGCGATTTTATGTACAACCGTAGCCGAACAATTGACGGTGGATAGCACGCCAATGAAGTTACGCGTGGCGACCTGCCCATTGGGGCGCACAATGCCCATGAAACTCGCGCGATCGGATTCGGGAATCAATTTTAAGGGCTGATAGTCCGCACCATAAGCATAGTCACGGTCAAACTCGCGAAATTGCATATTATGGGCGTGGACGTAACTGCCAGCGGCTATATCGGTAGACGCAAAGCCAATGGTGACATTGTATTTAAGGATAGGTTCGCCCTCTTTGATACGGCGGGCAGCCACTTTGTGGCCAGCGGCTACTTGACCGCGGCAGGTGAGACCCCCGTCAATCTTAGCGCCTAAGGCTAAATCGGTGCGGGCGATCACCACATTGTCCGCTTCATGCAGGCGAATGGTGACTCCTGAGGTGGGCTTATCTTTAATTTCAATCATTAAAAGAGTCTTTGAGGTTGGGTGTTTAAAAAAGAAGGCTTTCCAAGGATCACGCCACACGCAATTTTTTGATGAGTTTTAGGTCTAAGTTCACGCCCAGCCCGGGTTCTTGGGGTAATTCGAAGCAGCCATTTTTTTTCGGTTGAATCCAATCGTGTAGAGGCGTTTCTGCAAAGTCACAGTCAAAGCGTTCCACAAGGCTATTTTGGGTCATCGCTGCGATGCAGTGCATGGAGGCGATGAGCCCAGGACCAAAGTAGGCGGAGTGGGGTACGACATTCACGCCATAGCTTTCTGCCAAGGTCATTACTTTTCTCATCATCGTGATGCCGCCGACTTTTGTGACGCTGGGTTGGGCGTAAGTGACAGCATCGTTTTCAAACAAACTCCTAAAGTCCGCTAGCATGCCATTCTCGCCAGCGGCCGTGTTAATGCCGCCCATGTCTTGCACCTTGGCAAGGCCGCGATGATCCTCGGGTGGCCAGACAGGCTCTTCAATCCAAAGGGGCTTGTAGGGGGCCAAGGTTTGGGCCATTGTGATAGCCTGACTGACAGTCCAAGGGCAATTGCAGTCAATCATGATGGAAATATCATCGCCCGCGACTTTACGTGCGGCTTTGACGGGTGCCTCCGTGATTTCGTGGAGTTTCATATGTTTGTAGCCCCTTTTTAGGGCACGTTCGGCATACATCGCGACGGTTTTAGCGTCAGCGTAACGTAGCAGGCTCGCATAGCCGGGCAGTTCTTTACGAGTGGACCCGCCCAGGAGTCGGTATATGGGTAAGCCAGCCACTTTGCCAGCAATATCCCATAAAGCGATATCAATCGCTGAAAGGGCATACATCGCTGGACCGTTGCGACCGACACCAGACAGATTGCGTTGTAAATCCTCCACCAGTTGCGCGTGGGCTGTAGGATCTTTGCCAATACACATCTGCCCCAAAAAGGTGTCTATCACCGCTTTGGTCGCGTTGTAAATACGATGACCAAAACCCTCCCCCCAACCACTGATGCCCTCATCGGTGTCAATGCGTACGAGCAAGGTATCGATGCTTGTGCGGGTTTGACCACTGGCTTTTGGCAAAATTTTACTGGTGATAATCATCGGGGTATTGATGACGATGGTTTCAACTTTTGTGATTTTCATATCTCACCTGCGTGAATTATTTTTAGATTGATGTAAGGCGTGCTGTCACCTTGACCGGCAAGTGCACTTATTCCACTTATCCGTTTTAAGGGTGTTGAACGCATGGGCAGGAGCATTGTAACGAAAAAAAGGGGGTATGCGTTTTTCTGTGGACCTAGGACGATAACGCCGCTGGCGCTTTTCAGTTTTCGATCTAGGCAAAAAGGTAGTCAGTAAAAATGCGCTCGGATCTTCCTCGTCTTCCAGGGATAGGTAGAGTCCCGTTTTTAGTCGACATTGGTTACAATGTAGCCTTTAAATGTGGAGTGAATATTCATGTTGGGTGTTTGTCGGTTATTCGTGGTTTGTGGGGCTTTTTCGATCATAATGAATGCGCAAGTATCCGCGCAAAATTATCCTAATAAGCCTATTCATATGATTTTGCCTTTTCCTGCCGGGGCTCCCAGTGATATCGTGGGGCGGGGGATCTCACAAAAATTAACCGAGCAATTAGGTGTTAATGTTATTACCGATAATCGGGTCGGTGCTGGCGGTAACTTAGGTATTGCGATGGTGGCAAAGTCCCCCCCTGATGGTTACACCATCATGACCACATCGCCCTCGATTGCTTTAAGTCCTGTGCTCTATAATCAATTGGGTTACGACCCACAAAAAGACTTAACGCCGATTGTTCGGCTCGCACAAATTGAGAACGTGATGCTGGTGCATCCGTCGGTACCAGTTAGAACGTTAAGGGAATTTATTTCACTGGCACGTCGTGAGCCTGGGCGATTAAATTACGGTTCCGGAGGGATGGGTACGACCAATCATTTAGCAAATGAACTACTCAAAACGATAGAAAATATTAACTTGGTCCATGTCCCTTACAAAGGGGCCACTGTAGCGATTATTTCCTTGATCGGTGGCGAAGTCGATGAGGTCGTGGTGTCCGTGGCTTCTTCTTTACCGCAGATCAAAGCGGGCAAGGTAAGGCCGATTGTCGTGTTATCGGAAAAAAGAGTGTCGACTTTGCCTGATGTGCCCACTGCGGCTGAAGCTGGGGTTCCAGCATTTCAAATGTCTATTTGGTTTGGTATATTGGGGCCGGCTCGATTGCCTCGCGACATTATCTCAAAATTACACCAAGAGTCGGTCAAAGCGTTAGCGAGTGCTGACTTACGACAGCATTTTGCTAAAGCGGGTGTTGATCCTTGGCCTGGTACACCTGAGCAAATGGATCAATTGATTCGAAGTGAAACCGCTCGCTATGCGAGCATTGCTCAAAAAGCGGGTTTGAAAAAAGAATAACGGTTCTCTGGCCACCCGATCCGGTCGCGGCTATATTTTTTTTGTTTTTACACTGTAAATTAACATTGCCACCGCAATGGCCATTAAGGCAAAGGCGCTCATTGCTAAGGATGCATGAATGCCAATCATCGCCCCGAGCATACCCACCGTCAGTCCGCTAAAGGTACGAAGGCCATTATTGGACATGTTATAAAGACCAATCATTCGGCCTCGGATCTGCAGGGGGGCATGGATTTGAACCAAGGTTTGGGACATCGAATTAAAGGTGAGGTTGAAAAAGCCACCCAAAAACATCAAAACCAGTGCAAGGTTAAAGCTTTGTGTTAAAGCAAATCCACCCATGCACACGCACCATAATATAGTGCAAATAATAGCGCTTCTTGCACTCGACTGTAGTAGACTTTTTGCTTCTAAGAGCATGCCACCAAAAAAGGCACCACCCGCATTAGAGGCGAGTAGTAGGCTATAGGAAAACGCGGCGGTACCGGCGCCTAAGTCATGAGCGAACTCGGGCATTTGCGCTTGAAACGCATTGCCTATAAAAAAAGACGACATTCCGGCTAAGAACACCATACTGATTAACAAGGGATTTTGTGCGGCCAAACGAATCGTTGACAAGGTTTCGTTCAATCCCCCTTTAGGGCGTATGTTGGCAGCTTTTTGTGGCAAACGTTGGCCGTAAGAGGTCTTGGCTAGCCAGTAGATGAGTGGTACATAAATGATAACATTCACAATCAATCCGACGGCCGGTCCAAACGCAAGCATGAGCCCTCCCCCCACGGCAGGCCCCATTAAAATGCCTAATTGCCGACCCGTGGCATTTAAGCGAATGGCACTTTGAAGGTTTTTGTCGCCCACAATATCGTGTATCAGCATCTGACTGGCTGGCATCCACAACACACCGGCAATGCCATGAATTGTGAGCAACACGATTGCATGCCATTGCTCGGTGGTATTGGTTAGAAACAGTAGTGCCCAACCAATGGAGGCGATCATATAGAGCAGCATGGCCAGTTGGATAATTCGCCGATTGTCGTAACGGTCAGCTAATGCGCCTGCGTAGACGGAGAGTAATAAAAAAGGCAACCAATGCGTAACGACAGCCACCCCTGCTAGCGTTGGAGAGTGAAACTTTTGAAAGAGCACCCAGTAACTGATGACATGCTCGATGTTGTCAGCCATCATCGCTAGCGCAGTGGTGAAGAAATAATAGCGATATTGCGGGTGCCGAAGCGCTGCGAAGCTTTTATGAGGCTCATTCGGCAATGTAGACATAGGGGTGTTGTCAAAAAAAAATCAATGAGTCGAAAAAAACCCAAACTGACGTCGCCCCCTTTTTATGACCTTCGATAGGGGGAGGTTATAAAAATAACGATCGACGCGAAGAGGGGACTAAGCAGTGAGGCAGCGTTTATTACGTCAGCGTTGCATAGAGCGCTATCAGCGCTTCACTTTGCCCTCAAGAATGACAGCGCCTTCTTGGATTGGCATTTCATGGGCTAATAGGGTCATAGCCACCATGCCGTAGTAACCCATGAGACAGGCCAGTTCGACGATGGCGGGGACGCCAAAAATATCTTTAGCACGGTTGTAAGAGGCCTCACTGATGTGGTGTTGTCTAAAAAGTTCCATCCCATAATCATAGATGGCCTCTTCCTCGGCTTTTTCGAATACCGGGCGCTCGTTTTTGACCATGGATTGCACAATGCTTTGAGCAAGGCTAGCATCCGTGGCTATTTTTTTATGAGCATTAAAAACATAATCACAATCCCAGCAGCGGGCTGTGACAAGAATGGCAAATTCAGATTGATGTAGGGGGAAACAACTCTGAAGACGTAATTTCTCTCCAAGAGGGTGCCATACTTCAGTGACTTCAGGTGCGTGCAAAGATAAACGGTAGGGTCCCGGAATGCGGCCACCCCGACGACCTAGAATGCCATCGACGACACGGCGTTGAACCGGATTAAATTCACTGTTTTCATTGAAAATGGGAATACGTGCCATAGCGAAGCCTTGAAAAAAAAGAGGAAAGAAAAAAGCAATGGAAAAAGAAGATTGCGTGACTCAAAGTCATCATTAGTATTTTTTCGGACAAACGCGACGTTAATGGATTTTTATCATTGATGTCAATTGTTCACTTCTTTTGAAAGGTCTTTCATACCGCTCATGCCATTGAATGTAATCTTCCTTGACCTTTTTAAGGGGCTTGACCTATGCTCAGACGCTGTGCCAATCAGAGCAACCATTGTTCAATCAGATTTGGGGGAGAGAAAAAATGAAATGGATCGATATTAACGGAGTGAGCCTTCGGTATGAACTGTCTGGCCTTGCCGCACCAGCACCCACAGTGCTATTGGTTCATGAACTGGGAGGTAGTCTAGACAGTTGGGAGGAGACACTGCCAGCGTTTCAATCCCATTTTCGCGTGCTGCGTTACGACCAAAAGGGGCTTTGGTCATTCAGAAAAAGTCAGTGGGACGTTGAACCTGGATGATATGGTGGGAGATATCGTGGCCTTGTTAGAGGCTTTGTCTATTACGACCCCTTGTTTTGTTGTGGGTTCGGCCTTGGGTGCTGGTATTGCAGCCGCCTTTGCTGCGCGACACCCTAAGCGAGTTTCCCGACTAGTGGTGCAAAGTTTGGTCACTCGTTCGAATCCGGCCACGCGCCCCCATATGGAGGCCAGGGCGAATGAAGTGGAGCGTACGGGCATGCGGGTGCAGGCGAAAGCGAGTCTCGATCGTTCTTACCCTGAAGTGCTTCGCCAGCCGCGAGATCGTTTCGAAAATTACCGTGCTCGTTGGATGGCCAATGACCCGCAAAGTTTTTCGGCAATTAACCGAATGCTACTGAATATGGAGATTGACCAAGAGCTCTCACATATCACGGCGAAAACATTAGTCATTGGTTGTGAGTATGATGAAATGCGCCCGCCAGCGATGGTCAAGTCAATGGCGACGTTGATTCCTGGTGCCGTTTTTGTGGAAGCGTTATCTGGCCATTTTATGCATGCTCAGACCCCGGCCCTGTTTACGCAGATGGTGATGCCCTTTTTGCTAGAGAAATAAACCGAGTTTTTGCGTTGATCTTATTCGGGATGTAAGGCGGAGTTAGCGGTCACATGAGCCCATTGGGTCATTTCTAATTTCACCTGACGCGATAAGATTTCTGGGGTGCTGGCCACCGGTTCTAAGCCTTGGGTGGCTAAAAAGCGTTTGACCTCGGGCAGGAATAAAATACGAGCGACTTCGATTTGGAGTTGATGAACAATGCTCTTCGGTGTGAGCGCGGGTGCCCATAGGCCATACCAAGTGCTGACATCATAATGGGCCAACCCAGATTCAGCCAAGGTGGGTAGGTTCATGAGTAAAGCCGATCGATGACGGCTCGTTTGGGCCAAGGCCCGCAGTTTGTGGTTATTCACGAAGGATAAGGTAGCGGCAGGCGATCCGAGCATGGCTTGCACTTGCCCGCTGAGCAGATCCACCGTGGCAGGCCCGCTACCGCGGTAGGGCACGTGGGTGAGTTGGATGTTGGCTGTGACGTTGAGTAGTAGCCCCGCCAAATGGCCGACACTGCCTTTGCCTGACGAGCTAAACGTGATGCGGCCAGGTTGAGATTTTGCGAGCCGAATGAAATCGGCGACAGTTTTTGCAGGCATTGAAGGATGAACCAATAGCATCATGGGTGAAGTGACTAACTGGCTGATGGCAGAAAAATCATGGATCGGATCGTAGCCCAGTTGCGGGTAAATGCTAGGGTTAATGCCATGTGTGCCCATCGTGCCGATGAGCAAGGTGTAGCCGTCGGCGGGAGATTTGGCCACGTATTGGGAGCCAATGGAGCCATTCGCGCCCGGTTTATTTTCCACTAAAAAGGCATGACCCCATCGCTGTAAGAGCGGCGGGGCTAAGACTCTGCCCATTAAATCGGTGCCTCCGCCTGGGGGAAAAGGCGAAATGAATCGTACGGGTTTATCAGGATAGTTTTGTGCGAAGGGGCTGCCGACAAAAAAATAAACCAGGTAAACGAGAAAGCCGGAAAAAATTTTCATGGGAAGGTTATACGTAGACAGTGTTTGGAGCGTTAAATTCAAGGCCTTCAAGAGGCTTTCATACTCATTTAGTCCACCTTGGCGCCTGCGCGCTTAATCACTTTGGCCCAACGTGCAATATCTTCTTTTAAAAACGCAGTGAATTCAGCGGGCGAATTGGCGACCACCTCAGCGCCTTCTTTGCTCAGCCTTTCGGAAAGGTCCTTCGATTGGAGGGCAATGCGAAGGACATGATTGAGCTGGTTGATGATGGAGGGTGGGGTTTTAGCGGGGGCCATCAGCCCATACCAACCGACGACTTCGAAGCCGGGCAGTGTATCTGCTATGGGCGGGTATTGAGGGGCCGCCGCAGCGCGTTTAAGACTGGATACGGCAATACCGCGTAAGCGGGCGCTTTTGACGTGGGGGTCGATGGGTACTATGCCCGCAAACATGGCTTGAACTTGTCCGCTCAATAAATCAATGATGGCTGGTGCAGAGCCTTTGTAGGGGACATGGGTCAAAGGGGCGCCACTTAAGGTTTTAAACAACTCTCCTGCCAGGTGGCTACCGCTGCCATTGCCGGCGGAACCAAAATTAAGCTGTCCGCCTTTACTGTTGGCTAATTGAATGAATTCTTTTACGGTTTTTGCATTAACTTGGGGGTTGACAGTCAAAAGTAAGGGGGCTGAAGTGGCTAGGGTAATGGGAGAAAAATCATTGACTGGATCGTAAGGTAATTTACCAAAAAGGCTGGGGGTGGTGGTATGGGTGGTGTAGATCAGTAAGAGGGTATAGCCATCCGGTGGGGCCTTGGCAGCAAGATCGGTGCCGATGGTGCCACTGGCACCGGTGCGATTATCGACGACCACGGGTTGGTGCCAAGTGTCAGTGAGCTTTACGGCTAGGGCACGACCGAGAATGTCGGAGGTGCCACCGGGCGGTTGCGGGATGATTAACCGAATGGGTTTGCTAGGGTAGTTTTGTGCAAAGAGGAGCGGGGAAAAAAACAGTTGGGGACAAACAAGACCCAGATATAGGGCAAGCGGGAGAAGCCTTGCTAGGCCTATCGAGCTGAGATGCTTTTTCATATATAAAATCCGGTGAAGGCGCTAAAAGAGCCATTTTAATCCTGTCAGAAAAATCTGGGGTATGATCTTGGTTCTATTTGATAAGGAAAATTGTTATGGCGCAAAAAATGACTGGGGCCCGTCTTTTTGGTCAGATACTGAAGTCCTATGGCGTGACGCATCTTTTTTTCATGGACGCGGTGCTAAGACGAGCATTAGCCGCGATGGAGGATACAGGGATTCATCGTATTTTAGGGCACTCTGAAAAAGGGGTCGCTTATATGGCAGATGGTTATGCGCGCACTTCTGGGCGACCGGGTGTTTGTATGGCCCAATCGGTGGGGGCAGCCAATTTAGCCGCTGGAATGCAAGATCCTTATTTGGGTCATTCACCGGTGATTGCGATCAGTGGGCGGCATGTCTCTTCGATGCAATATCGTAATGCCTATCAGGAAGTTGAGCACCAATCGCTTTATTCTGCAGTGACGAAATTTCACGCCAAAATTGAGTCGCTTGAGCAAATGCAGCCCTTGATGCGTCAGGCCTTTCGTGAGGCAACGACAGGCACGCCTCGTCCAGTGCATTTGGATATGGCGGGGTTTACTGGGGATGCGCTGACGCATTTGGAGGGTGTATTTGATGTGTTGGCCGATGAAGCTCACACCCGATTTCCGGCATTTCGTCCGGGGCCGGAAGCGGCTGCTGTGGCCCGTGCGGTGAATGCGATCAAAGTGTCTCGTCGCCCTGTGATCATTGCCGATCGAGGCGCCACGATTTCAGGGGCAGGCGCCGCGATCGCCGCCTTAGCAGAAAAAATTCAGGCCCCAGTGTGTGCCACCCCTGATGCTAAAGCCTTGTTAACCGAGAATCACCCCTATTTTTTCGGCACTATGGGCTTGTATGGTCGTAGTGGGGGCAATCATATTGTGGATGAAGCCGATTTAGTCATCTACTGTGGCAGTAATACCAGTGATCACACCACAGGCAATTACAAAATGCCTAAAGAGGGAACGCCGATTATTCAAATCGATATTGATCCGGTAGAGATTGGACGCAACTACAGTGGGGTCATTGGGGTCTTGGCCGATGTGCGCTCCGCCGTGGAGGCCATTACCCAAGCGGTATCCGTGGCAGAACATAGTGACTGGCTCAAGCAATCGCGTCAGCATGTGAGTGCTTGGCGTGAACAGACTGAAAAGTACCTAAACTCGGATGATTCACCAATGAATCCGGGACGCATTTGTAAGGAACTGACTGAGTTATTGCCAAAAGATGCGATTTTGTTTGCCGATACAGGTTTTGCGGCTTTGTGGACGAATACGATGGTTCATTTCAACCACCCGGCCCAGCAGTATTTCCGTGCAGCAGGCTCTTTAGGTTGGTCGTTTCCTGCTTCATTGGGCGGCAAGTGTGGGGCTCCGGATAAGCCCGTATTTTGTTTTACGGGAGATGGTGGTTTTTACTACCACCTGCCAGAGCTTGAGACCGCGCGCCGCCGTGGGATCAAGACGGTGACCTTGGTTAACAACAACCGAAGTTTAGCGCAGGGGCTGAAAAATTTAAGTATTGCGTATGGGGACACGCCGGAGCCCAATCGCAAGAATGAATGTTTTGAGTTCTTAGAAACGGATTTCGCACAAATTGCCCGATCCTTTGGTGCCTTAGGTCTTGTGGTAGATAAGCCGCAAGACTTTAAGAAAGCCTTTGAGCAAGCGATGGCCTCAGAATTGCCGGTTGTGATGGATTGTCGCACTTCTTTTGCTTGTCAGGCACCGATGCCTTGGGTGCCTTCCTAGGAGTACTGTTTTTGTCATTACCCACGCGAAGGCGGGTATTTCCCTTTGTTTTTTAAATGGATAGTTAAGAATGGATTAATGCTTTAACAAAATAAAACAAGAAGCACTACAACAATAAAAAAAGTCATTTCGATTTTGTCATCGACCGATATTTCGGTAGGAGGAAGGCCAAATGAACTTCGTGCGTAACTTGCTTTATTGTGGCTTATTGGGGTTTTGTCTGTCGAGTGTTGCTGAATATCCGCAGCGTCCCATTCGACTCATCGTGCCGGCGGCCCCTGGTGGGGCGATTGATGTGGTGGGGCGTCTTGTGGGCCAGCGCTTGGGCGTGATTTTGTCGCAAAATGTGGTGGTTGATAATCGCGCAGGCGCCAACTACATCATCGGCTCGGATCTCGTGGCAAAATCACCAGCCGATGGTTACACCTTACTCGTGACGGCCGGTGGGCATACGATCAATCCGGTGGTTTACAAGAAGTTACCCTACGATACTTTTCGGGATTTCACTCCCATCAGTCTAATATGCAATTCCAGTGGCTTAGTGGTGACGGTACACCCGAGTGTAAATTTACAGAATTTGCAGCAACTCATCGATTACGCCAAGGTCAATCCAGGCAAAATGATTTTCGTATCAGCAGGATGGGGTAATTCGACGCATTTGGCCGGTGAATTGTTTCAGGTGATGGCACAGGTCAAATTCACTCACGTGCCCTATCGCAGCGCGGGGCCCGCGATCACCGATCTCCTGGGGGGGCAGGTTCCTTTGATGTTTGCACCCAGTCCTGTGGTGGTTCCTATGGTCCAGGCTGGGAGACTGCGAGCTTTGGCCTTTACCGGGCTAAAGCGTTCCGCCCAATTACCCCTAGTACCAACCGTGGATGAGTCAGGTTTACCGGGTTATGAGTCCACTGGTTGGTATGGACTATATGGGCCTCGAGGCCTGCCGGCCGTCGTGGTCAAGCGCTTAAATGAGGCGATCGTAAAGATCGTTCATTTGAATGAAGTATTAGAGCGATTTAATAGCCTTAATTTAGAAGCCATTGGTAGCACAGTAGAGGAATTTTCCCAATTTTTACATAAGGATTATGAGCGCTATGTAATGGTGGCTAAGGTGGCACATATTGAGCCACAGTAGAGCCGAGCCGTGTCTACCCACCAAGCCCCAGGTGCATGGGTATCCAAAGTTTCTTGTAACCGCGAACAATCCAAGGGTCCACCAGATGATATGGATGTGGATGGAATAGACGTGGACAAGGTTTCGTCTTAATATTCCCGACCTTTACTGACTCAACGGATTGAAGTGGCTATGCTGACCCCTTTAGAAGTTTTGAAATCTTATCCTGCCCATGATGGTTCGATCTGTGGCATTTATGAAAGTCGTCTTGCCTCTCGGCAGGACTCGCCCTTCATTGTCTTTCAGGGAAAGACTTGGACCCGAGCGCAGTTTAAAGCGGCTTATTTAAAGGCGGCGCAAGGGCTCGTTGCCTTAGGGATTAAGAAAGGCGATCGGGTGGGTGTGATGGCAAGAAATCATGTCGGTCATGCCGTGATGTTGTTTGCCTGTGCTCGTATTGGCGCCATCATGGTGCCGACTAACCCGGAGTTTGGGGTTGCCGAGGCGCGTTACGTCTTACAGCATGCGGATGTGTCTGTAGTGGCGTGCTCTGAGGAAGTGTTGCCAGTGGTACGCGAGGCTTGTGAAGGGATGACCCCATCGCCCTTTTTCATATTGTTTGATGGCGAGCAAAGTCAAGCCCCTAACCTTCAGCATTGGATGGACAGCGCACCGGATGTGACACTGCCTCCTCCGGCTAGCGCCGAAGATACCTGCATTTTTATCTATACCTCGGGTTCTACGGGTTTTCCTAAAGCGGCCATGCATAGTCAAAGTAATTTTGTTATTTCTGGCGAAGCCAATGTGGCGCGTTTGTGGTTACAGCCGGATGAACGCATGTTTACTGTATTGCCATTATTTCATGTGAATGCCCTTTTTTATTCCTTGGCCGGTAATTTGGCGGCAGGGTCCGCTTTAATCTTCGTCGATAAATTTTCAGCCTCAACATTTTGGGACACCGTGGTGCAAAACGGTGCGACCCAAATTAATGTTATTGATGCGGTGGGCAGAATATTAAAGGCTCGACCCCGTAGTGAATTCCGCCCTGAACATACCGTCAGAGTTATGTATGGGATTAGACCTGAAGCCCAGGCTTGCTTTCGGGATGAATTCGGGATTAAGGAGTTGATTACCGGTTTTGGCATGACCGAGATCCCAGGGCTCTTGTGTAATCCCTATGAGGGAGTACGTAAAATGGATAGTTTGGGCATGATTGGTCGTCATCCCGATCCTCGTCGGCCTTGGGCGCAATGCCGTATCGTGGATGATCAAGGCGCAGATCTGGGGCCGAATGAAACGGGGGAATTGTGGGTAAAACATCCCATTGTGATGCAAGGCTATTTTCGTGATCCAGAACAAACTCGCGCTTCCTTTGAAGAGGAGTGGTTTAAGACCGGGGATTTGATGAAGCGTGATGAGGAGGGGTATTTTTATTTTGTCACACGTAAAAAAGACATCATTCGGCGTCGCGGCGAAAATATTGCTGGCCTTGAAATTGATCGCACTATTGGTGAGCATCCCGAGGTTGTGGAAGTGGCCGCCATTCCGGTGCCGGCTGAATTGGGCGATGAGGAAATTTTGGTGGCAGTGGTGAAAAAGGCCGGCTCGACATTGACCGAAGTGGCGATTGCCGATTGGTGCCGACAACGTTTAGCAGCAATGAAAGTGCCCCGCTATGTTATTTTTGTAGAGGCATTACCACACACGCCCACTCATAAAATTGCCAAGCATGTATTGAAGGCTGATAAAACTCTACAATCCCGAGCTTGCGATTTGCAAGCTTAATAATCTTTGAATAACGATGCTGAATAGGAGACATTGATGAATGCAAGAGAAGGGGTAACCCTCACGCGTAGTGAGCAAATTGCAGAATATGCTTCGACTGCTTTTCAGAGGCCATTTCCACCCGATATTTTGCAGGCTGCTAAAAGGGCTTTAGTGGATGTGTTGGGGGTAACCATTGGCGCTTGGGACGAAGCGTGCGTGCGGCCCGTTCGGAAAGTGGCCACGCGCTGGCAAGCCCAAGGTGAGGCACAGATGTTTTTTGGACCCAAGACCACTCCAGCCATTGCTGCCTTGGTCAATGGCAGTATGGCACATGCGATGGATTATGATGATTCGCATCAAATGGGAGCAGGCCACATTAGTTGCGTGTGTGGTACCACCGCTTTTGCGATGGCAAGCCATCTCGGAGCCAATGAAAAGCAGACCTTGGCTGCTTTCATCACCGGATTTGAAGTCATGGCACGTTTGGGAGGTGGGGGGCCGGCAGGGGTAGGGCGAAGCTTACATCGTCGAGGGCTTCACCCGACTTCGGTGTTTGGGCGTGTAGGAGCTGCTGTTGTAGCGAGTGTTTTGATGGGTTTAACAAAAAAACAAACAGAATATGCTATCGGGGTGGCTGCAACCACAGCGGGTGGGTTTGTGCGCTCGTTTGGTACGCATTCCAAACCCTTCCATGGCGGTAAGGCTGCCATGGATGGGATCATGGCGGCAGAGCTAGCGCAAGAAGGATTTATCTCCTCCACCCAGTTACTCGAATTGGAAAAAGGCTTACTGGATGTGTTCATTCAAGATCGGCAGGTCGAAGTGCCTGCAATGGATTTTGATGATCATTGGGAATTAAAACGTAATGGCTTTAAGCCCTACGCTAGTTGTCGTGCGACCCATGCCTCGATTCAAACCGCCCGACAATTAGCCACGCAAGTGGCAGGTAAAAAAATTACTCGCGTTCATGCCAAGGTACATCCGAATGTGGTGATCGTGGCAGAT
>CAITMU010000064.1 GCA_903893565.1 uncultured beta proteobacterium | reverse complement strand
GAGTTGATTGCAGCGGGGGCTATTAGAGTGGCGGGTTTGGCTTGCGGGGTGCGCGCAATTGAGCGATCAGGGAGCATCGGGTTGGAATGGGATGAGGAATTTCCGCTTGATGTGCCTTGCTGGCCATTTTGAATGTCAGTCTGTCCTAAGGTGATGCCCGCTTGGTTTAAGTGATCTTTGAGTTTTGATAGCCCGTTGGCCAATAAGTCCCTCGTGTTGGCATTGCTGGCGGAGAAGACGGTATCCAGATGTTGCCCTCCGGTCATACTCATTTTGACGTCAATTTGACCTAGATGAGATGGCGCCAATCGCAGATTCATGCTCCAGTTGCCCTTGGCAATTTGGGCTGAAAGACGTTGACCCACGGCATCGGCCAATTGGGTGCTGAGTTGTTGATATTGTTCGGTTCTTTGATAAAAAGTGCTGGCCAGAGTGTGTTCCTGCGGGGGGCAGTGTGAGCTTAGGTTAATGTTGTTTTGTGTAATGGTAGGCGTTGAGTTTGTTGAGGCCATCGACGAGGTGATGGTGACGCTTGAAGTGTTTGAGTCGGTAAAGTGAGGGTTTCCTGAAGCGCTAAGCCCAGGTGATTTGGCCTCTGAAGCGAGGAAAGGTAGCTTGCTGAAGAGGCCGCTCAAGCCCTCAATCGTCGATTCCGTGGTAGCGGGGCCAAAGCGAGCAGGTCGCTCAGTGTCGGATAGGCTCGCCATAGCGCTCATTTTTGTAACGCCATTTGGAGTTTGTGTGGTGCCTCGGTTGCTTACGGTGATCTGGCCCGATAAAGCATTGAGGGTGTTTTGTAAGTTAAAAGTATCAGACTCAGAGCCTAGGGTGAGTGTTTGTCCTGGGGTGGCGGTAAAAGGCGTTAGGGGATTACTTAAATCGGTTGGGCTATTGAGGCTATTGGGGCTGATGGTCGGGCTCATCGAGTTGCTGGCGTTGGTCGCACTATTGCCTGTTAGAAATGGAATAGGGGTGGTTCCTGATGTGCTCGTCGATAATTGGGTTGAAACGGAGGGACTGAGATTGCTGGCAAGCGTTTGTGTCGCGTTTGTGGTGGGAGCTTGGTTGTCTAGCAGTTTACGCTGAGAGGATTTTGGATTTGAAGCTAAAGGCAGCGTTTGTGCAGTGACGGGGACTTTGCCGGATGGTGAAGATGCGGTGGGTGATAATTGAGTGAGTCCAGAGTCGGTGGATGGATTGGGTGAAAGTAACGCGCCAGGAGCCTCGGGCAGCGTTTGTGCGGCGACGGGCGGGTTGGTTGCTTTGGTGGCGGCAGATTGGGTGTCTGGGAGTGTAAGCTGAGGAGATTTTGGATTTGAAGCTAAAGGCAGCGTTTGTGAAGTGACGGGGACTTTGCCCGATGGTGAAGAAGCGGTGGGTGATAATTGAGTGAGTCCGGAGTCGGTGGATGGATTGGGTGAAAGTAACGCGCCTGGAGCCCCAGATAGTGCGGCGGCGACCCCGGTCGATGGGACAGACTGGTCGATCCCATTTTGCCTCTGGGTGATGGGTTTGTTGATTTCTAAGGCCTTAGGGTTAAGGGCGCTGAGGTTGATGTCCACAGGATTTTGTCTTGGGGTGGAGGCTTCGGCGGCGTTTGGGACTGTGAGGGGTAGAGCGACCACTGGAATCCCTGGGGTTAAAGTGTTGTCGGCTGGAAGCGAGGTGGCTTCGTTGTTTTCATTATTTTCTTTGGCGGATTTTTTGTTGAGCTTATGGTTGAGCGCGGTTTCCTGAGGGGAGAGTGATTCATCATCCATTGTGGGTGCTACAGTGGCGAGGGTAGCCGTGTCGGTCGAAGGGGTAGCATCTGCGTTAAGTGCGTTTGTAACGTTCGTAACGTTAGGGATGAGACTGGGGTTAACCAAAGTCATCTGCGAGGCGGAGTTGGGTAATAGGGTTTGATTCTTGCTTGGCGTTTCGTTTATTTGCGTGAGATTAGGTTTTTGACCTCTCATCAGTGCTGCTAGGTGGGGATGCGCGCCATCTAAGGGTGAAGTGGTGGCCGTTGAAATCTCGCTGTCGGTGGTGCCTGGGGTGTTTGGAGTAATAGTGGTATCGGCGCTATCGGAGGGGGTTAGATTGCTATCCGTGCCTTCGGGGCTTGTATTATTGACGTTTTGAGCGAGTGAATGGGCGTTGCTGCTCTCGGCAGGCGGCAAATTATTGCCGTTAGATGGCGAATTGGGAGGGGTGGTAGGGCTATTAATGGCCGTTATGGCTTGGCCTAGTGTGTTACTAAAACGACTCGAATGGGTGTTCGCCGTGTTGTCGGTAGGCGCAGGAGCGTTATTGCTGGCATTAAATGCTATATTTAATGAGGAATTTTGTCCTATTGGAGCATTTTGAGCGTTTTGCATTTTTTCTGCGGTAAATGAGGTAAATGAGTTATTCATTTAATAAGCAAGAATCGTGACAGAATGAATTCGTCGACAGCTTTGGGTGTTCTCTGTGATCACTGCCCACTGTTAGCTTAAATGTGGCTCATAAATTGCTTAATGGTAAACGTGTCATGAAAGAAAAATGACAAGTTTGTTAATTAATCATTTTAATCAGTAACTTATAGAATTCAAATATGGCTTCCCTTGCACTGTCAAATTTCCGGACAATTTTTTCTAAATTTCGATTTGGCGATCTTGGTGTGCCTTTTGTCATCCTCGTCATCATGGCCATGTTGGTCATACCGTTACCAGCCATTTTGTTGGATATCCTGTTTACTTTTAATCTTTTGGCCGGCACGGTGGTCATTATGATTGCCATCAATACTAAGAAGCCGTTGGACTTTTCTTCATTTCCCTCCGTACTACTATTGACCACGATGCTGCGCTTGGCATTAAACGTGGCTTCCACACGAGTGGTCTTGGTAGACGGCCACCATGGTGCCGATTCCGCCGGTAAGGTGATACAGGCTTTTGGTGAATTTGTGATTCATGGCAATTATTTGGTGGGTTTTATTATCTTTTCGATCCTGATGATCATTAACTTTATTGTGATTACCAAGGGTGCGGGACGAGTGTCCGAAGTGATTGCCCGTTTTACCCTCGATGCCATGCCAGGTAAGCAAATGGCTATTGATGCCGATTTGAATGCGGGTGTGATTAGTCAGGACGTGGCCAAGGTCCGACGTGCCGAGGTGGCTCAAGAGGCTGAGTTTTTCGGTGCCATGGATGGTGCCTCTAAATTTGTACGAGGTGACGCGATTGCTGGCATTATGATTTTAGCGATCAATATTTTTGGTGGGCTTATTATTGGCGTGGCGATGCATTCGTTGTCGGTGGCCGAAGCTGCCAAAATTTATACCCTGCTGACCATCGGTGATGGACTGGTCGCTCAAATACCCGCCATGTTCTTATCTTTGGCAACCGCCATTATTGTGACCCGTGTGACGACGGCTCAGTCGATGACGGAACAGGCGGCCACTCAATTAGGTAAACCGACCCCCTTATTTATCTCTGCAGCGATTTTGATGTTTCTCGGATTGATCCCAGGAATGCCCCATGCCGTATTTTTGTTTCTGGGCGCAGCCACTGTTGGATTGGGTTACATGCTGATGAAGAAAAGTCAATTGCCTACCCCTGAACAGGAGGCGGCGATCCAAGCGGCGGCCGTCCCCGCCATGCCTGCGCCACCCAAGGAGCTCGATTGGAATGATGTGGAGCCGGTTGATTTGATTGGATTAGAAATTGGCTACGCTTTGATTCCCTTGGTTAATCCAGAGACCGGTGGACAGTTGATGTCACGGGTTAAGGGTGTGCGTAAAAAGCTTTCTACCGAGTTGGGTTTTCTGATTCCTGCTGTGCGCATTAGGGACGCTTTAAATCTTGAGCCTGAAACCTATAACATTGTGTTAAATGGGGTGGTTCGTGCTACGGGCCAAGTGCGTGCGAGTAAAGAGCTCGCGATTAACCCGGGTAAGGTATACGGAAAAGTGCAAGGTGAGACGACGCGTGAGGCGGCATTTGGGTTGGAGGCAGTGTGGATTGATCCTTCGCAAAGAGATTATGCCCGCACCTTAGGGTATACCGTGGTGGATCCCAGCACAGCAGTTGCCACTCACTTAAATAAAGTGTTGCGTGAAAATGCCCACGAGTGCATCAGCCACGATGAAACGCAACAACTGTTGGATAAGTTAGCCAAACGTTTCCCTAAACTCGTGGAAGATTTGTCGCCGACCCGATTGCCCTTAGGCACCATTACTCGGGTCCTACAAAATCTTTTATCCGAGGGCGTGCCTATTCGTGATATGCGCTCGATTGCTGAAGCGCTTGTAGAAGAAAGTGGTCAGACCCAAGATCCGATTCATCTCACCGCCTTGATTCGTCCTAAATTGGGACGCTTTATCGTGCAGAACTTGGCCGGGGTGAATGATAGTTTATCTGTGATGACACTGGCGCCTAATTTAGAACAAATGCTGCGCGGCGCGGTTCAGCAAAGCCTACCTGGGCAAGGGCCTACCATCGAGCCGGGATTGGCAGAAAGTCTATTTGAGTCGCTGCGTAAGAGCGCTAACCATGTTCAGGAGCAAGGCCACAATGCCGTGTTGGTGGTGTCTCCCTCGATTCGTCCTTGGCTTGCCAAATCGGTTCGCCATCGCGTGAATGATATGACCGTATTGTCTTACAGTGAAATACCGGATGACCAGTCTGTAAAAATTATTTATACCGTTGACACCGCACTTAGATAAGCAGAGATAAAACCATGGAACTAAAGCGAATAGTAGCCCAAGATAGTCAAAGAGCGAATGCTCGTGCTATCGAATTGTATGGCCCTGATGCCTTGATTGTGTCGAGCACCCGAGTCAATGGCAAAGTAGAGGTCATTGTGGCTGTGGATATCGTGCCAGAACCGCTAGAGGCTTTGATCCCCACGCCAGTGAGTGTGCAACCTAAGACGAGTGAAAAGAGCGCCCTTTTTGGTGCCCTCTTGCAAGAGAGCTTACGTGCCGAGCCACAAGAGCGCTTTGACCCCACCTTGGAGACATCAACCGCGCCTTCCGTCGGTGCTCCCGTGACTGTGTCGGCTGCGAGTGATGCGCTACCGAACACTTCTTTCTCGGTGTTAAAGACCACACCCGCGATAGAAAAAAATGCGTCCCAAGACGCTTCAAGCAACGGGCGTGAGGCGATTCGTGCACGTGAGATTGTGGATTTGGTGCGTAGCGAATTAGCTGAAATTCGTCGCGAGTTTAGAATGTCCCAAAAAGTGGATTTATGGCAATCCGGTAGTGCGATGCCAAATGAATTTCGTCCTTTGAGTGAAGCCCTGATTGAATCCAATGTTCCCGCAACGCTTCGCGCCCTCTTGATGGATTGGGCGGTGGAGGCTAAGCAGCCTCTGGACGGATTAGCCTTTATGGAGTCTTCATTAGCTTCGATTGTTAAAAATAAAACTTCGCCCGTGAACCCATTGACTGGGGTTCATGTCCTAGCCGGCCCCTCTGGCTCTGGTAAAACTCGTATGATCGGTCGTATTGCAAAAGCGCGCGCCCAGGATGTGGGGCATGAATCGATTGCTTTGATTAGCTTTTGTGATCAAAGGCCTGGCGCTTGGAGTCAGATACAGATGATTGCCTCTAAAATTGGCGTGGATTGCTTTCGAGTGAATTCAGAATCGATGTTAAGTGAAGTGTTAACCGAATGCGCGACCCGCTCACTGATTTTAATTGATACACCGGGCATATTGATGGCCGAGCATTTGGCCACCATCGGGCGTTTGGCGCCTACGGCCCAACAACATCTGGTGTTACCCGTTGATGCTTCAGTTTCCACGATTAAGCGTTTCTTGACCGATCATCATGCCTCGTGGTCGACTCTTATGTTGAGTAAATTGGATGAAATTGAGCAACCCTGGCCGCTCATTCAGGCGCTTTGTGAACCTTTGATTCCGGTGTCTTTTTGCGCAGACTCCCAAAACCCTGAGCTATTGTGTGAGAGCGACCCATCGGCGGCGATTGTGGCGGCCGCTTTCAAGGCTTTTTTAGCAGCGCATCCGCAATTGGCGAGCACAGAGTCCTTGCCGGCCGAGCCTACGTTTTCTCAACTGAAGGCCGCCGGGGTGCTAGCCCCGCTAAACCCGGCTCAAGCCAAAGGGGCTCAGCAGGGGGCTATTTATGAAGGATATCATCGGCTACAGGGTCATTAACAACGATTGATAAGAACGCTCTTAATGCAAGTTATAATGTTAAAAATTCTGTAAAGGCGGCTCATGGGTACTCTTAACGTCATTGGAGTGGCAAGTGGAAAGGGCGGGGTTGGAAAAACGTCCCTCTCCGTCAATTTGGCAGTGAGCCTAGTCAAACGGGGTCACAAGGTCATGTTGTTTGATGCTGATTTGGGATTGGCCAATGCGCAGATCGCCTTGGGTTGCCCCACCGAATTTAATTTTAGCCACGTTCTTTCTGGAGAAAAAACTTTAAGTGAGGTGATTGTTACAACACGTGAGGGAGTCAGGTTAGTCCCAGGTGCTTCCGGGATGCAGGAAATGGCCTCTTTGGGTACTCAAGCATCGGTGGGCATTGTGGCGGCTTTTAGTTCTTTGGAAGAACCGATCGATTATCTCATCGTCGATGTTGCGGCAGGTCTGTCGAGTCCGGTTTTGACCTTCATGCAGGCCACTCAAAGACGTTTCATTGTGGTGAAGGACGAACCCTCCTCGATTGCCGATGCCTATGGGACGATTAAAGTATTGATGACGGACTATGCGCTGGATGAGATATACTTGATCCCTAATATGGTAGATAGCCAAAAAGCAGGACAAAACCTGCATCGTCGAGTCAATGATGTTTGTCGTCGATTTTTAGATAAATCGGTGGGATATTTGCACTCCATTACTTATGATGACAGCATGTTGAGTGCCAGCCGTGTTTACAAGTCCTTGATCGATCATGCTCCGGGTGGCAATGGCGCGCAAGATTTTAAGCGTCTGGCCACGGTTGTTGAGGCTCTGCCCCCTTTGTCAGGGGCTTCCGGAGGCGTGCAGTTTTTTGTCGAACGCCTCTTGGCAGGTTAGAATCCATTGATAGTCATGAGCCCATCCTTTTTGTAATGAGACGATCTGTATGTCTAATTCCAAAGTAGCGCAATACGAAAATGTTTCTGAGGATAATCTCTCGGAAGCGCGTGTGCTACAGCATTTAGGATTGGTCAAGCGTATTGCCGTGCATTTACGCGCCCGTGTGCCTCGGTATATGGAGTTTGATGAACTGGTGCAAGCGGGCATGATTGGGTTAATTAAGGCGGCTCGCTCGTTTGATCCCACTAAAGGGGTGATGTTTGAAAGTTTTGCCAGTATCCGTATCAAAGGGGCTATTCTAGACGAAGTGCGACATATGTCGTATTTGCCCCGCTCGGCGGTGGCCATTAACCGGCAACATGAAGAGTCAGGCGCTGAGTTGGCTTCCATATTGGGCCGTGCACCCACTAAAACCGAGTTAGCGCAGTTTATGGGTAAGGACACGGAAGACCTTCAGTTGGAAAGAAGCGATGCGATGCGCTTTGAGACAACTTCGATTGAAACTGTGTCTGAATTCGTAAAAAATATCCCCGCCGAAGACCAGTCTCGGCCGGATGTGATATTGGAAAATTCCCAGACCTTGGGTAACCTTAAATTGGCGATTGAGGAATTGGCGGAACGGGATCAATTGGTCGTCTCCTTGTATTACGTCGAGGAAATGAATTTACGAGAAATTGGGGATGTGATAGGTGTAACTGAGGGGCGTGTGAGTCAAATTCTTACTACGGTGGCCAAACAACTCAGAAAAAGTTTGATGGCCGCCTAGAAGGAGAGGGCGGTATTGTCAGGCGATCTCAGGCGATCTCAGGCGATGGGCCCGGGTCGGCCCCAAGAGTGTTCTAGTGCATTGGCCCCTAGAATCAAAGCGTTGGAAGTCGATTGGGTGTAAGGGGAATTTTGTGCCCTTTCCGATTTAATCCCAAAGGCTTCACCGAATACATCTACCCACGAAGCGCCCCAGGGTGAGAGCACGAACGAAAGATCCTACCTGTAAAACCCCCTCATGATTCATGATGAAATAAGGTAAAGAAGGTTGGAAAGCAGGTGAGTCAGTGTGTGTGTGTGTATATGTAGAACAGTCTGGCTACCGCTAAAAGCCTTACGACGCACTACACGTATCAACTACACCTACCCACTACACGTCGGTATAACCCCGACCCCGCATAGGACCTCCTAAGCGACCCAATCGATCATACAGTTGAACAGAAGCGGCCCTGCCACTATTTTGAAGTAGACGCAAAGTCGAATTAATCGCTTCTAATTTACTGCGAATTAAAATATCGTTACGTAAGTGAGCGTCGCGGGATTCAGCCATCCGCGCCTTAAACACTTCCCAGAGCGGGGCATGCAAAATTTCTTCTGGATTGGGTCCCTCACGGCTTTTATCAAGCACTTGGACGTAACCGCTCAGTTTTGCAAAAATATCATTTTTTAAAGGCTGCAGACGTTCGAACTCATCAAGGCTTTGCGAGCGCAAAGCACTAAACTCTTGCTCCAACAAGTCTTTCAAACGGGCCGACTCTTCACAGGCAAGCCTTAATACCTCGGCGTTGATAGCGGCAGTATTGGCACCTTCGGACATGTGTAAATGTGACCGTTATCTAAAAAGAGCGATACACAGCATTAGCTGTTGCCGCCCGAGTGTCCAATCATCTGCTCGATAGCTAAAAAGCTTTGAGCCATTTTTTTGGAATCCAAGGGATACTTGCCTTCGGACAAGGCTTGACGAATCGTGGCGACTTTCGCGTGATCGTAAGCGGGTTGAGCCGCTACGGTGTGGGCCAAGGATTGAAAGCTCAATCCCTCGCTACCACTCTCAGTCGAAGCCGAAGTGGTGCTTGCGCTAGAAGCTGAGGTGTCCGCTTTTTTGCTCACCACCTTTTGAGGGATGGCTTGCGGAGCGACATTTCCAATACCACTAATGTTAGGCATGGTTATATTTCCTAGTATCAAATCATTTGAAGTTTAAGGGGAAATGGTTGCTGACCGTTTGTTATCTTAAATCATCGATTCAGATAACGCTGTGTCTGGCAAAAAATTAACCCTAAACCCCTGATAAACAAATTATAGCAATAATTTCAATTATTTAAGTCAAACCTTCTATTACATTTCAAAGTCTTTTTACTTCTCTCGTGTGAGATGTCGGCGGCAAAGTTGATAACTTTAGCGTTATTTTCATCTTTTTTACATTAGGGTTAAATAATCCCTAAAACAATGCCCACTGAGAAAATTTAAAAAATTAATTTCATTATTAATCAATAACTTATATTAAATTCGCCCTATTAACGACTTTTGGCCATATTTTTTCCTGTCACCGTCCCAAACAAAATACGCCCAGACTCTAAATTTTTCATCTTGATCGACTCTCCCATCCTTGCGTCGTCCAGCGCTTCCACCCGCAACGTAATTTGCACTTGGCCATTGGAATTCATAGTTAACATCACCTCAGCGCCGCGGCGCACTAATAGTTCAGGTCGTACATCACCCACTTTCAGGGGTTCACCTTGACGCACCTCTCGGACCATCTCCGCATTGTCTAATCCGGATAAATCCGTGTAATAACCCGTCAAGGGCCCTTGTATACGTATCGGCAGAAGTTGCAAACGGTTTAGGTCTAAAAGTTGTCCTGGCAATAAATTTTCCCGGGCAACCCAAACGTCACGCTCCAAGGTCAAATCATCCGTCGATAATATATGCCCAGCGCTCAAATCCAGTTTTAAACGCATGCCCTCGTAGCTTTGCTTGGCTGACAAAAATCCTGGGGGAGCGAGACTTTTTGGCATAGACAAGGTTTCAAATTGGCCTTTCGAAAGGGTACTTCCCCGCTTAATGTCGGCTTTAAGGCGCATAACTAGCTCCGCTTCCTCCAAATCGCTGGACAGTATCCAAGCCCCGGGGCCTACTGGTTTTTTTAAATATCGACCCACGGCCAACCCCAGCGACTCTAGGGTGCCGGGCTGGGGCTTAGCCACCGGTTGCAAGATTAAATCAGTTGACGTGACAACTTGGCCCGCACTTAACGCCTTGGCCGCTAATACCGTGTTTCGAGGCTCTATCACAATGATCCGGATATAAAGATCCGCGCCTTGCCCCTCACATCGAACTCGCACTTGATCATGCACTGGAAACGGAAAATCAAAATTTAAGGCCTTGGGACAATCGGGCACCCGTAAGCGAGCATCCATGGGAGCGACCTCCACCAATTCAGGGGGAATCGACAAGCGCTCGGAAACCCACTGTTTTAAATCACGAATCATCGACTCACGGGGCAAATCGGCCGCTGTCCCTAGCGACATCAAGCCCGGCATGAGAACCAAGGTCAAGAGTATGAATAGGGCTTGAGCCAGCCAGCGCGGCACACACCACGAGCCCCCCTTTATTGATAAAGAAGGCACGGTCCTTGCTTTTGACCTATTAACTGACATTTTTATATGCATTTTCAATGACCGGAAGTGACGCACAGTTTAACAGCGCAAGAACAAGACCGGAAAATATTGTAGACAACTATGGAAATAAATACCTCTTTAAACCCCGCTTTTGCGACGCAAAGTCCCAGTGCAAACGCCGCAGCTGGAGCAACCGGCACGGTTGCCGCTTCCAAAACCGACTTTCGTGACACCCTAGCTAGAATCGACTGGGGCGCAGAGCATACCGCGCCTTCCTCTGTCAAAACACTGACATCGAGTCTTGGACCAGGTTCCACGAATACGACGGCCAACACTAACTCCTTCGTAAGCCACAGTGACAACGGGTCCGCTAGTCCCTATTTGCAATCGATGATCTACCATTCCGACACCGGTTTTAACGACCCGACCCTTCACTTTGATCGCTTATCTAACGAAAACTCGCCCCCTCGTTTTAGTCCCACTGCGGCTTTGACTACTGCCAACTACCCCTCTACCCTCAGTGAACTGAGTTTTCGGGCGGCTCTCAGCGGTCAAGCTTCAAAGTCAAACGCGGACAACGCTACCTTTTCTTCCGGCGCACCCAATAATATTAACAGCTTGAACCCACAAATACAGGCAGCCCCTTCATCACATAACGTTCGTACTGGCGATACCGTTTACGGTATTGCTCAAAATTTCCTGCAGTCCCAGGGCATGGATGCAAGCCCAGAAGCCGCCATGAAGGCTGCTTTGGTTTTAAGTAAGACCAATAACCTTAAAAACCCTGATCGTATTTTTCCCGGCCAAATCATTCAGTTAGGCCCTCTTTCCAAGAGTTCTAATGCCCTGCTCGCTATTCAAAGCGATCATGCAACCGTGCCTGCACCAAAAATGCTTTCAAGCACTTCCTCGGCTGGGGTCAATCATCATGCCCCCATCGTTAACAAAGCCCCTCGGGCCGTTAGCGGTTCCGCAGCACAGGTCGCCGCTGCCGCCCACTACCCCCCATCCTCCCATCCTATCCTTGAGCGCACCTTAGATCGCGCGGTCGCCTTGAAATACATCCCGGTTGAAGATAAGGGCGCGATTCGCAATAAAATTATTAATTTAGCCAATGAACACGGGTTTTCCCCCGATGATCTGGCTACGGTCACTTTAATGGAAAGCGATGGCTTAAATCCCCGCGCGAGTAACGGTCATTGTCATGGTGTTATCCAGTTTTGCGAGGGTCAAAATCAGGGGGCGGCTTCCGTAGGCTACGCCGGTAAGGCTAAATCTATCGGCCAACTCAAGGTTTTAGATCAACTGGATCTCGTAGGACGTTATTTTAATGACACTGGGCTTCGTAACTCGGGGCGAGCTAGCCTAGATAATCTATATCTCACCGTTTTGACCCCTTCCGCACGCCAAGAAAAAAATCCCTTAGCCCCCTTAAGTATTCCTGGCCAGCAGGCAACGACCCTTTACGAAAATAAAAATCCTAGTTCCAACATTACCCGACGCTCGTTGCTCGCGGGGCTTTATGAAAATGCCTTACAAAAATTAGGCTTAGCCCCCAGTAGCGAACAAAAACCCGCTAAGGGCGTCGATCATATTGTGAACGCAAACCCGGTGACGCCGATAAACGCCCATCCGACGGTCAACGCCGGAGTGAATGCGGCTCAGACCACCCGAGTTAGCCTAAATGATAGCAATCGCTACCGTTAACAAAAAAATGACACTCCTCCCCATCACGGGGGCAGTGATCCCTGCCCAATCAGCCTGTCAGTCAATTTTTCTTCAAGATCGGCATAACCCTTGCCATGGCTGGCCAAAATTTGCCACCCCAAGTAACAAATATTGCCAGCCCTTGCGATCAAAGCCTTAAAAAACCACATCTAGAGCCCTTTAAATCAACATGGCACAACAATTGCTTTAATCCCATTAACCGTAACTCGATGTCACAAATATCGTCACTTTGAATAAAAACTTTAGCCAAACATCATGGACATTTTAAATAAAGCCTTTGCACTAAACGAAAACGCGCTGAGAGTGCGTGGCCAAAGGATGGAAGTTTTGGCCGCCAACATTGCCAATGCTGACACGCCTAACTTCAAAGCGCGCGATTTGGATTTTGGGGAGATTTTTAAAAACAATTTAAAAGACGATAGCGCAAACATACAAACCACCAATAGCCGCCACTACCCTACCGATATGCCGGTGGAAACCAATGCCAATAGCGCTTTGAAATATCGCGTTCCCTTTAACGCCTCCTTAGATAACAACACCGTTGAATTAAGCGTCGAGCAATCTAACTACGGTAAAGCGGCTGCCGAATACCGAGCAAGCCTAGCTTTTTTTGAAAACAGTGCATCCCAACTCAAGCACGCCCTGACTTCGGAGTAAACAATGAGCCTCAATAATATCTTTGGTATCGCCGGCACTGCCATGAACTCCCAGTTAGTGCGGTTAAACCTCACGTCCTCGAATCTAGCCAATGCAGGCACCAGCGCCTCTTCCCCTGATACCGCATTCAAAGCCAAGCGCCCCGTATTCCAAGCCATATTGGATCAAGCGCAAGCCAATCCCGGATTTAATGCCGTTGGCGGGGTCAAGATCAAAAGCATCATGACGGATCAAACCACCAATCCAAAGCAATACGAACCCAGTAATCCGAACGCCGATAAAGACGGCTATCTATTCAAATCCAATGTCAATGAAGTCAGCGAAATGGTGGAACTGATGTCCGCTTCGCGCTCATACCAAAATAACGTCGAAGTGGTGAATACGGCTCGTGAACTGATGTCACGCACCGTCGACATGCTGAAAACCTAACCTTAAAGGAACAACATCATGACCACGACCAATACCACTACACAACCAGGCCTTGTCAATAACTTGGCCAGCATCATGACCCCGACCAAAAGCGTCACCAATACAGCCGTAGGCTCTGGCGCGAATGGCATGGGGCAATCTTCTTTTTTAAAGTTATTTGTTACGCAATTAAAAAATCAAGATCCCTTAAACCCGACGGATAACCAAAGCTTTGTGGCCCAATTAGCCCAATTCTCGCAGCTAGAAGCCACCACCAATATGTCAACCCAAATGAGCTCCTTGGTCACATCCCTCACCGGCGATCAAATGCTCACGGGTGCTGCTTTGATTGGCAGGCAAGTTGCCGTTCCCAGCGTCCCAGCCGTCGTGGCTAACGGTCAACCGGTCACTTCTTACATCAATTTACCCAATGGCGCTGACTCCTTGTCCTTGCAATTTATTAATTCAGCTGGAAAGGTCGTACGTACCGACCAGTTGGGCACCCAACCCGCCGGACAGACCACTGAAACCTGGAATGCCAAGGATGACAGCGGGAGCACAGTACCCGATGGCAATTACACGGTGACAGCGGTGGCTGTTGTGGGGGGAGTCTCTGCTTCAATTCCAGTCAATACCATGACCACCGTTCAAAGCGTTACCACTAACCCTAAAGACTCCACTTTGATTCTAAAAATGGCCGGTGGTGGTACAGCCCCCATGTCCAGTGTCGTTGCGGTTGGTCAATAATTTTTAATACTTAAACTTTTTTACTTACCCCCTTTAACCCTTATTTTTTTCGTCTGACTTTTGAAAAGGATTTAGCAAATGTCTTTTTATACCGCCCTTACCGGTTTGAACGCTGCCAGCGCACAATTATCCGTGACCAGTAACAACATCGCTAACGTGGGAACGAATGGCTTTAAAAGATCCACGGTGTCTTTCGGTGATATTTACGCCTCCTCCCCTTTGCAGCCTTCAGGCTCGGTTGTGGGTCAGGGTATTGCGTTAAAGAAAGTGTCTCAGGATTTTAGCCAAGGTAACGTGTCGATATCCTCCAACGCGCTGGACATGGCCATTAACGGCGACGGCTTTTTCCCGATCAAATCTTCAGACGGATTACAAAATCTTTATACACGTGACGGTTCATTCACACTAAACAACCAATACAACGTGGTGAATGCCGCTGGACAGAAATTAATGGCGGCCTCGGTCGATAGTAGTGGTAATGCTGACGTGAGTAGCATGAACCCCCTGCAAATTCCCAATCAAACCACTGGAGAAGCGAAGCAGACCTCTAAAATCGGCTTAGCGGTCAACTTCCCAGCAGATGCCTTAGTCATTAACACCCCCTTTAATAAAAACAATCCTTCCACCTACAATGAATCAACCGCATTGACCGTATATGACCAAGGCGGTAACAGTTACTTGGCCACGGTTTATTACCAAAAAACACAAAACGCGAGTCAAACCACACCCACTAACACTTGGCAAACCTACGTCTATGTGGGTGACCAACAAGTCGATCCTTCCTTAATGCAAGCCACTGACACCAATGGCCAAGCCCTTTACATGAACCAGTATGGTCAGATGAAGCCTGCCTCTGACGTGTCCGGGCTTGTGGGCGGGAACGTGACAACCGCAGAATTTCACCTTTCTCAACAAACCAACGTTCAAACCTCATCCCCAGCCACAGCCGTTGGCGTTTCCACGACACAAACCGGTTTACTCACGGCGCGTTCAGGTGGTTTAGATCTGAGTCAGTATACTCCGGCACAATTAACCAATTTATTCCAAGTGTCTGTTGATGGATCAAACCCCATCGGTGTTGATCTGACGAGCCTCCAAGGAGCCGGCGTTGTCACGGGCGCCACTATTGCCAAAGCTTTAACCAATCAATTAAATCAAAAATTCGGCAGTGATAATTATTGGAATTTCTCCAAAGGCGGCGGACAATTTGCCTTGGAAGTTGGCTCAGAAAAAAACGCTAAAACCTTCTACATCGATTTGGGTACAAAAATCGATGGTGTTACCGCTTCCGGCAACATGACCAATGACCAGATCAATGACCTGTTGAACCAAAAAATCGCAGCGCAACTGGCCACCGCACCCAATGTAAATTCTGGTAATGCCAAAGCCCTCGACCTCACCACTATCAATTCCTACAATACCAGTATCGCCACCTACAACACAACGCATGCAACAAAACCACTCACGGCTATCCGCGTCCCAGTCGTCGACACGACAAGTCTTGCCAGTCTTAATACGGCCATTACTGCTAACAATGCCATTATCACCACAAATAATTTAACTTCAACCACGCAGACCCCTTTATTCTCTCCGTTAGGCGTCAATATCACGGCAAAATACAGCCCAGTGAATCTAGGGTTTACCTTTACTCAAACCAACAGTGACCCGAGCGCCACTCCTCTTGATCTGGGTATCGAAGGGGTCTCCAACAGCACGGGCACCTACTTACCCTCCGCTAACTCTACTTTTGGCCTGAATAATACGTTTTCTACGATTGATCCACTCACAGGCACTTACGTACAAACCGATATCGTAGCCCCCAACGGTGGTAATATTTTGGATTCTGCAGATGAGCGCACGGGCATCACAGCCTCCTTTGACGAAACTAGCCAAACTTTTAGTATCTCTTCGGGAACCACGGGTGACACGTCTAGCATTAAAATCAACACCACCCTCCTGGCTCAAACCCTTTTGGGCATTAACCAAAGCGAAGTAGCCACCTCTACGGTCGCATCGCGCGGTTTGACTTCTAAGCCAGCGACCACCACAGGCTCGGCGTTAAGTATTAACGTTAACAATAACTTCTCCGTTAACCCGGGTATGGACCAACAATTTTTGGTCACAGTCGACAATGTGAGTGGCACGGTGACTATGCCTGCGGCTTCGAATTACACCCTCGCTAGTTTTGTGAATGAATTACAAAGTCGCATTAATTTATTAAAAAATGCTGCTGGGCAATCGGTTTCTGGCGTCAAAGTCAATTACGACCCGAAAGCCAACAGCTTTAGCTTCACCACCGGCACAGCCACTAGCAACTCCTTCATTCAAGTATCAGGTTCTAGCACCTGGGGATTATCGGGGACCCAGGCAGGACGTGGCACGACTTCCACTTGGATTAAGCCCCAACAATTTACCGAAACCGTTAATGGCAACAACGTGCCCATGTATATCGATGGGACTGGAGCAGAAACCACCAGTGCAAACGGTTTTAATGGATTGCCGGCGTGGTCTCCCGTTTATTTGAACAAGGGTGAATTAACCTTTGACACGAACGGAAGCTTGATCTCCCCCAAAGGCGGCACCCCTTTGAATACAGTGTACCTGGCTAACGGTAAGGGCGCTTTGACCATTAATATCAATTACGTCAATTCCACCCAATTAACACAACCCTTTGCTGTTAACGCTCAATCGCAAGACGGCAAACCCGAGGGCGAATTAATTGGTGTGAATATCGGCAATGACGGACTGGTAGAAGCCAGTTACTCCAACGGCACACAGCATGCCCTTGGCAAAGTTGTGTTGGCTAACTTTTCTAATTCTCGCGGATTAACTCAGGTGGGTAACAGCACGTTTACGGCCTCATCCTCTTCCGGTCTTGCAACCCTCGGGCAGCCAGGTGCGGCCGGGTTCGGAACGGTTCGGGCGGGCGCTTTGGAATCCTCCAACGTTGACTTGACCAATGAACTGGTTGATTTGATTACCGCCCAGCGAAACTTTCAAGCCAGTGCGAAGGCGATTGAAACCAACAGCACATTAACCACCACCGTTATTAATCTACGTAGTCAATAAGCGCTAAAAACCCACAGACTGACTTAACCTAACACTCTATCAAATTGCATCATGGATAAACTCATATTCTCCCATACGGCCACTTCCCAACAAGGGGCCTATCAAATGCAACAGATCACCAATGAGTTGTCTAACATTTCATCTGTGGGTTTTAAGCGTAGCTTTGCTAACGTTAACAATACACTTAAAGTGGAAGGTCCTGGTTTTGCAACTCGTTTTACGACTGAAGTCGACAATCATGATACGGTGTCTTTAGCCGGGGGTAAGCCCATGTATACCGGTAACCCCATGGATGTTGCCATGAACGGCCACACCGTTTTAGGCGTCTCAGCCCCCAATGGCGATCTAGCCTTTACCCGGCGCGGCGACCTTCGGATCAACAGTACCGGTTTGGTGGTGGATGGCACGGGAAACCCCGTTCGCGGTCAAGGCGGTCAGATTTCAGCACCGGCAGGCTACCTCATCAATATCACTGAGGATGGTTCACTGTTTGCAAAAAGCCCCAGTGCTCCGAAAAATACTCCTGCGACCGCCATCGGGCGCCTCATGTTAAGAGATGCCAGTACGACCAAGCTCGATCGACGTCAGGATGGGTTATTTCAAGCCAGAAACACGGATCCCTCACAGCAAGATATTACCAATGGCAAAGAAATCCCTTCCGTTTCTCCAGGAAGCCTGGAAAGCAGCAGCGTGAACGCGGTGGACGGACTCATAAAAATGATCGCCTTCCAACGCAGTTTTGAAAATAGTATTCGCATGATCAAAGAAGCAAAAAGTATTGATGAAAGTGGCGCCACAACGATGAAAAGCGCCTAAACACTGAACCTAGGCAACCGCTTAAGTAATGGCATGACAATTGTTTCTGAAAGATAGGGAGTAGATTATGGACGCAGCAATGTGGGTGGCAAAAACCGGTCTCGATGCACAACAGACCCGGATGAATGTCATTTCAAACAATCTGGCCAACGTCAATACCACGGGTTTTAAAAGCGACCGCGCGGTATTTGAAGATCTACTCTATCAAAAAATTCAACAACCGGGGGGCAATACCTCGGCTGCCACGTCAGCGCCCACAGGCCTGATGTTAGGGACCGGCACTCGGATCATGGCCACCCAAAAAATTCACACCCAAGGCAACATGATCAATACGTCCAATGCACTGGACTTAGCGGTCAGTGGTAATGGATTTTTCCAGGTCTTGCAACCCGATGGCACTCTTGCCTATACGCGTGATGGCACCTTTCAACTCTCTTCCACGGGACAGGTGGTCACGGCCACTGGCGCACTCTTACAACCCCCCATCACCGTACCCACTACCGTTTCTAGTATCACGGTCGGAGGCGATGGTACCGTTTCAGCTAAAGCCATTACCGGTCCTAGCCAACAAACCCTAGGCAACATACAGTTGGCCGTCTTTGTTAATGCGGCTGGATTAGAAAATATCGGTGGCAATCTCGTGGTGGCAACCGCTTCGAGTGGCGCCTCCCAACAATTGAAACCCGGTGTCAATGGTGCTGGCACTATTGTGCAAGGTTCTTTAGAAGCCTCTAACGTGAATATTGTTGAAGAAATGGTCAACATGATTGAAACGCAAAGGGCTTATGAGGTGAACTCCAAAGCGGTTTCTGCGGTCGATGACATGCTCAAATACGTTAACACCAACATGTAATTGAAAAATGAAAACAATTAAACCCCTCACCCTTTTGTTAGCGACCCTTTGTGGTCTGGCTGGTTGCGCTCAAACCCCGATACCCGATATCAAACCGAGCGCTTCCTTCGCCCCCGTGTTCGCAGTCGACCCTAAACCCAATTTAGCGACTGGCTCTATTTATCTGGACGGGCAGGGCAGTAACTTTTTCGGTCAACAGCGTGACTTTCAAGTAGGCGATGTGGTAACCGTTATCCTTGGGGAGTCAGCACAGTCGACCCGCACTCAAAACAACACGACCTCCAGAAAAGCGGCAAACGATACCTTAGCTGGATTGCAAAAAGGCGCATCAGGAGCCCTGTCTGCCTCAGGTGTGCCCTTAGGAAAAGGCATTGGGTCCGCAATCGGTCAAATGAATCTGGCCGGCGCTAACTTATCCAGCGATGGTCAAGGTAACGCTGGCCAACAGGCCTCACTCACAGGCTCGATTGCCGTTAACGTGATTGAAGTATTGCCTAACAACAATTTATCTCTCCGAGGCGAAAAGATTTTAACGCTAAGTGAGGGAAGTGAAGTCATTCAAGTGGCAGGCGTTGTCAGAATTGAGGATATTGCCCCCGATGGTACCGTCCAATCACGTCGCTTGGCCAATGCACAAATTACGTATCGTGGGGCAGGAGACTTAGCCAGTGCGATTAAACCCGGTTGGGGCATGAGCGGCATCTATAAATATTGGCCCTTTTAACGGAAACCTAAAGTCATGAAGCTTATTCAATCTCTCAATGTCAGCCTTTTAGGCGTCGTCTTGGCCTTCAGTGCGCTGCTAAGCCCACTGGCTCATGCCGATCGCATTAAGGACTTAGCCTCAATTGCTTCGGTCCGGGCCAATCAGTTAATTGGTTATGGGTTGGTCATTGGACTGGCCGGCACGGGTGATGGCCAGGACGTACCGTTTGCTGGCGAGAGCTTAAGAGCCATGTTACACAAATTAGGGGTGAGTGTGGATGGACCGATATCCGATTATGATTTGGGTATTACTTCGGTGCAAAAGCTCGATGTCAAAAACGTTTCTGCTGTCATGGTCACGGCCGAACTACCTCCCTTTGCCAAGCCTGGTCAGGCCATTGATGTCAATGTCTCTGCCATTGGTAAGACCTCGAGCCTTCGGGGCGGCACACTCATTATGACGCGCCTTCGGGGCGGTGATGGCAAAGTGTATGCCGTTGCTCAAGGCTCGTTAACCATTGCTGCAGTTGAAGCGGGGGCTTCGGGTTCGAGTGTTTCGACTGGGGTGGCTACCTCTGGGCGTATTCCTTCGGGAGCCTTGGTTGAAAAAGGGGTAGATACCACTTTTGAGAAATCCAATGTCGTTATCCTTAACATTAACGCTGAAGACTTTACGACCGCTACAGCTATTGTGAATGCGGTTAACAACCGTTACGGTGAGGGCGTTGCCAAAGCCTTGGACGCGGTTTCCATTTCACTCCAAGCCCCACAAAATTTAAGTCAGCGTGTGGCTTTTTTAAGTGAAATACAAAATATCGATATCATTCCTGGAGAAGCCCCTGCTCGGGTGGTTGTTAATTCACGCACCGGCACTGTGGTCATTAGTCGTAATGTCAGAGTAACCGCTGCAGCAGTGACCCACGGTAGCATTACTGTCAAAATCTCTACCACGAATATCGTATCCCAACCCACCAGCTTTGCACCGACCGGGGCAACCACTCAACCGGTATCGAATTCAGACATTACGGTTTCGGAAGCCAAAAATCCGATGTTTCTATTCCAACCCGGTGTCGATTTGAAAGAGATTGTGGAAGCGGTCAATCAAGTGGGGGTTACTCCTTCGGCCCTCGTGTCTATTCTTGAAGCGCTCAAACGCTCTGGCAGTTTGCGGGCGGAGCTGGTGGTTATCTAACATGGCTGATATCTCTAACGCTAGTGCACCGATCACAGGCTCTTACCTCGACTTTTCTGGGTTAAGTCGCTTGAAGGGTCAAGCTCAACAAGACGACCAGGCGGCGTTAAAGGAAACGGCTCAGCAATTCGAAGCGTTATTCACGCAAATGATGTTGAAATCGATGCGTAATGCTTCCATGAAAAGCGATATGGTGGACACTAAAAACATAGATACTTTTCAAGATATGCACGACAAGGAATTATCCGTTCAACTGGCAAAACACGGCGGCCTGGGGATCACACAGATGTTAGTGCGTCAACTCTCCCACCAAGTCGGTCCCGCCAAAAGCGCGGATACGGTCGCTTCGCCAGAAGCTTTAAACCACTCGCAGAACCCATCAGGGCTACCTTTGACCCCCCAAAGGCCTGAGATCGCGCTTGAGAAATTACCGCAGTGGAATCCACTGCGTAGCAAAAAAAATGATGGTTTTCCGATAAAAAGTTCAGTCAATGCCAATGCGGCCGCTTCGGCCTACGCCGCAGTGGCAGCCCCATTGGCTTCGACTGTTACTATCAAAGAGTAAACTGCCATGACTGATCTATTAAGTATTGGAGCTAACGCGGTATCCAATTATCAGCAAGCCTTGTCTACGGTCAGTAATAATATCGCCAACATGAATACCGATGGCTACTCCCGTCAGGTAGCTAATATCGGAGAAAATGTTGATCAACGAGTTGGCCAATTCTTTGTCGGAACCGGCGCCATATTTGATGGCGTGACGCGAGCCTATGATGCATTTACCCAGGCCAGTGTTTATTCCAGTTACAGCTCCTTAAATACCCAAACACCGATTGCTCAATATTCCAACCAGTTGGTCGATATTATGGGGAGTTCGCAAACAAGCCTTGCTCCCGCCCTTGACCAGTTTTTTTCATCCGCTAACATCTTGTCAGCGCAACCTTCTTCTAACGATTTACGTAGCCAATTTTTGCAAAGCGCGAGTGGTTTAGCCTCGCGATTCAATCTTGTGGCTGGTCAAATGACCGCAGTCGATAATGCCACCCAAAATGAAATTTCCAGCAGTGTTGATAAGTTAAACACCTATTGCTCACAATTATCGGTTATCAACCAACAGTTAGCACAAAATAACATAGCCGCCCATCAACCCTCCGAGTTGCTTGATCAAAGAGACACGATTCTGACGAATATGTCCAAACTGGCCGGCATCGAAATTAGCACCCGTGCTAATGGCGAGGTGAATGTAGGCCTAGGACAGACCTCCGGACCCGGCTTGATTGTGGATGGAGGAACGGCCCGAAAAGTCGGTATCGATTTTAGCGCCACTGATCCTGGAAAAGTACAATTAATCGTAGATCCCTTCGGTAGCAAAATTGGGGTCGTTGGCCTGTCCAGTGGCTCGTTGGCTGGGCTCATTAGTTTTCGTTCTCAAGGTTTGGTCCCAGCCCAAGCCAAACTAGACCAACTCGCGCAAACCACCGCAAACGCTATCAATGCGATTCAAACCTCAGGCACTGATGGCAATGGCCAACCAGGCGCCCCCATGTTTGCGATTAATCCTGGATTTATCGCCACGCCCCCGACCTCGGTCACGGGACTTACAGTCAATGTCTCGGCACCCCCTAACACGCCCCCCAATCATGATGCGCTCACCCTCACCTTTGATCAATCACACGGACAATGGACCGTTAAGGACATCACCACGGGCGTGAGTGTGACGGCACCGAATAATTTGCAAATCAACGGTATGACTTTAACGATTCAGGGGACAGCTCTGAACCAACAAGTGCTGCACCTTGCCCCTTCACAAAGTCCTGCCGCTGGTATTCAGATGGTATTAACCGACCCTCTACAGGTGGCTACGGGCGGACTGTTCTCAGTGTTGGATAACCCCAGCAATGCGAGCAACGCACAAGCGAGCATTAGTGTTTCTCCGGTCAACACCGCACCTGCGGGACCGGCTGCGATCAACCAAATTTTTGTCAATAATCTACATCCGTCTGCCGGGATCGCAAGTCCCAGCTCACAAGGACTTTCCGCGGTCACCACCATTCCTGCCGGTTTTAAAAACGTTAGCCTTTTAGTCAATAGTCCCCCACCCGGCAGTCTAGACCTGCAGGTGTTTACCCAAGATGGACGTCAGTTGATGGGCACTGCGCTCACTCCTTCTCAGCAAAACCAATTACTGCAACCGGCTAATGGCTTTGTCAATGGCGCCACATACTCCTCTCAATATCTCAATCAATCCGCTCCCAATAGCTATCTGGGTTTAAATTATTTCTATGGAGCCAGTGCCAGTAGCTCTACCGACCCCAATACAGGCACGTTCTACCCGGCATCGATGCAATCCGGCCCCACACCGATTACTCAAGCCGGTCTACCGGTTAACTCCAATGCTATTAATGAGGGTGCCGTCGTCGTCAATGGCCAAGCCTTAGGTAATTTAGTGGTGCCCTCGGGGGGATTACGGGTTAACGATCTGGCCAATTGGATCAATCAAGCGACGAGCAAGACCGGGGTCACTGCCACCGCCGTTAACGTGATTAGCATCCCAGCCTCACAACTGCAGCTAAATAAGCCGAATACGGGTCTTACGATTAATGGTATTGCCATTGCTTCGCCAGTAGAAGGATTCACCAGTCCCAGTAATTTGGTGGATGCCATCAACGGCGCTCAGGCCGGGGTTTCGGCCTCTCTCGCAGGAGATGGAAGCTTAAATATCGCCAACAACCCAACCCAAGGAGGGGACCTTATTACCATTGGTAGCGGCATCAATGTCAATGCGCTGGGTTTAACCACCAGTACGCAAACCTTTTATGGTCAATTGTCCTTTAGCAGCCCCAGCCAAATCAATATTGGCCTAGGTGCAAACGGCACTTCAGCCAATTTGGCGCAACTCGGATTGCGTTATGGGGACTACTTTCAGGGCTCTGTTCCCGAAAATCTTATCGTATTTGCAACCGGTCAGGGCCCCGGTTCCATAGCGGCAAGTTACACCTCAGGTACAGTTGACAGCACGATGTCGCAAAGACAAAATCCGTTGGCAGTCAATTTTATCTCCAATACCAGCTACACCATTACCGATAAGAATACTGGCACTGTGGTGGCGCAGCGAACCTACGATCCTAACGTGGGCATCTCCTACGGTGATCTACAAGTCACTTTGTCTGGTGCTCCTATCGCAGGTGATGAATTTGATATTAGCGGCAATCAAAATGGGATCGGAAGTAACGATAACTTAGCGCGCATGGTGCAATTACAAAAAAACACCAGCCTTCTACCCGGCGGAGTGACGTTAAATCAAAGTTACAACAATAATCTGAGCGCTGTGGGAAATATCGCTACTCAAGCCTCCGTTTCCCAGCAGGCCTTACAAGTGGTCAACGATCAAGCCGTGCAGGCACGCGCGACTTCTTCGGGCGTGGACATGAATACCGAGGCGGCCAATCTGATTCGGTTTCAGCAAGCCTATCAAGCGGCGGCAAAATCGATACAAATTGCCAATACCTTGTTTACTACGATTACCCAACTAAATTAATTGATTTGCGGATAAAAAAATGACCATTTCCACAGCCTATCTTTTTAATCGCAGCGTGGCCGGCATGGACACTTTGCAAAAAACCATTGCCAATGCCCAAAATCAGCTCACCACCGGCCAACAATTAAATAATCCCAGTGATAATCCTAATCAAACCAATGCCATTGAAGTGGTCCAATCGGCCGTCAATGCCCAAAGTGGATACCAATCGACTATTCAGCAATTGACCACACGTCTGAATACGCAAGAATCAGCCGTTCAAAATACCAGCGACGTACTCACACGTTTTAAGCAATTGTTGTTGCAGGCCAACACCAGCACCGCTTCGACTCAGGATCGCACTAGCATTG
>CAITMU010000063.1 GCA_903893565.1 uncultured beta proteobacterium | reverse complement strand
CGCCTCTCCACCATACTTCTTCGACAGCACGTGCGTTAACGCCGCCGTCAAGGTGGTCTTACCATGATCAACGTGCCCAATCGTGCCTACGTTGACGTGCGGTTTGGTCCGTTCAAATTTACCCTTGGCCATAGTCAGTCCTTTTGATTCCTATTTCTCTTTACCGGTGTATTTGTTAATAATTGCCTCTGCCACATTCCGAGGTGCTTCAGAGTAGTGCTTAAACTCCATCGTGTATGTTGCGCGCCCTTGCGAAAGCGAGCGCAACGTCGTCGAGTATCCAAACATGTCAGACAAGGGCACTTCGGCACGCACCGTCTTACCACCGCCGGCGATATCATCCATACCCATAATTACGCCACGGCGAGAGTTTAAGTCACCGACCACATTGCCCATAAAGTCTTCTGGAGTTTCGACTTCAACGTCCATGATCGGCTCTAGCAATGAAGGGCTCGCACGGCGCATACCTTCTTTGAAGGCCATAGACCCTGCCATCTTAAATGCGTTTTCGTTTGAATCGACTTCATGGAATGAGCCGTCGATCAAGGTCACTTTTACATCGACCACAGGAAATCCAGCCAGAACACCATTGGGGATAGTATCAACAACCCCTTTTTGGACGGCGGGGATATACTCACGGGGCACTGATCCGCCTTTAATGGCATCGACAAACTCAAAGCCCTTACCCGTTTCATTGGGTTCAACCCTTAACCACACATGACCATACTGACCGCGGCCACCGGATTGCTTAACGAATTTACCCTCAACACGCTCGCACGCTTTTTTGATGGTTTCGCGATAAGCCACTTGGGGTTTACCCACCGAAGCCTCAACACTAAACTCACGACGCATACGATCAACAATAATCTCTAGATGCAACTCACCCATTCCAGAAATAATGGTTTGACCTGACTCTTCATCGGTCCTGACTCGGAACGACGGGTCTTCACGGGCAAGGCGCTGTAGAGCTAAGCCCATTTTTTCTTGGTCAGCCTTTGTTTTCGGCTCAACTGCTTGAGAAATAACCGGCTCAGGGAATATCATTCTTTCGAGAATGATGGCATGGTCCGGATCACACAATGTCTCACCGGTAATGACCTCTTTTAAACCCACACAAGCTGCAATATCACCTGCGCGTACTTCATGAATTTCTTCGCGCTGGTTAGCATGCATTTGCAATAAACGGCCTACACGATCTTTCTTACCTTTGATCGGGTTAAATACGGTATCGCCAGATTTGAGTACCCCGGAGTAAACACGGATAAAAGTTAACTGCCCCACAAAAGGGTCAGTCATTAGTTTGAATGCGAGAGCGGAAAATTTCTCTGCATCTTCAGCTTTACGACTAGTCTCAACTTCGCGATCGTCTAAGCCCTTGACCGGTGGAATGTCCACAGGGGAAGGTAACAATTCAATCACGGCATCCAACATGGCTTGAACGCCCTTGTTTTTAAAGGCTGACCCACACAACATGGGAACTATTTCGCCAGCTAGAGTACGTTTTCTCAAACCGCGGCGAATGTCGTCCTCATTCAAACCGCCGCCCTCGAGATACTTGTTCATGAGATCTTCGTCTGCTTCTGCAGCAGCTTCCAACATCTTATCGTGCCACTCTTGCGCCAATTCCTTTAAATTTTCTGGAATTTCATGGTATTCGAACTTCATGCCCTGACCGGCTTCATCCCAGACGATAGCCTTCATTTTTATCAAATCCACTACACCGCTAAAGTTCTCTTCGGCGCCAATGGGTATTTGAATAGGAATGGGGTTAGCTTTCAAACGCTCACGCATCTGGTCGTGTACACGGAAGAAATTAGCTCCCGTACGATCCATTTTGTTAACGAAAGCCAAACGCGGCACTTTATATTTGTTTGCTTGGCGCCAAACCGTTTCTGATTGTGGCTGCACACCACCAACGGCACAGTAAACCATACAAGCGCCATCCAGAACCCGCATTGAACGCTCCACTTCAATAGTGAAGTCTACGTGGCCCGGGGTGTCAATAATATTGATACGATGCTCAGGCTTAGATAAATCCATGCCCTTCCAAAAACAGGTCGTTGCCGCAGAGGTAATGGTAATACCACGCTCCTGCTCCTGCTCCATCCAGTCCATCGTGGCTGCGCCGTCGTGAACTTCACCAATTTTATGGTTCACACCAGTGTAGAACAAAATACGCTCTGTCGTCGTCGTTTTGCCTGCATCAATGTGGGCAGAAATGCCAATGTTACGATATCGATCTATGGGAGTCTTGCGTGCCACGTTAAAACCTTGTCAATTAGTTGTTGGTTGGAAACCGATTAGAACCGGTAGTGCGAAAACGCTTTATTCGCTTCTGCCATACGATGCACTTCGTCACGCTTTTTCATCGCACCGCCACGACCTTCAGCTGCTTCAGAAAGCTCTTGGGCCAAACGTCCCTGCATAGACTTCTCACTACGTCCACGAGCTGCATCGCGAATCCAACGCATCGCCAGTGCCATACGACGCAAGGGTCTTACTTCAACGGGAACCTGATAGTTGGCCCCGCCTACACGACGACTTTTAACTTCGACCACGGGCTTAACATTAGACATAGCCAAGTTAAAAACTTCCAACGGATCTTTGTTGGCTTTTTTCTTAATCTGCTCTAGCGCGCCATAAATAATTCTTTCGGCTACAGATTTTTTGCCGCCGAACATCACCACGTTCATGAATTTGGCAACGTCCTGGCTCCCGTATTTAGGATCAGGCAAAACTTCGCGCTTAGGAACTTCTCTACGACGTGGCATAATTTACAATCCTTTACTCTATAAACTTGTCTAGCATTTACTCTAAGTGTGGCTTCAACCCATCTTAGTATGGTCTATGAAAGCCACCAACGAATTCTATTAGGCGGCCTTTGGTTTCTTGGCGCCGTACTTGGAACGACTTTGCTTACGATCTTTAACACCCGCAGTGTCCAAACTACCACGCACAACGTGATAACGCACACCTGGCAAATCTTTCACACGACCGCCACGAATCAACACCACCGAGTGCTCTTGCAAATTGTGGCCTTCACCGCCAATGTATCCGATCACTTCGAATCCATTGGTTAAACGTACTTTTGCGACTTTACGTAGCGCAGAATTTGGCTTTTTAGGCGTTGTGGTATACACGCGGGTGCAGACACCACGGCGCTGAGGTGACATTCCCAATGCTGGCACTTTACTCTTAACAATGGGTGGCTGTCTGCCCTTGCGAACTAATTGATTAATTGTTGGCATAACTTATTGATTCCAATTTATTTTTTACTTACACCGTCTAACCCAAGTCCTACACTTTTCAATACATTCCAATCCATGATTGACTTTGACTTGGTTTGGGAAATTTAAAAAAGGCAAGACGGCACGCTAATGCCGTCCCCTCTTTAGTTTCATGCAATGCGCTGCACCCCACTCTGGAGCCGTCCGCAAGTATCAAAGACTATCGATTTTATGGGGTTATTATACTCTTGTCAAGCAACTTGCTCCTGATCTTGCGCATCATTTACAGGTGCGCCTATCGACTGCATGGCTTCTGCTGCTGCCAATTCTGCTGCAGCCGCCTGCGCCCGACGAACTTTATGATAAGCCAACCCCGTGCCCGCAGGAATTAATCGTCCGACAATGACATTTTCCTTTAATCCACGAAGCTCATCACGTTTACCCATAATAGCCGCTTCAGTTAGTACCCTGGTCGTCTCCTGGAAGGAGGCTGCCGAGATAAACGAATCCGTTGACAACGACGCCTTGGTGATACCGAGCAGCATAAAGTCGTAAACAGCAGGCATTTTGCCTTCTTTTTCCAACTTTTCATTCTCTTCCAAAACTTCTGCCCGTTCTACTTGTTCACCCGTAATAAATCGTGATTCAGCTTGGTCAGCAATCATCACGCGGCGTAACATCTGACGCACAATGACCTCTATGTGCTTGTCATTAATTTTTACACCTTGCAAACGATAAACGTCCTGCACTTCGTTGCAGATGTATCGAGCCAATGCCTCGACGCCCAACAGTCTTAATATGTCATGGGGATCGGCTGGGCCATCCACAATCACTTCGCCACGGTTGACTACCTGACCATCGTGCGCCATGACATGCTTATCCTTGCCAATGAGAAACTCATGGGCAATGCCTTCCAAATCGGTAATGACCAACCGCTGCTTACCCTTCGTATCCTTACCAAACGATACTGTGCCTGTAACTTCGGCCAGCAATCCGGCATCTTTAGGGGAACGGGCTTCAAACAATTCAGCCACCCGTGGCAAGCCACCGGTAATGTCACGGGTTTTTGACGTTTCCTGTGGAATACGCGCCAACACTTCACCCACGCCCACTTCTTGGCCAGATCGAACCGTAATAATGGATCCAATTTGGAATGTAATCGCTACAGAGGTTTCAGTGCCGGTAATCTTAATTTCATTATCCGTAGCATCCAGTAACTTCACTTGAGGACGAAGTCCTTTTGACTGGGAATTACTTTTACGCTTAGGATCGACAACCACTAATGTTGATAAGCCCGTTACATCGTCAACTTGACGAGCTACAGTAACCCCTTCTTCAACGTTCTCAAAACGAACACGTCCCGCATATTCCGTAATAATAGGACGAGTATGTGGATCCCATGTGGCAATTACTTTTCCAGCTTTCAGCACATCTTCGTCATGAACCATCAATATGGCACCATATGGCACTTTATGACGTTCACGCTCACGGCCATTATCATCAAATATGACAACTTCTCCATTTCGAGAAATTACCACGAGTTCATTGCGTGAGTTCGTGACATAACGAATACCTGCCGCAAACCGTAGTATTCCTGCCGATTTGCTTTCAATCTGACTAACCACCGCTTGGCGAGATGCCGCACCACCAATATGGAAAGTACGCATCGTCAACTGCGTGCCAGGCTCGCCAATCGATTGGGCAGCAATCACGCCTACAGCCTCTCCGATATTGATCAAAGAACCACGGCCCAAATCGCGGCCATAGCACATGACACACAGTCCATGACGCGTCTCACAAGTCAAGGGCGTGCGCACCTTCACTTCATCAATGCCTAAACGCTCAATTTCTTCTACAGTATCCTCATCTAGCAAAACGCCCGCTTCAAATGCCGTAGCACTGGTCTCAGGATTAACAATATCACTGGCCGCCACACGACCTAAGATGCGATCTCGCAACGACTCCACCACTTCGCCACCCTCGATCAAAGCCTTCATCACCACCCCAAGCTCAGTACCGCAGTCATGGGTAATGACCACCAGGTCTTGCGTCACATCAACCAAACGACGCGTGAGATATCCCGAGTTAGCGGTTTTCAAGGCCGTATCGGCAAGCCCCTTGCGCGCACCGTGGGTTGAAATGAAATACTGCAACACGTTCAAGCCTTCACGGAAGTTTGCCGTAATCGGGGTTTCGATGATTGAGCCATCTGGCTTCGCCATCAGTCCACGCATCCCTGCAAGCTGACGAATTTGCGCAGCTGAACCGCGTGCGCCTGAGTCGGCCATCATATAAATTGAATTGAGCGACTCTTGCATCACCAGTTGACCCTTATCGTCTTTACGTTGGGTCCACTCTTTTGTACGCTCATTCCAATCCATCACCGGCTCAACCGATAACTGCTCCATCATTGCCTTAGCTACCTGGTCTCCGGCGCGGCCCCAGATATCAACGACCTTATTGTAGCGCTCGCCCTGAGTAACCAAGCCAGAAGTATATTGCTTTTCAATCTCTTGCACTTCTTTCTCAGCCGAACCAATAATCTGATCCTTTTGCTTAGGCACTAACATATCGTCAACAGCAATCGACAAACCAGCGCGCGTCGCCATCGAAAATCCGTTATACATCAGTTTATCAGCAAAAATCACCGTTTCGCGCAAACCGCAACGACGGAAGCTGGCGTTAATCAAGCGCGAAATCTCTTTTTTCTTCAGCGATCGATTCACATAATCAAAAGGCAATCCTGTGGGCAAAATCTCCGACAGCATGGCTCTACCAATCGTAGTATCGTAACGAGTGATTTTTTCTACTTTTTCGCCAAGTTCATTGTAAGAGTATTCTTTAATACGAACCTTCACACTCGCACTAATCTCAGCGTGGCCCGTTTGATAGGCTCGTAGCGCTTCTGCAACATTGACAAAGTTAGAACCTTCCCCACGAGCGCCAATTTTTTGACGTGTGGTGTAATACAGTCCCAATACAATATCCTGTGAAGGCACAATGATCGGTTCACCATTGGCTGGCGACAAAATGTTATTAGACGCCATCATCAGTGTGCGAGCCTCCATTTGCGCCTCAAGTGATAAAGGCACATGCACAGCCATCTGATCGCCGTCAAAGTCGGCATTAAAGGCGGCGCACACTAGGGGATGCAATTGAATGGCTTTACCTTCAATTAATACTGGCTCAAATGCCTGTATACCCAAGCGGTGCAAGGTCGGAGCACGGTTTAACATCACAGGATGCTCACGGATCACCTCTTCCAAGATGTCCCAAACAATCGCCTCTTCCGATTCCACCATCCGTTTGGCCGCCTTAATCGTGGTCGCCAAACCCATAACTTCCAAGCGGTTAAATATAAAGGGCTTAAAAAGTTCCAAAGCCATTTTTTTGGGCAATCCACATTGATGCAATTTTAATTGTGGCCCCACTACAATCACCGAGCGCCCAGAATAATCGACCCGTTTACCTAAAAGGTTTTGACGGAAACGGCCGCCCTTACCCTTAATCATGTCAGCCAACGATTTTAATGGCCGTTTGTTTGCGCCGGTCATGGCTTTTCCGCGACGACCATTGTCTAACAACGAATCGACGGCCTCTTGCAACATCCGCTTCTCATTGCGCACAATAATTTCAGGCGCCTTTAACTCGAGTAAACGCTTTAAGCGGTTGTTGCGGTTAATCACCCGGCGATACAGGTCATTCAAATCCGAAGTCGCAAAACGTCCCCCATCCAAGGGCACCAAAGGACGCAACTCTGGTGGCAAGACGGGCAAGACTTCCATCACCATCCAATCTGGCTTAATGCCAGACTTGTTAAATCCTTCTAGCACCTTCAAACGCTTAGCGATTTTTTTAATTTTTGTTTCTGAACTGGTGGCCGCAAGATCAGTTCTCAAAGTCTCGATCTCGCGCTTTAAATCGAGGCTACGTAAAAGTTCCCTTACGCCCTCTGCCCCCATTAATGCCGAAAAATCATCTCCCAACTCTTCTTGCTTGGCAATGAAATCATCTTCGGTCAGTAATTGACAACGTTTTAAGGGGGTGAGCCCCGGCTCAGTCACCACATAAGCTTCAAAATATAAAACGCGCTCAATATCCCTCAGCGTCATATCGAGCACCATGCCCAGTCTTGAGGGCAAGGACTTCAAAAACCAAATATGCGCCACTGGGCTCGCCAATTCAATATGGCCCATACGCTCGCGCCGCACTTTAGATAAAGTCACCTCAACACCACACTTCTCGCAAATGACTCCGCGGTGTTTCAGTCGCTTATATTTTCCACACAAACACTCATAGTCTTTAACCGGACCAAAAATCTTTGCGCAAAACAAACCATCGCGCTCTGGTTTAAACGTGCGATAGTTAATCGTTTCCGGTTTTTTAACTTCGCCATACGACCATGAGCGAATTTTCTCCGGTGACGCAAGACCAATTTTGATCGCGTCAAACTCTTCATCCTGAGTAACCTGCTTAAATAAATCCAGTAATGCTTTCATCCGTGACTCCTGTCGAGTTCAGATCGCCTAGCAAAAAAACAATCCAGTATTTAAATTCAAACTTCTACGCGGCAAAAACTTAGTAGCGCTTATGGTCCAAATCGATATCAATGGCCAATGAACGAATTTCTTTGACAAGCACATTAAACGATTCGGGCATTCCTGCCTCAATCTTATGCTCGCCCTTAACAATCGATTCATAGACTTTACGTCGACCCTCTGTGTCGTCCGACTTAACCGTTAGCATTTCCTGAAGCACATAAGCCGCGCCATAAGCCTCTAACGCCCAGACCTCCATCTCGCCAAAGCGCTGACCACCAAACTGCGCCTTACCGCCCAAGGGCTGCTGTGTCACGAGGCTGTACGGACCCGTTGACCTTGCATGCATTTTGTCATCAACCAAATGGTGAAGTTTCAGCATATGCATATAACCAACAGTCACGGAACGCTCAAAGGCTTCCCCTGAACGACCATCAAACAAGGTGACCTGTGTTTTACTGGGGGTAAAACCAATGCGCTTAGCATCCACATCATCACTGGGATAAGCTAAATCCAACATCTGGCGAATTTCAACTTCAGTCGCACCGTCAAACACTGGAGTTGCAAATGGCACACCCGCACGCAAGTTGCCTGCTAACTCCTTCACTTCCTCATCATTCAAGGAATCAATGTTCTCCGCTTTTCCACTGGAGTTGTAGATCTTACCCAACAAGCCTCGAATGTCTTCAATGGCAGCTTGTTTTCGTAACATTTCACCGATTCGATTACCCAAGCCTTTGGCAGCCCAGCCCAAATGGGTTTCAAGAATTTGACCCACATTCATCCGCGACGGAACGCCCAAAGGATTTAAAACAATATCAACGGTCGTGCCATCTGCCATATAAGGCATGTCTTCCACCGGAGTAATTTTAGACACTACCCCTTTGTTACCGTGACGGCCCGCCATCTTGTCACCCGGTTGCAAGCGACGTTTCACAGCCAAATAAACTTTGACCATTTTTTGCACACCCGGAGGCAATTCGTCTCCACTCGTGAGCTTTTTCTTTTTCTCTTCAAACGCCTTATCAAACAATACAGTGGTCTGCTTGATACTTTCTTGCAACTGCTCCACTTGCTGAGCGACGTCTTCACCGGCCAAACGCACATCGAACCAATGATGTCTATCCACTTCCTCTAAATAAGCTTTGGTAATTTTAGTGCCTTTGACAAGCTTTTTCGGTCCGCCATTGGCAATCTTGCCAATCAGCAAACGTTCCAAACGCGCAAATGCATCATTTTCAACAATACGGAATTGATCCGCTAGATCTTGCTTATAACGTTTTAATTCGTCATCTATGATCTGCTGGGCTCGCTTATCCCGCTCAATGCCTTCGCGAGTAAATACCTGCACATCAATTACGGTACCGGACATACCTGATGGCACACGCAAAGAAGTGTCTTTCACATCCGAAGCTTTTTCACCAAAAATGGCACGGAGCAATTTTTCTTCTGGCGTTAACTGCGTCTCACCCTTAGGCGTGACTTTACCCACTAACACATCACCGGCCTCCACTTCAGCACCGATGTAGATAATACCGCACTCATCTAAGCTACCCAACTGCCCTTCGGAAAGATTAGAAATATCACGGGTAATTTCCTCCGGACCTAATTTTGTATCACGTGCCACAACCGATAATTCTTCAATATGAATAGAAGTAAAACGATCATCGGCCACTACACGCTCAGAAATTAAAATAGAGTCTTCGAAGTTATAACCATTCCAAGGCATAAAAGCGACCAACATATTTTGGCCCAGTGCCAATTCGCCCTTATCGGTTGAGGCGCCATCAGCTACCACGTCACCTTTGGCAATCTTGTCTCCGACCTTAACTAAGGGGCGCTGATTGATGTTGGTATTTTGGTTGGAACGCTGATATTTAACGAGATTATAAATATCAACACCGACCTCCCCGGCTGATGTTTCTTCATCGTTTACCCGTACCACAATACGACCGGCATCGACATAGTCCACCACACCACCACGACGTGCTTGAACTGCAGTGCCTGAGTCAACCGCGACCGTACGCTCTAAGCCTGTACCCACAAGTGGCTTTTCTGCTCGTAAGCAAGGCACGGCTTGTCGCTGCATGTTTGAGCCCATCAAAGCCCGGTTAGCATCATCATGCTCAAGAAACGGGATCAGTGAGGCGGCCACAGACACAGCCTGTGCTGGTGCCACATCCATATACTCAATACGATCCGGGGTGGCCAGTGTAAATTCGTTATGATTGCGCGAAGATACTAGCTCATCGCTAAAACGTCCCTCTTTGTCGAGTTCGGCGTTAGCCTGGGCAATCATAAACTTACCTTCTTCGATTGCAGAAAGGTAATCAATCTGATTAGTCACCTTACCATCGATCACTTTTCGATAAGGGGTTTCTAAAAACCCATAATCGTTAGTACGCGCATAAATTGCCAAAGAATTAATCAACCCGATGTTAGGGCCCTCTGGCGTTTCAATCGGACATACCCTACCGTAGTGAGTGGGGTGAACGTCACGAACCTCAAAACCAGCACGCTCCCGGGTTAAACCGCCCGGTCCTAAAGCAGACACGCGACGCTTGTGCGTAATTTCCGATAATGGATTCGTTTGATCCATAAACTGGGATAATTGACTAGAACCAAAAAACTCTCTGATCGCGGCCGATACAGGCTTGGCATTGATCAAATCATGGGGCATCAAATTATCCGACTCAGCTTGCGACAAACGCTCCTTAACCGCACGTTCAACACGCACCAGACCTGCACGGAATTGATTTTCTGCCAATTCGCCAACTGAGCGAACGCGGCGATTGCCTAAGTGATCAATATCATCAATTTCACCCTTGCCATTTCTTAGTTCAACCAAAATCTTGATTGAGGCGACGATGTCCTCAGAAGACAATGTGGAAGAACCCGTTAACTCAGCACGCCCCACCCTGCGGTTAAATTTCATCCGTCCAACGGCGGATAAATCATAGCGTTCTTCAGCAAAAAACAAACCATTGAAAAGGGATTTAACTGCCTCTTCAGTAGGCGGTTCGCCAGGGCGCATCATGCGATAAATAGCCACCTGAGCCGCGACTTGATCAGCCGTCTCATCGATACGCAAAGTCTGAGAAATGTAAGGGCCCTGATCCAAATCGTTGGTATAAATTGTCTGCAAAGTATCAACGCCGGCTTCGCGCAGCTTCGCCAACAATTCATCAGTCACTTCTTCGTTAGCGCTAGCGATCAATTCCCCAGTTTCTTTATCCACAACATTAGTGGCTAAAGCGCGACCGATAAAAAAGTCTTCCGGCACTTTCATTTGCTTCAAACCCGATTGTTCCAATTCGCGAACGTGACGAACCGTGATCCGCTTATCTTTCGCCACGATGAGTTTACCCTTCGCACTAATATCAAAGCGAGCCGTCTCGCCTCTCATGCGCTCAGGAACTATCTCAAATTCAATACTATCTTTTTCAATATGGAAACGATCAAATGCAAAAAATTCTTTAAGAATCTGCTCAGGCGTGTAACCTAAAGCCTTTAATAAAATGGTCACCGGCATCTTGCGACGGCGGTCAACGCGGAAATATAAATAATCTTTCGGATCGTACTCAAAATCAAGCCATGAGCCGCGGTAAGGAATCACGCGCGCTGAAAAGAGTAACTTACCTGAAGAATGTGTTTTGCCCCTATCGTGCTCAAAAAACACGCCAGGAGAACGATGCAATTGAGAAACAATCACCCTCTCAGTACCATTGATCACAAAGGATCCGGTATTGGTCATGAGGGGAATTTCACCCATATAAACTTCCTGCTCCTTCACTTCCTTAGGCGTCGGTTTTGCGGCCTCCTTATCCATGATAATGAGACGCACCTTAGCACGCAGCGGCGCAGCATAGGTTAGACCCCGTTGCTGGCATTCCTTCACATCAAATGGCGGGAGCCCGAGCATGTAACTTACATACTCCAGACGAGCATTTTTTGAGTGACTTTCGATCGGATAGATCGATTTAAACGCAGCTTGTAAACCCTCGATTTTACGCGCTTCGGGGGCAATGTTTTCCTGTAAAAACGCAGCATAAGAAGCAATCTGCGTCGCAAGCAAGTAAGGCACCGGCAGCACGTTATCGCGCTTAGCGAAGCTCTTGCGAATACGTTTTTTCTCAGTAAAGGAGTAGGCCATGTAGACTCCAGGAGACAGTTAACTATCTAAAATTATCGAACTACAACAACTCGATGATCAAGCCCAGTTGCCCATTCGGCATCTGTCTTAACTTAATCTTCGAAAACCCAGTTACTACTCAATGCTTTTTTCTTAGCCCCCCTACAAAAAAATCAATAGGATTTATTGCAGGGGGGTTAATCGCACTATTACTTCATTTCTGCCTTGGCACCAGCAGCCAATAAATCTTTCAAGATTTTCTCAGCGTCAGCTTTAGGGATACCCTCTTTAACGGGCTTTGGTGCACCGTCAACTAGGTCCTTCGCTTCTTTCAGGCCCAAACCAGTTACGGCACGAACGACCTTAATGGCTTCAACTTTTTTCTCACCAGCAGCTAATAAAATAACCGAAAATTCGGTCTTTTCTTCTGCTGCTGCGGCACCCGCACCACCACCAGCTGCCGGGGCTGCTACTGCCACTGCAGCGGCAGCTGAAACGCCGAATTTTTCTTCCATGCGTTTAATGCACTCGGATAATTCCAACACGGTCATACTGGAAACTTTTTCAATAACTTCATCGATAACTGCGCTCATGTCTTTCTCCTGAAATTAAATACGGAACTCTGTGAAATTTTAAATTTAAGCAGCCTGCTTTTCTTTAGCCTCTTGTACTGCGGCTAGTGTGCGAACAAATTTGCCTGGTACCTCGTTCAAGGTTTGGACAAACTTGACCACAGGTGCTTGCATAGTACCCACCAATGTCGCCAACAATTCTTGCCGGCTAGGCATCGAGGCCAACGCTGAAACCTGCTTCGGCGTCATCATCGAACCTGCCATCGCTCCGGCAGTAATTACTAACTTATCATTGGTTTTGGCATAATCATGCAATACCTTTGCCACTGCGACCGGATCAGCTGAAATACCATAGGCTAAGGGCCCGCTCATTTTCTCAGCGAGTTCCTTAAATGGCGTATCCGCTACAGCACGACGCACCAAAGTGTTTTTCAACACCCGGAAATAAATGCCCGCTTCACGCGCTTTTTTGCGTAATGCGGTCATATCTGCTACAGGCAGACTGCGATATTCGGCAATAACGATAGCTTGGGCCTTTGCCACATGGGCACTGATCTCAGCTACGGTTGCCTGTTTCTGCTCTAGATTCGAACTCAAGGTCTACCTCCTTTCATTAAAATCAGCGGTGAAAATCCACCGCCACCCACGGCGACCATTCATCCAGATGTCAGACATGATTGTTTGACCTGTTTCGGGCGCACCGTCTGCGTGGGATTTCTTCTATTTCATGGAAAGTCAAAAAGACTTCCTTCAGTGTCAGAAAATTAAACCTCAACATTCAAGGTTCCTACGGTCTTTGACATCCCATTGACCTTACTGCATCAACGGCCCAAAGTTCATTAACCCTAAGCCAACATCCACAACAACGGATGTCATCCAAGAGCCTCATTGTTTACGAAGTTTGTTGCTGGGTAAAACTGGCTTGATCGACTCGTAACCCCACACCCATGGTGCTCGACAACGAAATCTTGCGCAAATACACCCCTTTTGCTGTGGCGGGGCGTGATTTGTTAACCGCCTCAATCAAAGCTTTCATATTCTCTTCCAGAGCTTCGACGGTAAAGGAAGCGCGACCTATGGAACATTGAACAATGCCGGCCTTATCGGTCCGATATTGTACCTGCCCGGCTTTAGCGTTACGCACCGCACCTGCTACATCCTGTGTTACGGTTCCTACTTTGGGATTGGGCATCAAACCCCTTGGTCCCAAAATTTGACCCAAAGCACCGACCACACGCATCGCATCTGGGGTGGCAATAACCACATCAAAATCCATCTTGCCAGCCTTAATATCTGCGGCCAAATCATCAAAGCCGACTAAATCTGCACCAGCCTCTTTGGCTTGTTCAGCACGTTCACCTTGAGCAAATACAGCCACACGCTTATCTTTACCGGTACCTTTGGGCAACACCAAAGCACCTCGTACTGTCTGATCTGATTTCTTCGCGTCTACACCCAGATTGAGCGATACATCAATTGACTCATTGAATTTTGCACTGGCATTTTGCTTCACAACCGCTAACGCATCTTGCACAGAATAGAGTTTTTCGCGGTCTACCGTAGCACGCAACGCTTTATATCTTTTAGATAATTTAGCCATGATTTTACCCCTCCACCACTTCAACGCCCATACTACGGGCACTACCTGCAATCGTTCTGACAGCCGCTTCCAAATCAGCCGCGGTCAGGTCAGGCATTTTAGTTTTTGCAATTTCTTCGGCTTGTTGGCGTGTAATTTTGCCAACTTTATCACTATGGGGTCGAGGGCTACCTGAGTCAATTTTTGCCGCTTTTTTGATCAAAATCGACGCTGGGGTCGTTTTCATCACAAAAGTAAAGCTCTTATCTTGGTAAGCCGTAATGACACAAGGCACTGGCAAACCGGGCTCTAATTTTTGAGTGGCTGCGTTAAATGCTTTGCAAAATTCCATGATATTTAACCCACGTTGTCCCAACGCAGGGCCAATGGGTGGCGAAGGATTCGCTTTACCCGCTGGCACTTGTAGTTTAATAAAACCGACTACCTTTTTTGCCATTTCAATCTCCTTTTGGGTGCTATCGAATGCACTGAGTCATTCTCCCCTGTTTCACTTCACAATCAACGTGGGCATTTCCCACAACTTAGTTCTACATCAATATCAAACACAATCCGCAAAATACATTGTCCCACCGGCTATATTGGCCAGATGGTGAACCAACCAATCCTCAGGCTTTTTCTACCTGACTAAATTCCAGTTCCACCGGAGTAGAACGTCCAAATATGGTCACTGACACACGAAGCTTACTTTTGTCGTAATTCACATCTTCCACATTACCGTGAAAATCTGCAAATGGGCCTTCTTTAACTCTCACCGCTTCACCGACTTCAAACAATACTTTGGGCCTTGGCTTTTCTACGCCATCTTGAATTTGCTGCAAGATGTTTTTCACTTCTTTTTCAGAAATAGGTGTGGGCTTAGTGGCCGTACCCCCTACAAAGCCCGTCACCTTCGGCGTGTTTTTTACTAAATGCCAGGACTCTTCATCCATGTCCATTTCAACCAACACATACCCTGGAAAAAATTTTCGCTCGCTGGTACTTTTTTGGCCACTACGCATCTCAATGACCTCTTCAACCGGCACGAGAATCTGACCAAATTTATCCTGCATACTTTGTCGCTGAATTCGTTCAAGCAGTGCTTTTTGTACGCTTTTCTCAAATCCCGAGTAGGCGTGAACCACATACCATCGCATGCTCATAATTAACTCCGTCGGATGATTTTTTTAATCACCCAAAGTAAGCTTGCATCGACCAACCAAAGAATAACGGCCATTAGCACCACAAAAACGAACACCACTATCGTAGTCTGTATGGTTTCCTTACGGGTGGGCCACACTACTTTTCGGGTTTCATCTACAGACTGCTGGGTATAGATTTTAAAATCTTGCCCCATAGCCGTCATTGTAAACAGCACGCCACCTGACACTAAACCAGCCAATACGGCTAGCACTCGCCAGATCAATGCTTTGTCACCTAAATAGTAATAACCCGCAACACCTAAGATCACGAGCAGCACAGCGCCGAGTATTTTTAACTTATCAGCCATCAATTTAAACCGTTTGCCGAGCCTTTCGTCGGTGATGCTCCGGGAATACATCCCGTATGTCAAATCCAAACATTAAAAATTGGCAGGCCAGGAGGGCCTCGAACCCCCAACCCTCGGTTTTGGAGACCGATACTCTGCCAATTGAGCTACTGGCCTAAACCCCTTTACAACTTCTTAAACCTTGCAATGGAACATTACTCGATTATTTTTGCGACGACACCCGCGCCGACTGTTCTGCCACCTTCACGAATCGCAAAGCGCAGTCCTTCTTCCATCGCGATAGGCTGAATCAGCGCCACCGTGATCGAGATATTATCCCCAGGCAT
>CAITMU010000062.1 GCA_903893565.1 uncultured beta proteobacterium | reverse complement strand
AGTGGTTTGTTTGCCGCTTTACGGTAGTAATATTCCCGCGCATATGTGCGGGCGTGAGCTTGTTTTTCTTCTTTTAGCTTTTGCTGCAACTTACTATCACTAAATTTATTTTTATAATTTTCCAAATCTTTTACGCGCAACTCAAGCAACCGATGTGATCGAAGCAAATCTGCCCACACCTTGCGCAGGGAATCAATTTCCTTATGATTTTGCGTAGAAAATGCATGGTGCAGATCAACACGCTCTGCCAACATCTCAACAGCGGATGTACGTTTAAATGGATTCCAGTTCATTTGCATTCCTTTGTAAATAAAGCGCCAACGGTGTGGCATTGGGGGGTTAAAGTTACGTATCCAATATAAAAACTAACCGCTATAACGGTTGATATCAATCCAACTAAAGCAAAAAAATCAGCTATGTATTTCATTTGATCCTTTCCAAATATGCAGGGTTCATTTTTTTTGTTATCCAAAACCCATCTGCGTTTAAACTCATTCCCTTCTCCATCATCTCTTCCGGGGTTTTGCAACGACGATCAACCCCGTGGTCACCCGTCCGATGTTTATCAAAAGCGCCGCCGCTGTTGAAGTACTGTTTGCACCCTTGGCATTGATTGCGGTCGCCCGTTAAAATTTTCACTTTTGCACCCTCATGTAATGTTTAAATAGTTCATTGGCGATAAGTTCTCCAAAAGATAATCCGCTGGGGAACTTCATTTCTGATGCGGCGTTATTTCTCATAACATCTTCCGCCTTTTGCAGCCCATCGTTAAACCCTGCAATGTAAGGATGATTTTCGGAAAGGCGCATCAACACGCCCTCCCGTATCACTTTTGCCATAGTCATGTCATGCGCTTTGGCAAACTTTTTTAACCGAGCGTGGTCTTCTTCATCGAGATAGGTAATGAATGCTTTTAATTTGTTAGAAGGCATGTAGTTTCCATTCGTTATATTCAAGCATCAGATCGTCGAACAGTTGCTTGGCGTTTACATCTCCGTTTAACTGTGTGCGTGATTCAATGTCGCAGAGCCTGCATAGCAAGGCTGCGGTTTCGTCTTCGGTAAGCGGCAGCTCATTTGCCGCATAACTGTCCAACATGAACCGTTGAAAGTCAGGGTGGCGGCAGAGCATCCCCGCCTGTTTAACGCGGTTGCTGTACTCGGTTGGGGACTCGTCATCCTTAATCCGAACCAAGGCGCAGCCATAGCGCGACCCAACGAAATCACGCAAAAGCTCTTCGGGTATTTCGTCGGGGTGTAAAGCCAGCGTCAAAACGTAACCGGTGCGGTCTTGTTTCAACGCTATCTTTCTGCATTCAAATTGCAGGGCCATATCAGAATGGAAGATCTTCTTCAGGGAAGTCGGGGGCTTGCTGGCGCTCAGGCGACTCGCTCTTTGGTACGTAGCGGCTCACCGCCAGCGACAGGTAGGTCTTGCCGCTCTTCGATACCCTCTTCCATCCGCCCAACTTAAAGATGGTCAGCCCATCCTCCACCCGAACGGCGGTCATGTCCTTGAGGTTGATTGCGATCTCGCCAAAGTAATCCGCCGACTTGGGGCTTGTCTTTGTGGGGGATGCAAATAGCTGACCTCCATCGGGGTATGCTTTAAATTCTGTTGCCATGATTTATCCTTGAAATGATTTCTTTAACTCGGAGAACTTTGTTAGCACCCTCTCATATAGCGCGGGGTGTGTACGCTTTAACGAATCAAGCTGCGTATGGTTTGATGACCAAAAGCTGCTCAAATCGGTAAGTGACTTGCAGATCGTTGTATACTCAATCATCGAATCTGCAAATAATTCGCGTGAGGCATCGCTGTTGTCCCACTCGGTAACATCGGTGGGGCGGGGCTGACGCTCCCTCTTCGGCTCAGTCTTTACTTCAGCTTTAACCTCACTCTTAACTTCATCCTCATCGGGGGGGGTGTCTTCTCCGGCGTAGATGTACAGACCAAGCCCGTGCATAGCAATAGCCTTCACAAGGCATCGCATGATTGATGTGTTTACATCAAATGCATTGGGTGTGGGGATCGGCTTGTTCCGATAATCCAGTACAGGCAACATGCAGGTGACGGGCTTGTCAAACATGGTGACGGTTACCCACACCATGAAAGAATTGCCCACCATCATTAGGGGAGACCCATCGAACATCTCCACCTTGAAGTTAGCTTTGGGGTCGGCCTTCAGCACCTCAGCCCAAGCCCACGCCCACGACAGGTAGGTAAGGCCGTTCTTCTTCTCCGTATGCTCGTTGACGTTAATTTTCAGCAAATCAGACTGGCTCATGTTTCTCTCCTTGATATTGGTTGCACCACTTACTGACCCCGCAATAATCTCCAGCGCAGCGGCGCGGCTCTCCGAGTCGAACTTCAACATATCCGTTTTCCTTTACTGCCATTTCTTTGGCTTCATCTGCATCGGTTAGTACACGGATCGCAGTCTTGCGACCCTCTCTCTTTACGGCGAATGTCGTTTCCGACATCCAGCGTTCTTGGTCGGTGCAAGCGGGAAGCTCATCACCAAAGTCGTGCGCCATCTGACCCATCTTGTGAGCATTTAAACGTTCGCGGATAAATGTTTCTGCCTGCGTTGAAGTCCACATTGGGATATCAACAACAACAATGGAAGAGTCAGGGTAGCCTTCACCGCGACCGTTGTTACTCCAATCCCGCAGAAAGGCGCATATCTTGAGGCCGCAGACCTTTTCCTTCTTCACGGTCTCCACAAACCACTTGTACATGTTGAGTTGTTCGATCCACTCGGTTTTCTCACGCATGACAGACCACACTGATGTGACCTTGTAGTCCCACACCACAGTTCCCTGCGGGGTCTTCTCCTGTATGTCAATAGCACCGCTGATGGTTGTCCCATCCACCGTAGTGAACAGCCGCTCCTCATAGGTGCAGTTCTCCGGCATCAGGGTCTTTTCCAGTGCATTGTGCAGAGCCGTGCCAAGGAACGTGTACATCTTTTCGGATACGTCCATCTCCATCTCATCTTGGTAACGTTCGCGCAACAGTGCCACTTTGGGCGGGGTCAGCAGACCCGTAACACTATAATCGCTGCTGCCCTTGGTGTACTCATCTCTCGACAATGCTCTCACTAAGGCTTCCGGTAGTCCGTAATTGTTTGTAACTTTCATCTCTTCTCCAAAGGTTGTATATGATCCCTGAAACCGATGATATCGATTGTACACCAAAAAATCAACCGATATCTTTTTTTATTTTGGGGGAGCCTGCCAGCAAAGCAAACAGCAGAAGGGTTGTGCGGTACGGGGGCGTTTCCCGCCTGATCAAGAGTGAAAAAGCGCTTTCCTACAGCGAAGTGTTCCGCCAGCAATGCCCCGTAATAACCCCGCTGCTTGAAGGGGATTTATGCGTTACCTTGCACATCCACTATGCCTCGCGCAGACCTGACTTGGATGAAAGCTTGATCTTGGATTTAATGCAGGACTGCATATACAAGAACGACCGTCAGGTGAAAGAGCGTCACTGTTACTGGCACTTGGATAAAGCGAACCCAAGAGCAGAAATTACCGTACAGTCAATAGGTGTAAACCCCTAGTCAACTGTTCGCATTTTGTAGTATCATTGCTGCGTTGGGAAAGCGGATGCTGAATGCGAAACGTAAGGCCAAGCTCCCGTTGGGCATAAAAGCGTAACCGGAAACAACCTTAGTGCAGCGAGTACCAGCACCTACACGCATGTGGCTTTAGCGCTCCAGACTTGGGAAGGTTTGGAGGTGCGCCCCGAGGCCACAGCCGTGTGTGTTATAGTCAAATTGTTGTCGTTGCACACAACAATGTTTGAAGCCGTTTACTCATGCGTCTTGCCTTTGGGGATTCTCAAAGGGTGCAACCAAGTCGCAGTAGTAAGCGGCTTTTTTCGTTTGTGATTACAACCGGACTCCATCCGTTAGCAAGAGTTCAACCTGACTGCGTGGAAGAAAAGGGTTACACGGTAAGCGTAAAGGCGCGGGGCAACTACCCTCAACAGTCCGTGGTGCTGGTCGAATCTGCAAGCACAGGGGTTAAGGCAACTTAACATGCAGATGCCGTGAGGCGGTGAAACCAATCCCTCCCGACCCTTCAGTGGGGAAGGGGGGTCTTTGGGTGAAATTATGTAAACGGCCCCCAACGGGGCCATGTAACAGTGCTGAAAGGACAACACAGTGATTCAAATGTCTCCCGCCGAATCCGCCATCGCGCTGATGGTTGCGGTTATGCGGAACACTACAGCGAGGCAGAGCGGTGTCGGGGATAAGCAAATGGGAGGACAAGACCCGATACAGATCGACCGCGACGGGATTATTGCGGAGATGGCGTTTGGAAAACAGTTCAACCTTTACCCCGACCTCTCAACTTACCCGCGCAAAGGCGGTGCAGATTTAATTACCAAAACAGGGTTGAAAGTTGATGTGAAGGCAACCCGCTACAAGACTGGTAGACTGCTAATCCACGTTGACAAACCGGTCACCGAGGTGGACATTTATGTGCTGGGGATCGTTGATGGAGACACCGTTGACTTCATTGGCTATGTCAGATCGGAAGATGCAATTCAAGCGCAGAATTTAAAAGACCTTGGGCATGGCGTCGGCTATGTCATTGAGCAAGATGCGTTAAGGAAGTTCAAATGAAAAGCTGCACCCACTGCGGGGTTTTGTTTAAACCAAAGCGGTACGCGCAACAATTTTGCTGCACAGAGTGCTTCGTTGTTTTTTGTCAGGCAATCGCAAATCGTAAAAAGGCAAATCATGGCTAGGAATTATCGTGAAGAGTATGACAACTATCATTCGCAGCCTCAAGCAAAGCTTGACCGCGCACAGCGTAACAAAGCCCGCCGCCTCCTAACAAAGGAGGGGCTGGTTCACAAAGGTGATGGCAAGGATGTTGATCACACCAAGCCGTTAAGTAAGGGTGGGACATCTGCGCGGAGCAACCTCCGAGCAAAGTCCGTCAGTTCAAATCGCAGCTTTAAACGAACCTCCTCTGGCGGCGTTAAGTGATCGATGCAGTGCCTAAAGGTGGCAGGATGGTTTGTCCATTCTGCTCACCCGAACGTAAAAAATCCCGTGCAAAAGATATGAAGGTGTCCATGACACCTGACGGTGCAATCGTGTACCACTGTCACCATTGCTCTGCGCACGGATCAAATCAACCAAAGAAGCTAACCCTTGTTAAGGAGCGCACAGTGCCTCAAGCCATTAGAGTCGAACAGTCCAATTTAGGACATGAGCATTATCAGTACTTGTTGCAGCGGGGTATCTCTCCCAACACCGCTGATTCCATGAAGCTGTTCGCGGCGAATAAATTTTTTGCAAAGCTTGACCGCAACTCCGACGCGATTGGGTTCCCCTACTACCGCGAAGGTAAATTAGTTGCAGTGAAGTACAGAAGCTTTCCGGAGAAAGCGTTTACACAAGATGCTGGCGGGGCGCATGATTTCTTTGGGCTTGATCTGCTGGAGAAGGGAAAGCCCATCATCATTGTTGAAGGTGAGATTGATTGCCTTACATTGATGGAGGCAGGAATAAGTAATGTGGTTTCAGTTCCATCCGGTGCGCCGATTAAGGTGGCGGATGGTCGTGTCAAGCCCGAGGAAGACAAGCGTTTCAGCTACGTTTGGAATGCCGAAGAGTTCCTTGTTGCTGCACCGTATGTAATCCTTGCCACGGATCAGGACGAGGCCGGTCAAGCGCTGGCGGAGGAGTTAGCCCGCCGGATAGGAAAAGACAAGTGCCGCCTCGCCAAGTTCCCAACAAAAGATTTGAATGAGCTGTACCTTAGCAATCCGAAGGAGGTTCAATCAGTCCTTGTTGCTGCACAACCTTACCCAGTCGCAGGGCTGAGTGAAGCGTCCAGCTACGCAGACCGTTTAAATAGCCTGTACGCACGCGGCACTGGGAAGGGTGCCAGCACTGGATACCCATCGGTGGATGGCATTTACACGATAGCCCCCGCCCAGCTTACGGTGGTGACTGGATACCCATCGCACGGAAAATCCAACTTCGTCGATCAGCTTATGGTTAACCTTGCCCGCGACAACGAATGGACGTTTGCCGTTTGCAGCTTTGAGAACCAGCCAGAGATTCATATCTCCCGACTGATGGAGATCTACACAAAGAAGCGATTCTTTGATGGCAAAAACCGCATGACCCAACTGGAAGCGGACGAAGCGTTTAAATGGGTGAACGATCACTTTATTTTTATCGACACGCAGGGCGAGGAACCGTCAACCCTTGATTCGATATTGGATCGGGTGAAGATAGCGGTTAAGCGGATGGGCGTTCGCGGGTTGGTGATTGACCCCTACAACTACATTGACCTGCACCGTGAGACAACCGAAACCGATGCCATTTCGCAGATGCTGACTCGGGTGCAGAAGTTCGTTAAGACCTACGACCTGCATTGCTGGTTTGTGGCTCACCCTGCGAAGATAAACCGCGCAGGTGTGGAGCAGCCGCGACCAGACGGCATGAGCATTTCCGGATCGATGGCGTGGTGGGCGAAGACTGACAACGGGATTACAGTGCATCGGAACATGACCGCTGGGTATGTTGAAATCGCAGTGTGGAAGTGCCGCCATCGTTGGGTGGGTACTCAGGGGGAAACGACCCTGCTGTACGATAAAGTGAGCGGAACCTATCAGGAAAACCTCGACGCGTTTTAAAGTTTAAACGTTACTTTGCAAAGAAAAAAAAGGTAGCCAATAAAGCTACCCTTTCCGTGCGTTGTATACCGCACTGTGTAGGTTGGTGAATGCTCCCCTGTATCGGGGATATCCATCCTTTCCCATCTTTGCGACCTTCCATCTCCCGTCAAAAAATATATAAATCCCCGACGGCTTGTCTACAACCTCAACCAGCATCGGGTATTTTCTGACCGCCTCGACAAACTCCCACTCATCAGAGCGGACTGCTTTGACCCGATACACGCTGGAATATCTCTTGGAACCGCGCCTGTAATTCCGGCTCCATGCCCATATAGGCATCTTCCAGCAGTTCCAGCATATCGGGTGCAGCCGCGCACAGAAAAGCGTTCCTACGCTGGGCGGTCAGGTTCAGTGACGGGCTGGTGCAGTCAGCAACTATCACCGCCCCATATGAAGTGTCAGTCCAAACCGTAGTTCCCTTCGACCCCGTGACCTGAGTGGTGTACCAATTACTCATGGCAAGCACCTCCCACAACACGGTCGAAATGCTCGCGGGTGTTGTCTATAAATTCTGCGACCTGAGACAATGGGTAGTCTTCAACAACAACCCAAACTGAGATGGCCTCATCCGACCAGTCCGACTCCATCAGCAGTTTCAAAATGTCCGCGTAGGACATATCATCAGGGTAGTGGGACAGCCACTCATCAAGGGCAAACTGTTCGCCGTAGGTCAGGTGGGGTATTTGTTTCATTTTCATTCTCCTTCGTTAAGTAGTTCAGCCATCAAAACACCAGCGAACACGCCGCCCATCACCAGCGCGGCGTTGCCCATCCATCCATAATTGTTGCCCCATCCAAAGCTCACGCACATCACCGCGACTACGACCATCAATATATAAAAGAATTTATCGCTCATTTGGTTCTCCAGTGCGGCTCACGCCGCCAGTTTGATTTGCTTAAATGCGACCTCGCCAAGATTGGCGGCGTTGTTGACGCGCACCGCCTTGGGGTATGCGTCCGATACATCCAAGCGGATACCTATGCCGATGGTGGTCATACCCAAAGCCTCGCCCGCCAAGCATTGCGCCTTGACCGATTCGCCATCGCCTTCGCCGTCAGTGATAACGAAAACAACCTTGCGCGACTCAGGGCGACCATGCAGCAACTCGTGGGCATATCGCAGCGCAGCGTAGTCGTTGGT
>CAITMU010000061.1 GCA_903893565.1 uncultured beta proteobacterium | reverse complement strand
GGTGAAACCCCGTGATGCTAATCGTCAGCACAACTGTTCGGCTGGCGTGAATTTCCAAGACGTCCCATGCTGATATTTAGTCAGCTATGGGTAGCTTTGGATATGTCTATAGGAACGGCTTACCCTTGTGTTTGGACACCCTGTGGTAGTCGACAATCGGGCTGGAGCCGGTGGTAACGTGAGCGGTGATATGGCGGCTCACGCTCCCCCCGATGGTTATACCGTTTTGTGGGGGAGCGTTTCTCATTCAGTCGGTGTCAGCCTGTCGGCTAAGCCGGGTTACGATTTGGTAAAAGATTTTTCTCCGACCGCTCAATTAGTGATGGTGCCTTATGGGGTAGCCATACACCCCTCCTTGCCGGCCAAAACGTTAAAAGAGCTGATTGCTTTAGCCAAACAAAAGCCTCATTTAATTAACTTTGCTACCTCGGGTAGTGGCACCTACCTCGCCGCCCAATTATTCTCGGATATGGCGCAAATCCATATGACCAGCGTCCTTTACAAAGGCGGTTCGCCTGGTTTGGTGGCGTTGCTTTCTGGGGAGGTGTCGATGAGTTTTACCTCTTTAGTTTCTATTTTGCCGCATGTTAAAACGGCTAAAGTTCGTTTGTTAGCGGTCACCAGTGCGAACCGATCGGTCGCAGCACCAGAATATCCGACGGTGATTCAAGCCGGATTGGCCGGTTTCGAGGCCACTTCTTGGTATGGACCTCTTTTGCCAAAGGGTACAGCCCAAGGGGTGGTTGAGCGTTGGACCCAGGAATGCAATAAATTACTGCAAGATAGCGCGCTTCGAACGCGACTCATCGACAACGGGGTCGAACCGGTCGGCGGCACCTCGGCGGAGTTTGCCGCTCATATCAAAAGCGAAGTCGAAAAATGGGCCAAGGTGATTAAAAAAACTGGGGCTCGTATGGATTAAGTGCTAAGACCCACCCTAGGATAGTGGCGTTGTTTTTAGCAAACTAAGGCATAACGGTAGTCATCGGCTGATGCGCGCGATAAACTGACACTTTTGTTCGCTATAGAAGGACCTTTATGCGTATTGTCGCCATTCACTCTGCTGTTGCTTCGATTAGTTCCCCGATTCGAAATGCCTACATCGATTTTTCTAAAATGACGGCCAGTGTGGTTGCCGTTGTCACAGATGTCATTCGAGAAGGTAAGCCGGTGGTCGGATTTGGTTTTAATTCTAACGGTCGCTATGCCCAGCGAGGTTTATTGGCTGAGCGATTTATCCCCCGTTTGATGCAAGCGCCTCCAGGCGCACTGCTTAACGAAGAGGCCAATAATCTCGATCCCCATCGTATTTGGGACACTTTAATGGCGAATGAAAAACCGGGTGGACATGGAGAGCGTTCGGTGGCGGTGGGGGTGCTGGATATGGCGGTGTGGGATGCGGTAGCGAAGATTGAGGGGCAACCTCTTTATCGCCTACTGGCGCAGCGCTATAACCAGGGGCAGGTGGATGACAAAGTCTTTGTCTATGCCGCGGGTGGATATTATTACCCGGGAAAAAATCTTCAGGCTTTGAAAGATGAGATGAAGCGATATCTGGACCAGGGTTACTCAGTGGTAAAGATGAAAATTGGAGGCGAGTCACTGTCTGAAGACATGAAGCGCATTGAAGCCGTGATCCAGTTGGTGGGGCACGGAAAACATGTAGCGGTGGATGCGAATGGTCGTTTTGATTTAAATACGGCAGTGGCCTATGCCAAAGCGTTAGAGCCTTACGAGCTTTTTTGGTATGAGGAGGCAGGTGACCCCTTGGATTATGCATTGCAAGCGCAGTTGGCCGAACACTACAAGCACCCTATGGCAACGGGCGAGAATTTATTTTCTATGCAAGATGCCCGTAACTTGATTCGTCATGCCGGGATGCGTCCAGAGCAAGATTGGTTGCAATTTGATTGCGCTTTGTCATACGGGTTGGTGGAGTATTTACGTATTCTTCAAATGCTAAAGCAAAACGGCTGGTCTTCGCGTCGTTGTTGTCCTCATGGCGGGCATCAGATGTCGTTAAATATTGCGGCCGGTTTGGGGCTAGGGGGCAATGAGTCTTATCCGGATGTCTTTCAGCCCTTTGGGGGCTTTGCCGATAATACCCCGGTCAACAATGGCTATGTGGGCTTACATGAAACGCCCGGGATTGGTTTTGAGTCAAAGTCAAAATTATTTCAATTGATGCAGGCCCTGGTTTTGTAGGCCTTTGTCACCGCGTTAACGCTATGAGTTGTTTAATCTGGGGTTTTAATATCTGGGGTCGCCTATGAAAATGAAAGAAGGTAAGTCGGTGAAGTTGGTGTCTCGTGGGGTCTCCTTGGCAGGCTTAGCGACTGTATTATGGGTTGCGACGGCCTCCCATAAAGCACTGAGTGCTGATGTTTTTCCGACCAAGCCTGTTCGGATGATTGTGGCCTTCCCGGTGGCGGGTGCGACCGATATCTTGGCGCGTGTTTTAAGTCAAAAGTTGTCGGAATATTTTCTCCAACAGGTGATTGTTGATAATCGTCCCGGTGCAGGGGGCAGTATTGGCACAAAAATGGCGGTGAGTGCTCCAGCTGATGGCTACACGTTGATTTTGGGCACCACCAGCACCCATGCGATTGGTCCTTATCTGTACAGCAAAAAGCCCTATGACCCTTTGCACGACTTTACTCCCATCACTGAGGTGGCCAGCTCCCCTAATGTGCTGATGGTGGCCGCACAGGTGCCGGCCCATTCGATCAAAGAGCTCATTGCTTTGGCGAAGGCGCAGCCCGGTAAGCTTAATTTTGGATCCTCTGGGATTGGCACTCAATTTCACCTGTCTGGGGAATTGCTTAAGTTGTTAGCAGGCATTGATATGGTTCACATCCCCTACAAGGGTACGGCGCTGGTGTATCCGGATATGATTGCTGGGCAGATTCAAGTGCTATTTGATGTGCCTCCTGCAGCCTTACCCTTTATTAAACAGGCACGTGTCAGAGCGCTAGGACTGTCGGGTTCCAAACGCTCGCCGGTTTTGCCCGATGTGCCTACGATTGTTGAGGCCGGTATCGCAGGCTACGATGCTGATTTGTGGTTTGGTTTGTATGCACCGTTGAATACCCCGAAGGCTAGGATTGCAAAAATTCACAATGCTACGCTAAAAGCGTTAGCTTCCAACGATGTCCGGAGCCGTTATGCGATTTTAGGAGCAGAGCCCATTGGTAGTTCTCCTGAGGATTTTGTGAGTTTCATGAAAAGTGAAAACATTAAATGGGAAAAAGTTGTCAAGGCCTCGGGTGCGCGGGCAGATTAGTCGAGGGGGCAAGGAGGACTGTATGGCTGTATTAAATGGGGGCTCAATATATCGGGGGTTGAGCTCGCTTGATAGTTTGCATTGCACTTAAAAATAAAAAGGAAAGTACATGAATGGAGCGGAAAGTTTAGTTCGTACGTTGCTCAACGCGGAGGTCAGCGTCTGCTTTGCCAATCCGGGAACATCAGAAATGCATTTTGTATCGGCATTAGACCGGGTTGAAGGGGTGCGTTGTATTCTGGGTTTATTTGAAGGAGTTGTCACCGGGGCAGCTGACGGCTATTACCGAGTGGCCGGGAAGCCGGCGGCCACTTTGTTGCATTTGGGGCCTGGATTAGGCAATGGATTAGCGAATTTACATAATGCCAAAAAAGCACGTTCAGGCATTGTGAATGTTGTCGGAGAGCATGCCGGCTACCATATCCAATATGATGCCCCGCTTACTGCTGATATTGAGGGGGTGGCTCGACCTATGTCCGATTGGGTTAAGACCTCCCGATCTTCTAAAACGATTGCCTCCGATGGGGCGCTGGCTGTGGCCGCTGCGCGCAAGGCGCCGGGACAAATTGCAACCTTGATATTGCCTGCCGATACGGCTTGGGGTGAAGCCGATGCCGTGGCCGCTGCCTTGCCTGTGGCAGAGCGCCTGTCAGTGACGAAGCACTGTGTGCAGCAAGGGGCAAAAGCGCTTGAGCAGGGCGCAAGCACCATGTTATTACTCGGTAATGTTGCGCTACGGGGCAAGGCCTTAGAGTGGGCGGGGCGGATTGCTGCTAAAACGGGTTGTCAATTGATGAGCGAATACAACAATGCTCGTATGGAACGGGGTGCAGGACGTGTGCCCGTGCGCCAGTTACCCTTTGTTGTGGACAATGCATTGGCGTTATTAAAAGATATTACCCACCTCGTGCTCGTGGGTGCAAAGTCACCGGTTTCTTTTTTTGCCTACCCGGGCAAACCAAGCGTGTTAGTTTCCGAGGCGTGTGAGGTCATAACGGTTGCCAAGGCTGAAGAGGATTTAGAGTCAGCGTTGCAGGCCCTGGCGATAGAACTCGGGGCAGTAGACTGTTTGCCCCTTTGTAATGCCCCCACCTACGATGTGCCACTGCCCACTGGACCTGTCACCCTGGATGGGTTAGGGGTATTGTTTAATGTGTTGATTCCTGACAATGCAATCGTGATCGATGAGGCGGTGACCAGTGGGCGCGCGTTTGCTGCGGCGACGATGGGGGCACGGCCGCATGATTGGTTAAACATCATGGGTGGCTCGATTGGCTGGGGATTGGCTGCCTCAGTGGGGGCGGCTATTGCGGCGCCCGACCGTAAAGTGATTGCCCTCGAAGGCGATGGTAGTGCGCTTTATACTCAACAAGCTTTGTGGACGATGGCAAGGGAGAATTTGGATATTACGATCGTGATTTTTGCGAACCGCGCTTATAAAATCCTATTAGGTGAGTTAAATAATGTCGGGGGTGGGCAACCCGGGCGTAATGCTATGGATATGCTCACCTTGGATCGGCCGAGTGTGGATTGGGTGAGTATCGCTAAAGGTTATGGGGTGCAAAGCGGGAGGGCGCAAACCTTGGATGAATTAGCGCTACAATTTAAGCGGGGACTGGCTCACCATGGCCCTTATTTGATTGAATTGGTGATGTAAATGGGTTTGTCCTATTCCCGTTTTTTTAGGAAGGCCGTTGCTTTGAATTTTTTTTATCCGTTTGGCCTGTGGCTTGGGATTTTTGTTTTGACAATGCCGGCGGCTCGGCTTCATGCAGAGGATGATGCCGGGGTGCTTGTCGCGCCGGCACCCTTGGCTTTCCCCCTTGAGCGCCCATTAGCCCCACCCCCGCCCCCACCCTGGGCGCAAGGTAGGCCAGAATCGATGCTAAGCGCTGCCTTGGCTCCCTATCCCCCGAGTTCGGGGCAAAGTGTTGCGGGCAAGTTGGATCGTTTGAAATTACCCCCAGGTTTTGTCATTCAACTTTGGGCTGAAGGTTTGACAGGGGCTCGTTCCATGACACTGGGGGCTAACAATACGCTCTTTGTTGGTAGTCGTGATGCCGGGGTGGTATACACGGTCACAGAAAAAGAGGGGCAGCGCGTAGTAAAAAAATTACTCACTGGCTTAGATCGTCCCACTGGGGTTGTTTTTGCCGAGGGTCGGCTTTACGTGGCGCAGCAGCAAAGTATTCTCAAATACGAAAAAATAGAAGATTCCTTAGAAACGCCCCCCGCCCCTTCTGTACTTTTTGATGCCCTACCTCCCGAGCAGTTTGGGCCGGGTAAGTATCTAGCAATGGGTCCGGATGGGAATCTTTACTTAGGGTTGGGGGCGGATTGCAATATTTGTGTCCCCTTGGACACACAGGCGCAAATTGTGCGAATCAACCCTCAAACCGGCGTGCTTGAAACAGTGGCTAAGGGGGTGAGGCAAAGCGTAGGGCTTACTTTTCATCCCCTTAGTAAGGAGTTGTGGTTTTCCCAATTAAGTCGGGATTGGATGGGAGATGATGTGCCGGCAGATACCTTGCATCGAGTCAATCGCAAGGGCGCGCACATGGGATATCCCTATTGCCATCAAGGTGAGATTCTTGATCCCGTGTATGGTAAGGGACGGGGCTGCGGTGAATTTGTAGCCCCTACGGTGAAGTTTGAAGCGCATGCTTCTCCGATGGGGTTGAGTTTTTATACGGGGAAAATGTTTCCACCAGACTATAAAAATCGATTGATCGTAGCGATGCATGGCTCTTGGAACCGCACTCAAAAAGCAGGGTTTAATCTGATGCAATTGTCTTTTGATGCCACTGGTAAATTGATTCGATGGGAGCCTTTTGTTGAAGGTTGGCTGGAAGCGGAACAATTTTGGGGGCGTCCCACCGATCTATTGGTGATGCCTGATGGGGCGCTGTTGGTATCGGACGATTACGCGGGGGTCATCTATAAAATCAGTTACAAACGCTAAACCACGCGACAGCAAAAAGCGAGGTAAATGTCCTAAAGCTATGGGTGGCAGGAGCGGGGCGGGTGGGGGCGATTGGAATGGACGGACAGGGGGCGGGGAATCTTTGCTCGGATTCTGTGTTATTGGGAGTAGTAGACAGTATTGGCGGCAAACTATTGAAAGGGTCACTGGGAGGGGTAGGGTTGATGGGGCTCATTCCGAGTCCCCTTTCTTAGGGGGTGCAGGGGGAGAAAAGATTCGGGGTATCGTCAAAAACCGACCCATTTCACTTTTGTAAGTCTCGCTCGTCCCCGAATCCCACGTTCTTTGGGATACAATATCCTTTTTCAGTTTTATTATTGTGACATTTACCCAAGGAAATTAGACAGATGGCATCGTTGCGGGGTAGTGTGGTGGCGATTGTTACTCCTATGAATGAGGATGGTTCTTTAGATTTAGGGGCCTTCCGTAAACTGTTGGATTGGCATATCGCAGAAGGCACTGATGGCGTGGTAGTGGTGGGAACCACTGGGGAGTCGCCAACGGTTAATTTCGATGAACACTGTTTATTGATTAAAACGGCTGTGGAGCATGTAGCCCGACGCATCCCGGTGATTGCCGGTACGGGGGCTAATTCGACACGTGAGGCTATTGAGCTATCGGCTTATGCGAAAAAAGCAGGTGCCGATATGAGTTTATCGGTTGTGCCCTACTATAACAAACCGACGCAGGAAGGTTTGTATTTACACTTCAAATCGATTGCTGAGGCCGTTGATATCCCGCAAATTCTTTACAATGTTCCAGGCCGCACGGTGGCTGACTTACAAAATGAGACAGTATTAAGGCTTGCGAAGGTGCCGGGCATTGTGGGGATTAAGGATGCAACAGCCAATCTGGAAAGAGCAGCAGAGTTGATTCGACTAAAGCCTAAGTCCTTTTTGTTTTTTAGCGGCGATGATGCGACCGCAATGGCTTCCATCTTGTTGGGCGGGGATGGTGTTATTTCGGTGACGGCAAATGTGTCGCCCAAGGCGATGCACGAGATGTGTCAGGCTGCTTTGGTTGGGGATTTGGTGAAATCTAGAGCCGTGAATGATCGATTGATGGGTTTACACCGATATCTTTTTTGTGAAGCCAATCCGATTCCGGTGAAATGGGCTGTTCAGCAAATGGGGTTGTCTCAGGCGGCAATTCGTTTGCCATTGACCCCTTTATCGGCCAGTTGTTTTGATGCATTACGTGCAGCTATGCGGCAAGCGGGCATAGCGTTTTAGTCGTCATTTGTGATAACGAGGTTTTTTTATGCAACATCTGTGGGTGAGGCGTTTCGTTGGTGGTTTTGTGGTCGCGGTGGGGTTGGCGGCATGTAGTTCGGTGGAGATTCCCACAAAGAAAATTGATTACAAATCAACGGGCAAAATCCAGCCCTTGGATGTGCCTCCGGATTTGATCCGTCCAGCCGTCGATGATCGATTTCAAATACCCGCAACCAACCGTAGCGGTAGTGCCACTTATTCCGAAACCAGCAAGGGTCAGGGATCTGGGTCGCAGAGCCAGTCCCAGAGCACTGTTTTACCTAAGCAGGTGGATGTGAGTATCGAACGAGCCGGATCCCAGCGTTGGTTGGTGGTGAAGGCGGAGCCTGAGCAGTTGTGGCCTGTGATAAAAGATTTTTGGCAAGAAATGGGCTATGTGATTAATAAAGAATTACCCGAAGCGGGGGTGATTGAAACCGATTGGTCTGAAACGCCACGTAAAGTGAATGATGGTGTTTTGCATAAATACCTGGGTCGTTTTTTAGATAGCACCTATGTGAATGGGAACCGTCATAAATACCGGTTACGACTGGAGCGTGGCGCGTCCAACGGAATGACAGAGATTTACATTTCTCACCAAGAGTTGGAAGAGATGTTGGTCAACTCGTTAACTAATCAATTCCGTTGGCAAGCCCGTCCCTCTAATCCTGATGCGGAAGCAGAAATGCTCGCCCTTCTCATGAAGCGATTAGGGGCGAAGGAAGCGCCGAATCAAAAGCCTGTGTTAGCCCAGCAGACAGAATTACCTAAGGCCACCTTTGTCAAACAGCAAGAATTACTCACCTTAGTGGATCCTTTTGATCGTGCATGGCGGCGGGTGGGTTTGGTGCTAGATCGCGTGGGATTTACGGTTGAGGATCGAGATCGTAGTAAGGGAATATATTTTGTGCGCTATATAGATCCTGAAGCGGACGGAAAAAAAGCAGATGACAAGCAGGGTCTTTTTTCCAAGACGATGAGTTCTTTGAAGTTTTGGGGAAATAAGGACGTTAAGAAAAATGAGCAATACCAGGTGGTAGTCAGATCGACCCCAACAGGGGCCGAGGTCAAGGTGTTGAATAAGGAGGGGCAGCCAGAAAAATCGGATACCGTGATCCGAATATTAGGGTTGCTCTATGATCAATTAAGATAGGTAGTTTTACGTTTTATTGATCGATCAGGGGTACGCAATGGTTTTTGTATTTGGGTTTTTCCAGTTCTCGATTGACTATGCGATTTACTAGTTTGGGCAGTGGTAGCGAAGGCAATGCGCTAGTGGTTGAGGCGGGTAAGACGAGACTCATGTTGGACTGTGGCTTTGGTTTGGCTGAGGTAGTTCGACGGTTACAAAAAGTGGCATTAAAACCCGAAGAGTTAGCGGGCATTGTGGTTACTCACGAGCATGAGGATCATGTGGGTGGGGTTCAGCGATTCGCCCGTAAGTATCAATTGCCGGTGCTATTAACCCATGGCACTTGGGTTGCGAGCGGCGGTGAAAAATGGAATGGGGTGAACGTTAAGATCATCGACAGTCACTTACCGTGGCCGGTGGGTGATTTACAATTGTTGCCTTTCCCAGTGCCCCATGATGCGCGAGAGCCGACGCAATTTGTTTTTACTGATGGTCAGCGAGCTCTGGGAGTATTAACGGATACCGGCACCTCGACCCCGCATATTGAGGCGATGTTACGTGAGGTCGATGCCTTGGTATTGGAGTGCAATCATGATCTGAGCCGTTTAATGGCCAGTCATTATCCGAATTCTTTAAAGCAGCGAATCTCGGGACGATTAGGACATTTGGATAATCAGGCGGCGGCTGATTTATTGCGTTCGGTGATCGGAGAGCGATCGCGTTTGCAGCATGTCATTGCGGCGCATTTGTCTAAGCAAAATAATTCTGCGTCTTTAGCCCAGCAGGCCTTGGCGCGCGTATTAGGATGTGAGGAGCACTGGATTGGCGTGGCCAGTCAAGACGAGGGGTTTGATTGGCGGGAAATTCACTAAAAGAGGCCTGCCTAATAGTGGCTAGAGCGTGGCTAGAGCAAAAATGGCTCAGTGATTGAGAAAAAAAGGTGAAAAAAAACCAGTCCGCAGGGACTGGTTTTTTAGTGAGATAAAAAGATTACTTCTTTTTCTCGTCAGCTTTTGGGGCTTCTGCTTTAGGAGCATCAGCTTTAGGAGCTTCAGCAGCGGGAGCAGCAGGAGCTTCAGCTTTTGGGGCTTCAGCAGCAGGAGCCGGAGCAGCTGCAGGTGCTTCAACTTTAGGTGCGGGTTTTTCGCCACAAGCGGTTAAACCAAGTGCCAAGAAAGCTGCGAGGATAAGTGAGTATTTCATTTTTAATTCCCTTCGAAGGTGAAAAAAAGTTAATTTCAAGATTTCGGCTTAAGTCCGATTTCTTTCCAACAAAAAAACCAGTGGCTTTTTGACGGTAAAATCTGACCCGCCGTAAGCTCTAGGCCTGCCGAATATTAACTTAATTCGAAAGGACTGTCTATAAAAAATATTCTCAACTTAGTTAAACACGAAATTAGGCTGATTTAAGTCATTTTCATGACAAATAAATGTGCCGTTAAAGATTGAAAAAGGGCCTACGACTTTACAGATGTAGATAACCGGCTCGATACCATTGTTGAAAAAGCATCAGTGTGGCCTGGGTGGGGCTAAAGGGGGGGCTTTCACGCTGATCGGCAAGCATTAATACCATTTTTCGATCTTTTGCATTTAGCCGATGGGCTTCCCCGTTAATGAAAACCGTATTGCCAGCAATGAGCATTTTGGTGGACAGCGCTAAGCGTATGCCGTGTTTTTTTATCTTTTGTTCAAGACGAGCTAAGCCCAACCTCTGTGAGGCAGGAGTAAAAACGACAGACGTTTTAGGCTCTGTTAGGTAGCAACCGGTAAATTGACGAATATCAGCATCAGTCCATCGAATTTTGTTCAAGCTTTTGGTGAATTTTTTGAGGAGATAATCGGGTAGTTCGGCAGGGTGAGACTGCCATACTAGATCAGGGTCTTCGATCATGCCCTCTAGTGCTAAGTGGTCTTGTAAGGAGTCAAGAAAAGCCTGTCCTAGTTCTTGGTGGCTGGGTATCCTAAACCCGATAGATAAGCTCACGCATTCGGTTTTGGCGATCCCATGATGCGCATAGCGTGGCGGCACATACAATAAATCCCCCTCTTTTGCCTCCCATTGTTGTTCGCTCACCATGTGTTTCAATATGCGAAGGGGGGCGTTCTTAACAAGACGCAAGTCCTTTTGTGCGCTGAGTTGCCAATTCCGTACCCCCAGACCTTGGAGTAAAAATACATCATAACTATCAAAGTGTGGGCCCACCCCGCCGCCGGGAACAGCGTAACTCACCATGAGATCATCTCGGCGTGCATGAGAAATAAAATCAAAGCGCTGAAGCACACTGTGGGCTTCCGGGCAGTATTGCTCAACGCCTTGAACCAGCAGGGTCCAGTTACGTTTGGGTAGGCGCGCCAATTGTTGTCGAGTAAAAGGGCCCACAGTGAGCGTAAATTGGCCGTTGAGTTGAGTGATGAGTCGAGACTCAACATTGTCCAATTGAGCCAATTCAAATAACTTTTGGCGGTTCAGCCAATCCTGTGTATCAGGCCCAGCCTGAGGGACAAAGAGGGATTTTTTTTGCCAGTAGTCGGATATAAACGTTTTGGGGGACAGTGGGGCGAGTATGTTTTTAAATGACATGGGATGATGTTTTTTAGAGTTTTTTTTATGGGCTAGATTCATGGGTGCTTCATGGTCTATAAGAAAACCGTTTCTTTGGAGATTGAAGGGGGGGAGGAGGAAAGCGTTAACTCAGGAATCATTTTCCCAGTTCTGGCTATTGTGCGCTTTTTCAATTCAGGGTCAACGAAAAAATGATGACTTCAAATCTCATTGGAATCCCTCGACATTAAAAGGTAGAGTCAATAGAAAACAGGGACGCTAGTTTTTTAATTCGACACGTGAGTCGCATTTTTTGCAGTTTCCCGATGCACGACCAATTGATACAATGTTACTGGGGTATGAAGCCTCTTCGGTTTTGATCGCCTCTTTTTTTATTTCCTATGTCTTATAGGTCCAATGTCTATTAAGGCCTGTTCCCAATGAGTGTGTTTTTTTTGGGATAGTGTATGTATCCGCCTTTTTGGGGTCGGGGACATAGGAAGTGAGCCGCGTTTTTACTCAACGCCAACGTTTGCTTTTGGAAAATAATCGTTGGCAGAATGGTTTTTTTAGGATGGGTTAAAGGATAATCAAAATGAAAATTGCACGCAATACGGTGGTCAGTCTGACGTATGAGTTGTTTGATGCAGATGCCCAGTTAATTGAAAAAGCCGATAGTCCTTTGGTCTATTTGCACGGTGGGTATACCGGTATTTTTCCCTTGGTGGAAAAAGCCCTTGAAGGCAAACAAGTGGGCGAGCGTTGTGAGGTTCGTTTGCAGCCCACTGATGCCTTTGGCGAATATGATGCGGAACTGGTTAAAATTGAGACGCGAGATAAATTTCCTGCAGAGTTGAATGTCGGAATGCAGTTTGAAGGAAGCACCGATAGCCAAGGCGAAACGCAGGTGTTTACCGTTACGGATATTGCCGATGGTAAGGTAGTGGTGGATGCTAACCATCCTTTGGCTGGACAGGTATTAAACTTTCACTGCGTTGTCTCAGAGGTGCGTTTAGCCACGGACGAAGAGTTAACGCATGGTCACGTGCATGGACCGCACGGCCACCATCATCACTAGAACGGCATGGGGCCCACTCTGATAGGACTCCCGCTGCTAAGCGGTGTGAGTTCTATTTTAGAGTTCTGTCGAATCGATCATCTTACGCATTTGATAAATCCAATCGAGTGCTTCCTTGGGGCTTAAGCTATCGGGTTGAATATTTTTCAGGGTTTTGATCACAGGGTGCGGGGGACTATATTGGGGTTCTGGGTTTTGTGTTTCAGCCGTTAAAAATAAATCGCCTTGAGGTTGGTTTGCCTGATGTTGGGTTTCGAGTTGATGAAGATTACGACGGGCGGCGCGGATGACGCTTGCTGGCACGCCGGCTAGTTGAGCCACTTGTAAGCCATAACTACGACTGGCAGGGCCTTCTTCTATGCTATGTAAAAAAACAATATGGTCTTTGTGTTCAACAGCGTCAAAGTGCACATTGACGACATTTTTAAAATGTGTGGCGAGTTCGGTTAATTCAAAATAATGAGTCGCAAACAAGCTGTAAGATTGATTTTTTTCAATTAAGTGCTGTGCAATGGCCCAGGCTAATGCCAGTCCATCGAATGTCGAGGTGCCCCGGCCAATTTCATCCATCAGCACAAGACTATTGGCGCTGGCATGGTGCAGGATGTAGGCGGCTTCGGTCATTTCGACCATAAAAGTGGATCGTCCCCCAGCAAGATCATCTGCGGCACCGATACGGGTAAAAATCTGATCGATAGGCCCTAAGCGTACCGTCTGTGCGGGCACGTAGCTGCCACAATGGGCTAACAGCACGATGAGGGCGACTTGACGCATATAGGTTGATTTGCCTCCCATGTTGGGCCCGGTGATGAGTAACATCTGACGGAATACCGACAGATCGGTGTGATTGGGAATGAAGGCCGGGACCTGGGCTTGAACCACGGGGTGGCGTCCAGCCGTAATTTCAATCAGTCTTTCTTTGCAAAATTGTGGGCAGGTCCAATGTAGTTCTACTGCACGGGCTGCAAAGTTGCACAGTAAATCTAATTGAGCTAATCCTGAGGCCAGTTTTTGTAGCGTTTCGATATGCGGGGCAAGGTCGATGAGGAGTTTTTCATACAGCATTTTTTCACGTGCTAGGGCGCGATCCTGAGCCGATAAGGCTTTATCTTCAAAGGTTTTTAACTCTGGGGTAATGTAACGCTCGGCATTTTTGAGGGTCTGTCGACGACGATAGTCATCGGGGACTTGATCGCTTTGGGCACGGGAGACTTCGATATAAAAACCATGTACTCGATTAAATTCGACTTTGAGTGTACTAATGCCTGTGCGAGCTTTTTCTCGCACTTCAAGATCGAGTAAGAATTCGCCGCAATTGTTTTGTAGCGCTCGTAGTTCATCCAGTTCACTATCAAAGCCATCGGCAATGACGCCTCCTTCGCGAATGACCGTAGCCGGTTGCTCCCTTATTGATTGAGTGAGGAGTAGGCACAAAGCGTCTTGAGGTAGGATTGCGGTTTTTATGACGTTCATGCAAGGGCTGTGTAATCTGACTAAGGATTGTTGCAATACGGGAAGTAGATTCAAGCTTTCACGTAGGCCCGAAAGGTCGCGCGGACGAGCGCTTTTAAGGGCTAGGCGTGCGGTGATGCGTTCAACGTCAACGACTGAGCGCAGTTTTTCATGAAGGCTTTCGTAAACGTGCTCTGCAATCAGTTCTGCGACGGCGGCTTGTCGTTCTTGAGGGATAGTGGGATCAGCAAAAGGATGGTGCAAGCAATGGCGTAGCATGCGACTACCCATACCGGTGGCACATTGATCAAATAGTGAAATGAGGGTGGGGGCTGTCTCCCCGCGAATGGTTTCCGTAATTTCTAAATTACGACGGGTGGCTGGGTCCATGCGCAGCCAATACCCGGAGTGTTCCACCGATAATACTTTTAAATGCGCGACTGCCGCGCCTTGGGTGGTTTTGACGTAGTGCAATAGGCCATTGGCTGCACCGACTCCGATGGGCAACGATTCTGCTCCAAAACCGGTGAGATCAAGAGTGCCTAATTGTTCACAAAGATTTCTTTTGGCTGTTTGAAATTCGAAGTGCCAAGCAGGTAGGGTTCGTGTGGGTTGTTTAAAAGAGGGCAGACTTTGTGAGGCAATGGATTCGCAGACGAGGATTTCGGCAGGCTTTAATCTTTCAATTTCTCCTTCTAGATTGACCCAAGGGGTTTGCATAATAGCAAAACGACCCGAGGCGAGAGACAGCCAAGCGAGGCCCAGCGTGTCTGTGGATCGATGAATAGCCAGTAGGATATTGTCTTGTTTATCGTCAAGGAGTGCTGAATCGGTGAGAGTGCCTGGTGTGATGATGCGAACGACTTTTCTGTCTACAGGCCCCTTACTAAGAGCAGGGTCTCCGATTTGTTCACAAATAGCCACGGATTCCCCGAGGCGAACGAGCCTAGCTAGGTATTGTTCGCTAGCATGATAAGGTACACCCGCCATTTTTATGGGGACCCCGGCTGAGGCCCCTCGGGTGGTGAGTGTGATATCAAGCAGACGAGCCGCTCGTTCGGCGTCTTCATGAAATAGCTCATAAAAATCCCCCATCCGGTAGAAAAGTAGCTTATCGGGATGCTCTTGTTTGATGCGCCAATACTGTTGCATCATTGGCGTGTGTGGTGGGGGGGCGAGCGCGTCGTCTTTACTTTTCATAATACAAACAGTTAAGGTTTTTCAATGGGATCTGGATAGTAACGTAGGGGAGCGGTCGTTGTTTTGTGATTTAGGTCTAGAAAGGCGAGCTAAAGCCTAGATTAATATTGATGTTGATTGTGGTGGTCAAGAATACGACTTTAACCGAGCATATTTCAAGGGGTCTGAGGTTTGTCGCCGGAAAATTATCTTGGATTTGGGTTTATCGTTAGGCCTAGGGCGATAAACAGCGGTAGGTTACATTGGGTTGGGGGTAGTTTACGGTATATACCTTTTAGTGCTTTATATCATTGGAAAAACTATCTTAGTGATTATTTCAAGCTTCCCATATTAACTAGTTTTGTAAGAAATTTATTATTCGATCAAAGAACGAATAACTGAAATCTTATAGGGTTTGGTGTAACAAAAACGCATGATAATTTCCCAGTATTTAAAAGGCCTAAATCGGTATTAGGCGTGATCATCTCTTATGTCTGTAAAAACCAAACCTTTAAGTATCAAGCTATTTATATGGCGACACATTTTCGTTTCAGCCCTGGAACTGAAGAAATTTTTTTATGTGGCTCGGTAATGGCCAGCACTTATCGTTACTAGAGTTAAGGAAAAATAATTATCGCTTTGTAATACTGCCATTGGATAGGGGATGAAAATTGGTCGAGAGATTAACGGTTTTGGCGCTTCAGCACAGATTCAAGGGGCAAAATCCCCCTAGCAGCATGAGAAAGGCTGAAATGAGTCCAAAATGAGTCCCAAATGAGTCCCCAAAGGGTCTGATATACACTCAAAAACGACTCAACAAACCGAAAAAATTGTATCTAAACGCAAAAAGTGTAAGATCTCAGAATCAAGAGGCGAATCGCCGGTTTTTAACCCGGGTTCATAGAAGCGCCCATAAGATTACCTTAAGCGTCAAAATAAGAAAAACCTACCATTCATTGGTATCGCAGGAGGGCAGATCATGTTGAGGAGAGGCTTTGGGCGCAAGCTCGGCGCAAGCATTGCAGTTATTTTATTTCTCCAGGGCCTGGGTTCAGCCCAGGCACAAACCACCGGTGCAGCACTCAGTGGTCTTGTCAGCTCGCTAGATGGGGAGCCGATGGAAGGCGTGTTGGTCAGCGCCAAGCGCGCAGGCGCTATCATCACAACCACGGTGGTGACGGATCCTCAGGGGCGCTATCAATTTCCTTCGGCGCGTCTGGAGCCGGGAAAATATACAATGCGCATCCGAGCAGTGGGATACGCCTTAGAAAATCCCGCCGCGGTGGAAATTCAACCGCAAAAATCGACTTCCGTCGATCTTAAGCTGCGCAAGGCCAGCACGGATGAAATGGCAACGCAGCTCACCAATTCCGAATGGTTGATGAGCATCCCCGGCACCGAAGCCCAAAAGGCGTCAATCCGTGGCTGCAATCATTGTCACACCTACGAGCGCATCATGAGAACTCAATATGATGTCGAAGCGCTTATGGGGGTGCTGCAACGCATGTCTCAACATGCGCCCAGTTCGTTTCCGCTGATGCTGCAACCGAATCCGCTGAAGCGGATGGGTGGGGGCCCGATGACCCCCGAACGACAAGCGCAGTTGCAGCAAGCCCGGCAACAGCAGGCGCAATACCTCAGCAGTATTAATCTGAATAAAGGCCCCACGTGGTCGTATCCGTTTAAAACGCTGCCGCGACCGAGCGGCAAGGCCACGCGCGTTATTTACACGGAATATGACCTGCCTGCACGCACTCGCCAGCCGCATGATGTCATTGTCGATTCCCAAGGGCTGGTGTGGTATGCCAGTTTTGGCGAGCAAATACTCGGCCGACTGAACCCGAAGACATTGCAAATCAAGGAATGGGCCATCCCGGTGAACAAGCCCACGCGCAACAAAGGCGTGCTCGATCTGCAGTTTGATGAAGATGAAAACTTATGGATGGGGAATGGATTGCAAAATGCCATCCAGAAATTTGATCGCAAGACTGAGAAATTCGTGACCTTCCCGCTGGCCAAGGAGTTTGACGCTGACCACGTGGAGTTACTTTTTATGAACCCGAAAAACCACAAGGTTGATGGCAAGGTGTGGGTTAACAACAATGGGGAGTGGACGCTGCTACGCGTTGATATCGCCAGCGGCAAATGGGAACGTTTTGAGCCATTTACATTTCCACGGCCCAATATCTATCAGGTGTTGTCGGACTCAAAAAACAACGGTTGGTTCACGGTGTTTGGGCGCGAGCACATCGGTCGAATTGACGCCAAAACGGGGGAAATTAAACTGTTTGAAACGCCGATGAAAGACACTGCGCCACGTCGTGGCATGATAGATAAACAAGATCGCTTGTGGGTCGCGCTGAATAAAACGGATCACGTGGCCATGTTTGATCCTAAGACCGAGAAATTCCAGACCTGGTCTTTGGGCATTCCGCAATACTATGCTTACGATGTGTGGTCAGACAAAAACGGTGAAGCTTGGGCATCGACTGAGTATGCCGACCGTGTAGTGCGCCTCAATCCCAAAACTGGTGAGATCACACCCTATCTACTGCCCAACGAAACTAATATGCGCCGCTCATACGGGGACAATAGCTCGAAGGTGGTTAATTTTTGGGTGGGCGCCACACACACGGCATCCATTATTCGGCTGGAACCACTGGAGTAAGTGGGAACAACCGCGCGACTTGTTGCCAAGGGCGACCGCGCCATGTCAAAAGAATGTAGTTACCATTAAAAATGGAGTCAATTCATTGCGATCGTTTGTAGGTAAGCGATCAATGGAGGACGCCTAGAATCTTAAGTGGATTTATAAAAATAAGTGCCTTCCTCAAAAACGGGTGGACCCTAAATGAGAGACACAATTATTCGGGGTGGATGTGGGCGTCGCGCGTTACCTTCATCCACTTAGCGATCTCTGACTTGGTGAATGCGGTGTGCTCCTCCGGCGTACTGCCAACCCGTTCTGCGCCCAGGCTAGCGAGTCTATTGTTCACTGTCGGATC
>CAITMU010000060.1 GCA_903893565.1 uncultured beta proteobacterium | reverse complement strand
GTTTTTTCTTTTATCAATCGATTACTCGGCGGTCAGGTGATCTGTCATGTCGGTGCCGATGATGTAGCCTTAGGCCAAAATATTGCCCAGTATTTATTGTCACGCCTGCCCTTGTCTGCCCGTATAGTCGTGCTTCAAGGTACCGCCGGTTCAATCAGTGGCCGTGACCGACTACAAGGATTTGAGCTCGCCCTTCAACGCTTTCCTAACGCACAGTGGATTGCACAATTGCAAGGTGAATTTTTACAAGATACTGCCCAAGCGGTGTTTAGTCATTGGCTCAATAAAAACATCGCCTTCGATGCCATTTTAGCAGCCAATGACGCCATGGCCTTAGGCGCCATAGATGCTTTAAAACAACACCAAAGACCTTGTTGTCCCATTGTCGGAGTTAATGCAGTACCGACCGCGATTAGCGCTCTTTTACAAGGCACCTTACTCGCGACCGCTAATTTTGACGCAATGGGTTTAGCCGCCCTCGCCACTGAAGCAGCATTACGTTTCCTTAGTGATGAATCCGTTCCCAGACAAATCCTACTACCGGTTAAGATCATCGATCAAAGCCAAGCCCAGTATTGGAACCAACCTTTTTCTAAAAGAGCATTACCGATTTGGGATCAGGTGATCACACAATCTTCTTCTTAATTTTTTTCTTGCCCCTTTCATAGTCTGGCCTTTTTAACCACCGTCGCCCATTTTTTGACTTCTGCACGCACAAATTCATCAAACGTTCTGGCAGAGCCCGAAAAAGAATCTAACCCCATTTGATACAATTTTTGTTTCATTTCATCGGTTGCCTGCACGGCTTCAATCGCTTTATTCAGTTGGTTTATGCGGTCCAGCGGCGTATGCGCTGCAGTAGCCACGCCATACCAGTTTGTTGCCTCAAAATTTTCCACCCCTGCCTCCGCTATTGTCGGTATCGCAGGTAGCATGGCAGAGCGCTCGCTGCCACTCACCGCCAAAGCACGCAAACGTTGCAAGCTCACAAAGGGCAGGGCCGCCGTAATCGTGGGTAGACTTAACTGAATCTGTGCCGAGACCACATCATTGATTGCTGGCGCCATACCTTTATAAGGCACATGAGTCAATCGAGCCCCACTCATCAACTGTAGTAATTGCATCGCCAGATGACTCGGCGAACCATTGCCCGCGGAGCCAAAATTAAGGGCTTGCGGATTTTTTATGCTGTAGTCAATCAATTGCCTGACAGAGTGAGCAGGCAAAGAAGGGTGAACCACCAAAAGTCCTGGGCCACGACTTAAGGGGCCAATGGCAGTAAAGTCCTGAAGCGTATCATAGGGTAGCTTAATCGATAAACTAGGGCCTAGTGCAAACCCCAGTGAAATCATGACGACGGTGTAACCATCTGGGATGGATTTTGCCGCCGCATCCAGTCCTATGATGCCGTTAGCACCCGCTCTATTATCAACCACGACTGGATGACCCCAGCGCGCCGTCAGGGGGCCGGCTAATAATCGCGCTTGTGCATCACGGGGTCCGCCTGCCGGAAAAGGCACAATGAATCGGATGGGCTTTATAGGAAAATCCACCGACCGTGATGAAAGGACATGGTCTGCCGCCAGGGTTGCCGCAATACTGAACAATCCCATCCCAATAGTCAGTAGAAATTTGAATACTGTCGGAAAAAAATAAAAGACATCGCGGTTCATAACCATAAATCGTTTCAGCACGACTCGTACGGTTTGTGTTCGCTACGCTTCATGACAAACGCTGCCATCGATAGCACTTATAAAGTGTAAAAGATGGTTAGCACAAGTCTGCGGGAACATGAGTTGTATTTTATGAAAATCAGAAGGCAAATGGATAAGCTTCAAATCTCGAATATTTTCTTTCAATAAGCGCATCTGTTCTTCACTGGTAATGGGCCCTTTAGAAGGATATAAACCCAACACGGGCGCTTTGATTTTAGCCAAATAAGATAAAGCGCTGGTGCGATGCAATACTTGACTCATGGTCTGTTGAACTTGAGGGTTACTTTTTTCAAACTCCTGCTCATACCATAGTAATAACTGAGGGTCTGCGTGCGCGGGGAAACGGGTCGTACGATTCGTGGCAGCAACCCATGCCTTCATTCCCATGGATTTTTGTGCTTGAGATTCTGACTCATGTCCTAAAGCGTAGGTAGCCTTAGTCTTATCATTCAAATGTACTGGGGTCGAGACCAAACAAAGCGACCGCAGCAATTGTGGATATGTTGCCGCTAATACCAAACCTAATATCCCCCCCATGGACTCGCCACAATAGTGTACGGGGCCTCCTCCTAAATGGCTGATTAAAGCGTGCAGGTCATCAATACATTTTTCAACGGTAAAGTTTTTTTCAAGATCAAAGTCTGCTGAGGAACGTCCAAGACCCCGCACGTCGGGGCGTACTACTTTAAACCAACGTGATAAATAAGGCACCCAGCTATACCAAAATTGACCGGACCGTCCAAAACCATGTTGTAAAAACAAATAGGGTGCATTACGCCAAGGATCAGTAAAATCATCAATGAGGTAGTGTAAGTCCGGCTCCCCAGAGCGTTGTAATAGTGGCATGGATTTTTATCTTTTTAGTTTTTTAAAAACGATTTTGTATACAGTTATGCGTTTTCATGGCCTACATTGTTCTGGCTCGGCCAAGCAAAAGTGACCACCTCGGGACGGGCCTGAGGTTTAACAAGATGCATTTGAACATCCCCTATGACGCGCTCCATAAAACCCGCCTCACAGTAAGCAAAATAAAACTCCCACATCCTTATGAAGGACTCGCTATAGCCCTGCGATCTGACTGCACTTAAGGCCTGCATAAAATTGTGGCGCCATTGCCGTAAGGTCATCGCATAATGGGGACCAATATCCTCCAAATGATAAAGTTTCATATCGGTTACCCGCGTTAATGCGTCACAAATACTACCCACTGAAGGAATGCAGCTACCGGGAAAAATATAGCGTTGAATAAAATCAACCGCATTTTTTGCTTTTTCATATCGTTGATCAGCAATCGTAATCGCTTGAAGCAACATTTGACCCGCTGGTTTTAACAAATCACTACACTTTTTAAAGTAGGTATCATAATAAGCGTGTCCTACGGCCTCTATCATTTCAATGGAAACGAGCTTGTCATATTGACCCTGCAAATCACGATAATCGCTTAATAAGAGTGTAATCTGACCTTCTAATCCTGCCTTGCCAATTCGCTCACGAGCTAGGTCATGTTGCTCTTGTGAGATCGTGGTTGTCGTCACGTGACAACCATAATGGGTCGCTGCATGCAGCGCAAATCCTCCCCAACCCGTACCAATCTCTAAAATTCGATCGCCCGCATTTAGTTGTAATTTTTTACAAATTCGATCTAACTTCGCCACCGATGCTTCTTCCAGCGTCATCTGGGAATGCTCAAAAAAAGCACTCGAATACATTAGGGTGGGATCTAAAAATAACTTAAAAAAAGCATTCCCCAAATCATAGTGGGCCTGAATATTTCTTCGGCTACCTTGCCGTGTATTACGAGATATCCAATGCATCGTTTTCTCAAACGGTTGAGCCCAACGTGCCAAGCCTTTTTCCATCCCATCGACCACATCACGGTTTTGTAACAAAATACGCAAGAGTGTTACTAAATCATCCGTCTGCCAATAACCGTACATATACGCTTCGCCGGCGCCAATTGATCCCCCAAAGGCCATTTCACTATATAAGCGAGCGTCAGTGACCGTGACCGATGCCGACAGGGTGCAGCGCTCCGATAGTTCGCCGAAGCTGTAGGATTGGTCCCCCTCAGTCCACTGCAGCCGTCCCAATCGCAAATTTTTTAATCGGGAATGTACCGCCGCTTTCGCTATACCATCTAGAAAATGGGGTTTAGGTAATTTGGCAGCATTTTTTAAATCTATCACGGGATTAAACGCCTTTAGCTTGTGCTCGATCGCTTAATAAAGAATAAACCAGACTCAGTCACTATTGGACTCACTGTCATTTAAGGCTAACTTTTATTTTGAGGGTGCGTAAAAATATTAACGCCTTTTAGCCATAATCGTAGCGCTTGCCAATGAATTGCCCCCATCACTTGTAATGTCATAAAAGGATATTTTAGCAGTATGCGAGCCAAGGCACGGCCATTAATCGACTGCCTTTTTAGTCGCATCGTGACATCAAACATTTTTTTTCCAGCCAGTGCTACATCTGTCTCTAGTCCTTGCAATACCATATGTACATTCAAATCTTCGCCAGGCAGACTAAAGCCCCAACCGTATAAGAGTTGCATCGGCAAAAACGGTGAGACATGCATACATTTTAAAGATTGATATCGGTAGTAAAGATCAGACAACGGTGCGAGTGGCTCCTGTAACACATAACAATGTTGCTCACCCCACGGCGTATTATTGACTTCTGCCACCACACAATGCAGTGAGCATCCATCGGCTTTAAAACAGTAGTAAAAGCTAACCGGATTAAAGCAATAACCAAAATATCTCAAATGGGTCAGTAAGCGAATCGGCCCCTCAGGACGACTGCCCGTTTTAGCTTGCACCCAGTTTCTCACCGTTTGATCTAGGCGCTCTTGGGGATTTCCCATATGATCCGTTCGATCAAACTGCGCTAGCGCAAACCGATGGGTGGACCAAAACCAACGGTTTTGAAAAAGAACATCCAATTCTGCTAAATCTACATACATCAAAAACAAGGGGTATTCAAATTCATGCTCTCGGGGCGTAAAACGACGATGTCTTAGATGACCCTCAAAGATCGCACTATGCATGTTCTATAAGCTTGAAATGTTCTACGGCATTCATTGCACTTTGAACCCCATCTTCGTGAAAACCATTGCGCCAATATGCCCCGCAATAATAGGTGCGATTCAGGCCATTTATTTCTTTTTGTCGAGACTGTGCCGCTACAGCCTGCGGAGTAAAAAGAGGGTGATGATAAGTGATGCGTCGGATCACTTTTTGCGGATCGATCGCGTGGGTCGGGTTTAAACTCACACAAAATGTATATTGCGAGCGTAGCGATTGCAATATGTTCATGTTATAAGTGAGTGTGGCTTGCGCTAGAGGTGAAATTGGCACTTCATAATTCCATGCCGCCCAGGCTCGCTTGTTACGGGGCAGGCTCCGGATGTCTGTGTGCAATAGGGCTTCATTTTTTTGATAGGTAAAGGCTCCCATCACCGTTTTTTCTAAAGGGCTCGGGTCACTGAGCATCGTTAATGCCTGATCAGCGTGACACGCTAAAAATACGGCATCAAATCTCTCTTCCATTAACCCTTGCTGACAAATGCCAACCCCGTCTTTATAGCGACGTACCTGTATTACTGGGCTACTCAGTCGAATCCGATCTCGAAATGGCGCCGTTAGTTTCTCTACATAGCGAGCGGAACCCCCGCGTATCGTACGCCACTGGGGCCGATTTTCGACGGATAGCATTCCGTGATTATGAAAAAACTGAATAAAAAAATCCACCGGGAAATTAAGCATCAGGGCAGGATCTGTTGACCAAATTGCCGCGCCCATAGGAATTAAATAGTTCTTGGTAAAATTTTCACTATAGCCGTTTTGGCTCAAATATTGTCCTAATGTTTGGTCACTCGGGGCGGACAGTTTTAGCGGGGCAAGGCGATTAAATCGTAAAATCTCACGAATCATACGAAGAAAACTCGGGCGCAATAGATTAGTTCTTTGAGCAAAAAGGGTATTTAACGTAGTGCCGTTGTATTCCAAACCGGTTTGACGATTACTCACACTAAAACTCATAGAGGAGTCTTGTGTATCAACCTTCAATTGCTTTAGTAGCGCATTAAAGTGTGGGTAAGTCCAGTCATTAAACACAATGAAGCCCGTATCTATTTCATGGGTTTCTTCTCCCAGCCTGACGGTATGGGTATGCGTATGCCCCCCGATATAGGAGGCCGCTTCAAACAACGTAATCGGGTGATGCCGATATAAGTGATGGGCAACCACATTGCCGGCAATGCCGCTGCCCACAATAGCAATTTTCATCGCTAGCGGGTCGTAACTCGTCGTGTGTGAATAAACGTGGGCGGGACTTCTCGTAAATCCCAAATGATGCCCAACGTCGACAGTAAACGCAGACCATAATAAGTCAAATCAATTTCCCACCAATGAAAGCCCTGACGAGCGGCCCCTGGAAAATGGTGGTGATTGTTATGCCACCCCTCCCCAAAGGTAATCAAGGCTAGCCATATATTGTTACGTGAGTCATCGTTGGTGGCATAGCGACGTTTGCCAAAACGATGGGATAAAGAATTGATGGTAAAGGTGGCATGGTAAAGAAAGACCGTCGAGATACAAAATCCCCACACCACCAATTGCCATCCATTCGTTTCCAAAGAGGGAAATGATTTTGCAAAAAATTCCCCTAATGCATACAAAGCTACGGCAAACCCTATCGGCACCACGCCATCAAATCGATCCAGAAAACGCAACTCCGGAAATCGCATTAAAGGTTCAATTAATTCACCACGAGTCGCAAAATTTTCCTGTGCCATAAACCAACCCATATGACTCCAGAAAAAACCATGCTGCAATGCCGAGTGCACATCTTGGGGTTGATCGGAGTGGGCGTGGTGGTGACGGTGCTGCGAAGCCCACCATAAAGCGCCCCTTTGCACACTCGTCGCACCGACTAAGGCAAATATAAACTGAACCACTCGACTAGTTCGAAACGCACAATGTGCAAAATAGCGGTGGTAAAAACCCGTAATAGCAAACATACGAAGGGTATATAAAAACAATGCCATGATCACCGCACAGCGACTCACACCAACACTAAAAACGGCAATACAGGCTATGTGAATGGCCAGAAATGGCAATAATCGAAACCAATCAATACCTCTTTTTGCTCCATGGGTGTTGCCGATGGATACCGTTTCGTTATCAAACCAGCTTATGGGCGTCTTCACACAATATTGTAGAAAACGTATTGCTTTATTCATGGCCATTTTTGTAAAACGATCCTCATCGAGAAAACTGCCTATTCTTGCTAGTAACGCGAACTTTTAAGGCGTTTTTATTTCAAGCAAACCCACATCTGCTTATTTGTAAACGCTGTCTTATTTCCATTTTATCTAAGGAACGACAATCGATAAAATGAATCTTACCATTTGACCCAATGGCCCTTTTAATTCGATTGGGTTTGTCTATTCGCTTATTCTACCCATTCAAATTGGGAAAATTCTATAAATTTATTAACAAAATAGCTTAGAAATTTTGACAGCCATCTATGGCGCCTAAAATCTGTTCTAGGCCTTTACGCAATAACCCGTAGTTTGCTAGCCCTTTTTCGATTTAATCTGCCGAAGGCTTCCTGGGCACTAAACGGGGAAAAAAACTAGGCGTTGACTCAATATAGGCCTGATAGCCTGGCAGCCTATAAGCAATATCTTTTTCAAGAAGCTCCACCCCAGAGACCTTAATCAATAATACTGACATCAGCAACGGCGAGAGTATCGTCCAAGCCCCTCCGTTAAACGCCGCCATCAAATAAAACCCCCACCAAATACAAAACTCCCCTAAATAATTAGGGTGCCTTGAATAACGCCATAACCCCGTATTCAGTACCCCAAGCTGGGTTGTTTTCTGTGCTTTATAAGTCGCCATCTGCTGGTCAGCCACGGATTCAATAACTAAACCGATCAACATCAATAAACTTCCAACCGTATCACCCAGGCCCCAGGGTTGAGCGCTTAAAAAGCCCGCGTATAAGGGTAAAGCAACCAACCAAGCGAGTAGCACTTGCAATACATAGACTAGATATAAACTTTTAAACGCGAAATAGGGCTGATTACGAGCCCGAATGCGCTGGTAGCGCCTATCTTCAGTTTTTCCCCAATGTTTTGCTGTGATATAAATGGATAAGCGAAGCGCCCACAATACGCTCAAACCTAACATTACCCAGGCCCTAAGGGCTGGGTTGACAAGCGACTGCCAATACACGCAGGCGGCTAACAAAATTAGAATAGACCAAACCGAATCAACAATACTCACGTCTTTTTTATACACACTCACGAGCCACGTCACTACCCCCAATCCTAGCATGAGCCATAAAGCCCGAATAAGGGGGTAATCGAACCCTAATGCCATCAATAAACCGTTCATTAAACATTGCCTCGTTCGAAAATCTTAAATCCGTTCCATTTTTCTGACAGTAAAACGGCGATAGGCATCGCCAGCGCCCAGCCTGCGGATAGTGAGATCCAAGCCAATAAAGGATCAAGGTAAATCACGACCCCCCAACGCTCTGCCGCGGCATAGGATAAGGGTCCGCCAATAGCGCCAAATGTGGCTGTCCAGATAAAATGGCCTTTCATCCATCGCATGGAAACATTCAGTCCCGTTGCCAATAGCGCCCACAATGCCACGATCCATAAGGGAGCTACTCCCGTTTGCATGAGCCCTATGGGATAGGTCAAAGCCCCTATCCCTTGAAAAAACGCATCAACGGCAACACCGACCATGCTCACCGCGACTACCAGTTTTAATTCCTCCCGATAACGTCGCGCAAACATCAAATGCGCGAGTATCACGAGCCCCACCGCTACGATACCCCAGAGGACCTCATGATGTGCAACCGCGACGATGCAAGCAAACCATCCTAACTGAAACAACAAGGCGTTTAACAACACCCTTGGTAAGGTGAGCGCGTTGTTTTGATCAGGCAACAGCGCTACATGTGGCTCTTTTTTCTTCGTCCCATTCATAAGAGATAAATCTCTTTATTCTCGTCTAATTGGTAAAGATTCACATTCTGACATTTTTTACCTGAAGTGTTTTTCATCGACTTAGCTTCTGATCGTTAGGATTGTTTTAATGCTCAGGCATTGGCCCCTTTTTGAGGGGTCGATTCCATTGGCATCAGGTCCCCCATAAAAATTCATTTCTTTCGAAATTTTCTGATTTAATAACTGGTAGGCCAATTACGCAATAAATGTTCGCCTACACCATTTTTAAGTCGCAGCCGATGAATTTCTAAGGTCCGTATAAGATACTGCCGCGTTTGTCTTGGATCAATAACATTTTGGGCCTCGTATAACTCTGCCAAGCCCCACGCTGAAGTGTCTCGTTCCACTTGCGCTTTCAATTCTTTAAATCGTTCTGGATCATCCTCGAATTTAACTCCATACAACACATTAACCGAAACCGCTGGGTCCATAAATCCCAAATCCGCCATGGGCCAACAAGCGATTTCATCCGCATTTTTCCCACCGGCCATATTGATAAAAGCCTGGCCATAGTTTTTTCGCATCATGACCGTAATTTTGGGCATCGTCACCAAGGTCAGTGCATTCATCCAATTAATGACTTTGCCTGGCATTCCTCGAAGCTCTCCTTCTACCCCAATCAAAAATCCCGGTACATCGACTAAAAAAACTAACGGGATATTAAATGAATCGCACAACACGATAAAACTCGTTACTTTTTGACAGGCATCCGCATCCAATGCCCCCCCTTTATATAACGGATTGTTGGCAATAAAACCTACACTTTTCCCATCTAATCGGGCCAGTGCCGTGGTGATGGACTTACCGTATCGCTCCTTTAATTCAAAGACAGAATCCTTATCAGCAACCGCACGAACAATCTTTCTCACGTCGTAAACTTGGTTTCGTGATTCAGGGATGATTTCCAATATCTTTTCGCTTGCCTCATCTGAACCCTCCGGCACCTCCACTTCAGGTGGGGGCTGCATGGCATGACTCGGTAAATATGACAAGAAACGCTTAATCGCCTCTAGACACTGCTCATCGGAATCCACTGCCATGTCTACAAGACCCGAGATTCCCGTCAACAGCTTCCAGCCCCCCAACTCTTCCGCACTAATCGCTTTATTAATCGCTATCGAAGTCACATTGGGGCTGGCAATCGCCATAATTGCCCCTTTACGCATCACAACAAAATCGGACATAGCCGAATACCAGGTCGATGAGCCGTAACATTGACCCATCAAGGCAGAACACCAAGGCGATTCTCGTAAGCGCTGATACTCGGTTGGGTCCTGAGCAATGATGGCGCGACCCGCTGATCCCATGCGATCGGGCATACGAGCACCGCTCGATTCACCTAACAAGACAAGTGGCAGGCCTCGTTTGCAAGCGATTTGCTTCACGTGCTTTATTTTTTTCATGTTAATCACGGCCGATGACGCTCCCATCACCGTGAAATCGTTAGCAACAATAGCCACTTCACGACCCTTAATTCGTCCGAAACCGGCCACTTTGCCATCACTCGGGGTTTTATGTTTAACCTCCTCTCGATTACTACGAGCAAATCGACCTGATTCCATAAAGGAGTCCGGATCTAGTAGGTAATCCAATCGTTCACGTGCATTTAAATGTCCCTGTGCTTTGCGTTTGGCTAATTTTTCGGGTCCCCCCATTGCCATCGCTTTCTGGGTACGTTGGTTAAACTCTTCTATTAGTTTTTCGTATGCCACGATCGTTACCTTTTTTATATGTTCTGACAAGACTTCAACATAAACACAAGCCGATTAAACAACGGAAGTTATACCGTTTTGTTTTCACGTATTAAATGCTTAGCTATCACAAGTTGTTGGATTTGACTCGTGCCTTCATAAATTCGAAACAATCTCACATCCCGATAAAGCCTTTCCACTGCATATTCTTGCATATAACCAGCGCCACCATGAATTTGTACGGCACGATCTGCTACCCGACCAACCATTTCAGAAGCATATAACTTACAGCAGGACGCCTCCATCGTAATATTCTTGCCCTCATCTCGAAGGCGGGCGGCATCTAAAACCATACTACGGGCAGCATAAATCTCCGTTTTCGAATCTGCTAACATGGCTTGAATTAACTGAAAACTGTTGATGGCTTGGCCAAACTGTTTTCTTTGCCTAGCATAGAGAAGGGACTCATTCAATAAACGCTGAGCGACACCCACACACACAGAGGCTATATTCAATCGTGCCCTATCGAGCACTTTCATGGCGGTTTTAAACCCCATGCCTTCAACACCACCGATAACATTGCTTACGGGGACTTTCACATCCTCAAAAATGACATCCGCCGTGTGTGCCCCTCTTTGTCCCATTTTAAGATCCGGCTTTCCAACACTCAATCCTGGACTATTTCTTTCCACGATAAATGCCGAGACGCCTCGTGCGTCATGGGTATTTACATCGGTTCGCGCCATTAAAGTAAAAATGTCCGCCTCTGGGGCGTTCGTGATATATCGTTTGGTCCCATTAATGACGTAAAAATCTCCCTGTTTACGGGCCCGTGTGGTGAGTGCACCAGCATCGGACCCGGAACCCGGTTCTGTTAAAGCAAATGCACCAATAAACTCTCCGGAAGCTAATTTGGGTAAATATTTTTGTTTCTGCTCTTCGGTCCCATCCATCACAATACCCATACCACCAATCCCATTATTAGTGCCCGTTAAGGATCGAAACACTGGGGAAGCACCACATAAAGCCATACTGGTTAAAGCCTCCTCTTCTGTGGTCAAACCGAGCCCCCCGTACGCTTCGGGAATCGTTAGACCAAATAATCCCATTTGCTTCATCAGTATTTGTATGTTTTGTGGGATTTCATCCGTTTTTGCCACTTCCGCTTCACACGGAATCAATTTTTCTCTTACTAACTTGGTAATGGCATCAATCAAGGCATTAAAACTTTCCGGGTCACGAATCATGATAGGGGTCTCATTAGCAATAAATTCATTTGTACAAGTCGTAATTGGACGCGTTCATGTTCAGCTTAATATAAAACACCGAGCAAAATTAGCCTGGAATTTTTATTAGTAATGGTCTTTGAAAAAAAGGGAGGCCTCTGATCAGAGGCCACCCCTTTTTTTCTTTCATCCCTTTCTTAAAAAACTCGCTATTCCTATCCCAGTAAGAGTGCGCTTAGATAACACCTCTATTCCATACTGGATTGATATCTTCCTAGACTGGCTAAACTATTCATCTTTGCACGATGCGCTAAAGCCGCTTGCGCCGCAGGCACATTAGCCACTTGGCCCTTCCATACTTTTAAACAAGCCTGCTGCAAGGCACGTCCGTATGAAAATGACAAGGGCCAGGGATGCGTCCCCAAAAGATTCATTGCATTTAAATGTGCCGTAGCCAAGGCATCACTTTGTCCGCCCGATAAAAATACAATGCCACTGACAGCAGCAGGAACTGTGCGCTTTAAAATACGAACGGTGCGCTGCGCCACTTCTTCAACTGACGCCTGCTGAGGACAGTTTTTGGCTGAAATGACCATGGACGGCTTTAATACGCTTGCCTCGAGTGACACACGATAGGCGTAGAGGGCCTCATATAACGCATGTAAAGTGGCTTCTGTCACAGCTTCACAGCGATCGATAGTGTGCTCCCCATCCATCAATACTTCTGGCTCTACTATCGGCACCAGACCGGCTTCCTGACAAATCGCCGCATATCGTGCTAGCGCTTCTGCGTTGGCTTTAATACAGGTCGAACTGGGTAGATTTTGATCTATCGTAATCACCGCACGCCACTTGGCAAATTTTGCGCCTAACTGCACATACTCTTGGCAACGCTTAGGTAAATTGTCTAGCCCTTCTGTAATCAACTCGCCCTTACATAGCGGTAAATTCTTGGTGCCTGCATCGACTTTAATGCCGGGTAGAATCCCATTTTTATTTAATAACTCAACAAAACTTGTGCCATCTGCGGATTTTTGCTTTAAGGTTTCGTCGTATAAAATCACGCCACTGATCGTCTGTCCAATACCGCGCGTTGTAAATAACATATCGCGATAAGCACGCCGATGGGATTCTATGTTTTCAACCCCAATACTCTCGAAACGCTTTCCAATGGTTCCTGTGCTTTCATCAGCAGCCAATATCCCTTTTCCGGGAGCCACCATGGCTTGCGCAATTTTTTGTAGATACTCTGACATTACATCTCCCTTTTTAAAATTTTATACGCACTAAACATTACTAATATTTCATACCTGTCGATGCTCGCCAACCTTCACAATTTTCATTGTATTGGTTCCTCCCGCTTTACCAAAAGGCTCTCCAATCGTAAACACAATATAATCGCCTTTTGCCACCACTCCACGCTTTAAGAGTTCATCTTCTGCTAAATATAATGATTGCTCGGGATTTCTTGCACCTTTAAATTTAATCGGATAAACCCCTTTTAACAAAGTGACCCGGCGTCGCGTTTCAACCATCGAACTCATGGCATAAATGGGGGTGGCTGTCGATAAACGTGACATTAACATCGGTGTCTTCCCGCTTTGGGTCATCGCCGCAATGGCCTTAATGTGCAAATTATTAGCCGTAAACACACTCGCCTGAGCAATCGCCGACTCGACATCCGCTGGTTGATTACGCCGAATCCTTTCATACAACGTGGGATCTTCTTTTTCTGCTTCTACACACACTCGCGCCATCGCGGCAATCGTTTCAATCGGGTACATTCCAGCGGCGGTTTCGGCCGATAGCATGACCGCATCGGTGCCATCTAATACGGCATTCGCGACATCAGAAACTTCTGCCCTGGTTGGAATCGGATTGACAATCATTGATTCCATCATCTGTGTCGCAGTGATCACACTTTTATTTTTTTCTCTCGCTAAGCGAATCATACGTTTTTGCATCGCCGGTACGACCGCATCACCAACTTCAACCGCCAAATCCCCGCGAGCGACCATAATTCCATCGGATGCTTCAATAATCTCTTCCAGTGCGTCAATCGCCTCTGCTCGCTCAATTTTTGCAATCAGCAATGATTTCCCACCCGCTTTTTCCATCAACTGACGCGCCAGGCGCATGTCCTCGCCTGAGCGAGGAAAAGAAATACCTAAAAAATCCGCTTTGAGCAAGGCTGCCGTTTTTATATCCTGATGGTCTTTTTCTGTAAGCGCGGGGGCCGTCAACCCACCCCCTTTACGATTAATACCTTTGTTGTTCGATAACACTCCACCTAATTGAACCACACAGTGAATTCGAGGACCACGAACCGCCTTAACCTGTAAGACAATTCGTCCATCATCCAGTAGCAAGGTGTCGCCTTTGTGTACATCCTTAGGCAAATTGACATAATCCAAGCCAACTTTCTTTTCGTCTCCTAATGCACATTCTGCATCGAGGATGAAGTCTGCCCCATTCAATAGATTAATTTTATTGTCTTTAAATTTACCAATCCGAATTTTTGGGCCTTGTAAGTCCACCAACACCCCAACTGCACGACCCGCTCGTCGAGCCAGTAATCGCACCAATTCCACTCGTTCTTTGTGATCTTGGGCCGTTCCATGAGAAAAATTCAAGCGCACGACATCAAGGCCCGCCTCGATCATTCCCGCGAGCGTTTTCGCATCAGAGGAACTCGGTCCCAACGTCGCTACAATTTTTGTTCGGCGTGTCATATTGATGTTTCCCAATGAAAATGTAATTTTGACAGCCCTTTATGACTATTAACGCCATGAGTCGGCTTTTATGTTGGCTTTAACGATAACGTTATTAACGTGCTTGCGCCTCTAAAATCGCCACGGCAGGCAATTGTCGGCCCTCTAAAAACTCAAGAAAAGCCCCACCGCCCGTTGAAATATAAGACACTTGGTCAGCTATCTTGTATTTTGAGATAGCGGCCAGGGTGTCGCCCCCACCGGCAATCGAAAATCCCTTTGCTTTTGCAATCGCTAATGCGATTGTTTTAGTCCCAGCCGCAAACTGATCATATTCGAATACACCAACCGGTCCATTCCACACAATGGTGCCGGCTTTTGAAATCAGATCAGCAAATTTTTGCGATGTATCTGGGCCAATATCCAAAATGAGATCATCCGCACTGACTGCATCGGATAATACTCGATTCGCGCGGGCCATTGCCGCCAACTCGTTGGCGACAACCACGTCCACGGGCAAAGGCACTTGCGCTCCCCGGGACTTCATAATATCCATGATCATTTGTGCTTCGCCGACTAAATTAGGCTCTGCCAATGATTTTCCAATGCGTAATCCGGAAGCTAACATAAACGTATTGGCAATTCCCCCGCCGACAATCAGTTGGTCCACTTTTTCAGCTAAAGACTTCAAAATCGTCAACTTAGTGGACACTTTTGAGCCCGCTACAATCGCTAATAAAGGACGCGCCGGATTGCGAAGTGCCTTACCCAGCGCATCTAATTCAGCCGCCATTAAAGGACCCGCACAAGCTACCGGTGCAAATCGTGCCATCCCATGGGTCGTTGCCTCCGCGCGATGGGCGGTACCAAATGCATCATTTACATACACATCACATAACGCTGACATTTTTTTTGCCAACGATTCATCGTTTTTTTTCTCGCCACGATTCACTCGACAATTTTCAAGCATTACCACTTCGCCTATTTTTACCTCTACCCCATCCACCCAATGCGTAATCAAACGCACCGGCTGCTCGAGTAACTCGGATAAACGTTTGGCTACAGGCGCAAGAGAATCCTCTGAACGCAATTCCCCTTCCGTCGGGCGACCCAAATGAGAGGTCACCATCACCGCAGCGCCAGATTTTAGCGCATGCACAATAGCTGGCAACGATGCGCGAATGCGAGTGTCCTCAGTAATCTGTCCCGTATCATCTTGCGGCACATTTAAATCGGCACGAATAAACACTCGCTTACCCGCTAACGGTATATCTGTCAGCCTTAGAAATCCCATATGCGCCTGTACTTTCCTTAATCTACATGAATCGATAGAGTAATCATTCACTTTTGCCGTAACGCGGTTTAACGGTGGGCGGCCACCACTTTTACCATCTCGAGCACCTTGCTTGAATATCCCCATTCGTTATCGTACCAAGACACTACTTTAACAAAAGTGCTATCGAGTGCAATTCCCGCTTCCGCATCAAATACGGAAGTACAGGTTTCATCCCTAAAGTCGGTTGAAACTACTTTCTCTTCGGTGTAACCCAATACCCCTTTTAAAGCCCCTTCTGACTGAGCTTTCATTTCTGCACAAATTTCTGCATACGTTGCCGCTTTGTTTAGCTCCACCGTTAAATCAACGACAGAAACATCAGAGGTTGGGACCCGAAATGCCATTCCTGTTAATTTTTTATTCAGTTCAGGAATAACCACACCGACCGCTTTTGCGGCTCCAGTTGATGAGGGAATAATGTTCTCTAAAATTCCACGTCCTCCACGCCAATCTTTATTGGACGGACCATCTACGGTTTTTTGTGTGGCGGTAGCAGCATGCACCGTTGTCATCAAGCCACGTTTAATGCCCCATTTATCGTTTAATACCTTAGCCACAGGGGCCAAACAGTTCGTCGTGCACGAGGCATTGGAGATCACACTTTGACCGGAGTACGTTTTATGATTCACTCCGAATACAAACATCGGTGTGTCATCTTTGGACGGTGCAGAAATAATTACCTTTTTTGCACCCGCCACTAAATGCTTTTCTGCGCTTTCTTTGTCTAAGAATAATCCCGTCGCTTCAATCACAATATCTGCCCCGACCTCTTTCCAATTTAACTGTTCCGGGTTTCGCTGCTGTGTGAGTCGGATTTTCTTGCCATTGACCACTAGGGTGTTACCTTCAACTGCTATATGCCCCTTGAAACGACCATGTACTGAATCGTGTCGTAGGGTATAAGCTAAATAATCCGGCTCCAATAAATCATTGATCGCCACAATCTCAATGTCTGGGAAATCCAGTGACGCCGCACGAAACACCATACGACCTATCCGCCCAAACCCATTAATCCCCACCTTAATCGTCATTGCAGCTTCTCCTTTTTTTGTTTGTTCAGAAATTTTTATCTTCGGTTCACATGACCGATTTCATCGTTTGGACAATCTTCTCGACCGTGAAACCAAAATACTCAAAAAGTTCTGCCGCAGGGGCTGATTCTCCATAACGATCCAAACCTACGACAGCCCCCTCCAAGCCCACGTATTTGCGCCAAAAATCACTCACACCGGCTTCAATCGCCACTCTTACGATAGACTTGGGTAATACACTGTCTCGATAAGCGATCTCTTGCCGATCAAATACGGTCGTCGAGGGCATCGATACCACTCGCACAAAAATGTTTTCTTGTGCCAAAACTTTTTGTGCTTTTATAGCCAAATCCACCTCTGAGCCGGTGGCCATCAAAACGCCCTGAAGGGTGCCTCCTGTGGCCTCAGAAAGAATATATCCCCCGCGGGTAATATCCATTCGTTGCTGTGGTGTGCGTTTTTGGAAGACTAAATTTTGCCTTGAAAAAAGCAAGCTCGTTGGCCCCTGGTTTCTTTCGATCGCCATTTGCCAAGCCACCGTCGATTCCATCGTATCGCAAGGTCGCCATACATCCATATTGGGTAAGATTCGTAAAGCGGTGGCATGTTCCACTGGTTGATGCGTTGGTCCGTCTTCTCCCAGGCCAATAGAGTCGTGAGTAAATACAAAAACCACTCTTAAACCCATCATGGCTGACATTCGCAATGCGCTACGTGCATAATCAGAAAATGTCAGAAAAGTCGCTACGTACGGCATTAACCCCCCGTGCAGCGCCAACCCATTAGCAAGCGCGCACATACCAAACTCACGAACCCCGTAAAATAAATAATTCCCCCCCCCTTGCTGACCCAGAGGTTTTGCCCCGGACCACCAGGTCAGATTTGATCCTGCCAAATCCGCTGAACCCCCTACTAGTTCGGTCAATCCTTTTGCTAAGGCTTCTATCGCATTTTGGGACGCCTTTCGGGTCGCAATCCCTTCCGCTTTAGCTTCCACATCATCCAGTATTTTTTTAGTGAATTCAGACCAATTTTTGGGCAATTCACCACTCATTCGCCGTTCATACTCATTGGCCAATTCAGGATAGGTGGCCTGATAGGATTGCCATTGATCTTGCCATTGAGCCTCCCAAGTCTTGCCACGTATCTGAGCATCCCAACCCGAATACACCTCTGGCGGTATTTCAAAGGCTGGCGCAGTCCAGCCAAGGGATAATCGGGTCGCACTAATTTCTTCTGGTCCTAAAGGCGCTCCGTGTGCGCTGCCCGTATTCGCTTTTTTAGGTGAACCTTTACCAATAACCGTTTTACAGCAAATTAAAGTCGGTTTTTGCGTTTCGGTTTTTGCTAACATAATGGCTGCGCTCACCGCAGCACCATCATGTCCATCGACATCACGGATCACGCGCCATCCATAGGCTTCAAAACGTTGTGCGGTATTGTCAGTGAACCACTGTTTGATATGACCTTTTTCTGAGTCTATAGAAATGCCATTGTCATCATACAGTGCTATCAATTTACTTAATCCTAACGTGCCTGCTAAGGAACAAACCTCGTGCGACACGCCTTCCATCAAACAACCATCCCCCAAAAAGACATAGGTGTAATGATCCACTATATTTAGGGGAGGGCGATTAAATTCACAGCCTAACATTCTTTCGGCTATTGCCATGCCCACCGCATTGGCTAGCCCTTGGCCTAACGGACCCGTTGTCGTTTCCACCCCGGGCACTACCCCTCGTTCCGGATGACCTGGGGTTTTAGAGTGCAATTGACGAAAACCTTTCAATTCATTCATCGGCAAATCATAGCCGGTCAAGTGCAAAAGGGCATATAACAGCATCGAGCCATGACCATTGGATAAGATAAAACGATCTCTATCATACCAATTAGGATTTTTAGGGTTATGGCGTAAATGATCATTCCAAAGGGCCTCGGCAATATCTGCCATACCCATCGGCATTCCCGGATGCCCGGAGTTTGCCTGCTGAACGGCATCCATAGCTAATGCCCGAATTGCATTGGCCATGGAAAGTCTTGATGCGGTAGATTTACTCACACGGGCAACCTGTAAAAGAAGATTTAAAGAAAGTTTTTCATAATTAACATTACAGATTATACCGCTGTGCAGGGCGACGGGCGATCCCCATCAAGACGGAGGCAACTTAATACCGATCGAAGACAAAAATTACCCGGAAAAAAATTTAGAGATTTGTACAGGTAACCCCCCCCTTAATCCTCGCGGCGTGTAAATTTAACCCCTAATTGCTTCAATTTTCGATACAAATGGGTCCGTTCCAATCCAACCGTTTCTGCCATTTTGCTGATATTGCCACCCTCTTTAGCCAAGTGATATTCAAAATAATTTCGCTCAAAAGCATCACGGGCTTCACGCAAAGGTTGGTCCATACCCAGAACTGGTTGACTTAAGGCGGGCTCCGGCAAAGCTCGCGCAACATCTTCTTGCGTGATCTCCTCACCAAAACCCGTTTGCGCTACCGTTTGAATGACACTTTCAAGTTGGGTAATATTGCCTGGCCAATCAAAGTTTCTTAAAGCATTTAATGCCGCCGTTGAAAAATGACGCGATGGTATCTCCTTCGCTTCCACCATACGTGAAAGCATCAAGCCAGCCATTTCAGGAATGTCATCTCTGTGCTGTCGAACTGTGGGTATGCTAATGGTCATGGCTGAAAGCCACTCATAGAGTTGCGGTTCAAATACCCCTTCAGCCACCACGGTGGCCAAAGGTCGTGAGGCTCCGCACACCAAGCGTGTGTTATATCGAGAAACTTTAGCCAATAATAATAATAAGCCTTTTTGTTCTGCACGAGTTAATCGGGTTACATCGTGCACAAAAATGGTGCCGTCACGCGCTTGATTCAGCAGTTCAATGGGCTGTTCAGCCAACTGTTCCGTTGTTTCAGGACTGACCCACGGTGTATTTCTATTATGCAATACGCGGGCGCATAATTCGATGCCACAACCGGGTTCTCCCACCAAAACCACAGGGGTTCTTAGGCCGATAATACGCTCAAGTCGCTGCTTTAAATCGACCACCACAGGGGCTCGGCCTAAAATCGCTAACGAGGCTCCTGATTTAGGTTTATCTACCCCCTGTTTTAGCGCGCGGCCTACGGTCGATAGTAACTTTTGGTAGGCAATTGGTTTTTCTAAAAAATCAAAAGCGCCGATTCTGGTGGCCTCAACGGCGGTATCAATCGTGCCGTGACCCGACATCATGACCACTGGCATGGTTAGTTGGCCATTACTAGCCCACTCTTTTAATAACGTAATGCCATCGGTGTCTGGCATCCAAATATCGAGCAGCACCATATCAGGACGTGCTGCATTGCGAAAACGACGAGCTTCTGCAGCATTTTGTGCTAGCGTTACCTTAAACCCTTCCTCAGAAAGGATCTCCGACAACAACTCACGAATTCCCGTTTCGTCATCAACCACTAATATTTGTTGCATACTTTACCTTCTGAGCAAGACCTTATTATGGGACCGTTAATGTTTTATATGTCAGTGAATTTATGTTAGGTGTTATTTTTTAATAGGGGTAATTGAACTCTTACACTGGCCCCATGAGGCTCAACATTTCTAATAGAAATTTTCCCACCATGTTCGTCAACGATTTTTCGAACAATCACCAATCCTAGTCCTGTGCCTTTCTTTTTTGTAGTGACATAAGGTTCAAACAATCGTTGGCTTAAGTTTTCTGGAAAACCACTGCCATTATCATTTACATAAAAATCTAAGCGGCCCTCTTGTATCAGACTGATTATGACGATTTGAGGGTTTTCGACGTGCTCCAAGGCATCTTGTGCATTTTGCAAAAGATTATGTATCACTTGTCGAAGCAATGCGGCATCTCCAATAATTTTTGGACTAGGCATGGATAAATTCAATTGGATTTTCGAACCCATTGATTCATACAATATTAATACTTCATTAACAAGCGCATTAAAATCTAGCTCCCTCATTTCTGCTTCTGGAGCCCTTGCATACTGACTAAAAGCATCGACCATTTGTTTCAAAGCCGTTACTTGATTCACAATCGTTTGTGTGGACCGACCTAATATTCCTGCATCATTAGTATCTAACTTGGGACCTAATTTCATTTGTAATCGTTCGGCTGATAACTGAATCGGCGTTAACGGGTTTTTTATCTCATGCGCTAATCGACGAGCAACCTCGGCCCATGCTGCATTGCGCTGCGCCTGAAGCACTTGCGTTACATCATCAAATACCACCACATAACCTTGATCAAAACCTTGGGGAAGACGCTTACCTCGGAGCAATAACTGCTGTTCTCCCCACTGGGTTTGTCGCTTGACCTGACGCTCCCACTGTGTCTGCTCAATACTGTCAAAACTGTTATTAATAGCCTCTCCCAACGGCAACAGTGATTGATCAATTTCATGCCACGAAAACACAGATAATCCAATCAAGTCCTCACTTTGTCGACCTAATATAGCCGAGGCACTTGAATTAGCACTGCGTAATACCCAGTTTTCATCAAAAACCAATACACCGGCTGACAAATGGGCCAAAATACTTTCCAAATAAGCTTTTGACTGTACAACTTCTGTTTGTTTACGTTCGGCTAAATCTCTTGCATCTTCCAATTGTACGGTCATACCATTAAAGGATTGCATCAATAAACCTAGCTCATCCTTACTCGAAATATTGGCCCGACGAGAGTAATCACCTTGCGCTACAGCCCGAGTGCCTTCCACTAACGCAATCAAGGGAGCAGAGAGTTGTTCGGAAATAAAAAATGCCGCAGCTAATGCAGCCAAAACCGACAACAATAAAGTAATACTCAAAGTAATGCCGTAAAGGCGTTTTAGCCCGGTTCGACTAAGTAATAATTCCTGATATTCCCTATACCCCGATTGCATTGTTTCAGCATGCTGAGCCAAGGTCGGGGAAACCTGTTTTACCAACTGTAGTACGCGTGAATCTTCATTAACCGACATAACATTGACTAAAACTAAGACTTTTAATTGTAAACCACGATCGGGGGGTGCTTCAGCCACCGCATAAATAGGCTGAGTGCGCAACAAACGAAAAGTCTCTGGCGTAGGCATCTCGGGCAAAACACCCACATCTGCGTTACCGGCTCGTGTAATCATACGACCACGATTTGTAAATAATGTGGCCTCTGTCACCCCTGCCTGTTCTCGTAGTCCATTTAAAATTAACGCATGTTCTGAGGTCGGTCGCGTCGATAACTGAAACGCCATTGCCGTACCTTTGTCTTTTAATTCCCGCAACATGTTATCTAACATCACTTGGCTTAGTTTCAAGCCTCCTTCGAGGGCCTTGTCCACTTTGACATCAAACCAAGATTCAATACTTTTACCTAAAAATTGGATCGACATACCATAAATTAAGACCCCGGGTAAAATTGACATAACGGTAAATAATATAACTAGACGTAGCGTTAACTTTGTACCGAAAATACCGGCCTTGAGTCGTCGCTTCAACGCCATTAGTTGGGAAATCACTAGTGTGGCTAACCCTACCGCTAACGTTCCATTGAACAAAAATAAAGTTGAATAGTGTTGAGCAAATAAGGCGGAATTATTACTGGTCGTCGCAATTAAAAATAAACCCACTGCGCACAAAACCAATGTTGAAAACAACAAATATCGTCGTCGGGATAACCAACGCTCTGCAATTAATGATCTTATTGAGAGCCAACGATTGGTATAACGACTCATGGATCAACTGCCCATCGATACCATCCCGAACTGATATTCCAGTCATTACCCGTGTTTAACTGAAATGGTTTGGGTAATTGTGTTTCGTCTAAACGTAATTGTAATGCGGCTTTATATGGGGTGGCTTTGTGCACATTAATCGACTCACCTTCTTCTCGTCGGTGAAAGTGACTCATGAACGCTAGTGCCTCTGGAAGTGAAGTGAAATTTTGATACAAAGCACCAATACTGACTCGGTATTGGCGCGTTAGTGTATTAAATATCAGCCGTTGATGTTGTTCAACGGCAACCACGGTTTTGTTAAGCCAATACCAACGTGGATAGACCAATTCAAACTCGTAGACAAAGTAAAGTGCGACTCCCTTGTGTAAAACGTCACTGAGTTGCGGCGTTAATTGGATATTAAATTGCGCATCTAAAACATAGCTTTCATCGTTGACTTGTATGGATGCTTTTACAATATCGATTCCACTGGCATTGACCGATGGTGTCAGCGCAGTCATACCCATCAAGACCGCGATCAGCCCTAAAGTGTAGAACCAACGAGATAAGTTAGATTTTTGTAAACAACGCATAATAAAATCCATCATGCCAAGCATCCGGTAAAATTTGTCCTTCCCACTCAGGTCTAAAATCAACTAATGGTAAGTCTAATTGACGGGCATCAGGATGGTGCTGAAGAAATTGTTGCACTTGTTGTTGATTCTCTTGCTCAAAAACCGAACATGTGACGTAGAGGAATTTACCACCCTTAGCCAGTAGTGGCCACAATTGTTCTACAATAGCTTTTTGTGTTTGCGCAAAGCGTTCAATATCGGTAGCTTTTCTTTGCCATTTTATATCAGGGCGCCGCCTTACTACCCCCGATGCACTACAAGGAACATCGGCCAAAATACGATCATAAGGTTTTTTATCCCACCACTGAGCGGTTGAACGAACATCTGCGCATAACACATTCGCCGCTAACCCCAGTCGTTGTAAATTCTCCCTTACCCGACGCAATCGCCGTTCGTCGTTATCGATTGACGTTATTTCAATTTTAGCTAGCTCGAGTAAATGGGCTGTTTTGCCACCTGGTGCGGCACAAGCATCCAATACTCGATGGCCATCATGAACATCCAACAATAGGGCTGCACGCTGAGCGGAAATATCCTGAACACTTACTAAACCTTCTGCAAAACCCGGGATTTTTTGTACCGGCAAAGGTTTTTCTAATATGACGGCCTGCATTTCTGCCTCTACCGCCATAATACTTTGCACCAATAACTGGTCCAAGTAATCTTTTCTCGAAATTCGACTCGTATTGACGCGCAAACTCATCGGTGGATGCGAGTTTGCGGATAACAAAATTTCGGCACCGTTATGTGGATATTGGGCCATTATTTTATCAATCCACCATGGAGGAAAGGAGTAAAGTCCCGTTGGAGTTAACTCACTTTTTTTTATCCAGTCCTTTTGTCCTCGCAGGAAGTTACGTAATATTGCATTAATCAAGCCTTTAGCTGGAGCCGCTTTTATTTCTATACACGCACCCACGGCTTGATCAACTATCACGTGAGGCGCGCCTCTGGTGTGTTGCAATTGATATAAACTGACTCGTAATAAATGACGTAATTGTTCGTCTTTAAGAGGGTGGGTTAGTAGAAGATTTAAAATGGCATCGATTTGTCCTAAGTGTCGTAATGTGCCATAACTTAAATCCTGTATAAGCCCCCGTTCTCCACTGGTTAGTTGTGGCTTTTGTTGCCAGAGCTCTGCTAATGATTGATCTAGTCGTCGACCCTCTAAAACGCGCGACAGTAATTGTGCTGCTGCAATTTGTGCGTCGCGCATCAGGTACCAAACCGCGCTTCTGGTGACACATTAAATCCGGTTAGAAATTGTGACGTCGGTAAACGCCGACCCCCTGCTCGTTGCAGTTCATCGATGATCAAAGTATTTTCTCCGCAGGTAATCTGCAATTGTTTGTTGGTGGTTACTTGATAACTACCCGGGGTTGTGGAATGGGCTGTTTCACAATGGGCTCGCCATATTTTGATTCGTTCTCCGGATAAAGTCGTCACCGCTCCCGGAAATGGGTTAAAGGCCCTGATTTGTCGTTCAATATAAATGGCCGGTTTTTTCCAATCGATCAATGCTTCTTCCTTGAGTATTTTAGCGGCATAATTGGCTTGGCTATTATCTTGCTTTATACCTGTGCTCAATCCTTTGGATAAAACCTCTTGTATCATTTGCGATCCCATAAGGGTTAATTTTTCTAGTAATTGTCCCGCTGTGTCCTCTTTTGTTATTGGTAGAACTTTTTGTAACAACATGTCTCCGGTGTCTAACCCTTCATCCATTTGCATTATGGTTATCCCGCTTTCGGTGTCCCCCGCTAAAATGGCACGCTGTATCGGTGCGGCGCCTCGCCATCGAGGCAATAAGGAGGCATGTATATTAAGACATCCGAAACGGGGTAGCTGTAATATTGCTTTTGGTAATATAAGCCCATAAGCGGCCACTACCATGACATCTGCCTGTCGTTTTTTTATTAATTCCAGTATTTCAGGTGTTTTTAATGTAGGTGGTTGTTCTAAGGGTAATCCTTTTTTCAATGCATAATCTTTTACTGCAGACGATTCTGACTTTAGTCCCCGGCCTGATGGGCGATCGGGCTGTGTGAGTACTAAAGCTACTTCATGGCCCGCTTCATGCAACGAGGCTAGCGCTTGGGCTGCAAACGGCGGTGTTCCTGCAAATATTAGTTTCATTGGTGCCCATTCATTTATGAGCCTTGTTTTTCTCGTTGGCGTTTTTTTAACTTGGTCAATATTCTTTGGTGTTTTAATCGGGAGAGTTTTTCAACAAACACTCGCCCCAACAAGTGGTCCATTTCATGTTGAATACAAACGGCCATCATTCCTTCTGCTATTATTTCAAATGTTTCACCTTCTTTATTTAAAGCCGTGACGCGGATTTTCTTCGCTCTTTTTACCCAGTCGTAAATGCCTGGTACAGATAAACAACCCTCTTCGCATTCTTCTTCACCCTCTGCTTCAAGAATTTGAGGGTTTATAAAAACTTGTAAATGGGTTTTCTCTGGTGTTACATCGATCACAATAATTTGAAGAGGCTCATTGACTTGTATCGCTGCCAAACCAATTCCTGGTGCGGCATACATGGTTTCTGCCATATCCTCTATGAGTTGACGAATCTCATCATTTACACCGGAAACCTTGCTGGCTACCGTATGTAAACGGGGATCGGGATATATCAATATTGGTCTAATGGCCACGAAAACACTGACTTAAAAAAATACTCGTGCAAAATTTAATGGGGTCGCTTAACATTGCTTAATTTTAATCTTTTCGCGCTCTGATTAACCTTTTTGTAACTCATATCGGAGATTAATCCGTGAATAAACGCTTAAAATCACTCTGTATTATATCGCCGCCTTTACTTTATGTTGTCCTTTTTTGGTCTACATCAATATTCGCTCAGTCTGTTTCCCGCTTGCCTTCGCCTGTATTTAACGTGTCGACTTTATCCCTTGACCCAGCTACCACTAAGGGTCTGCCCCCCATCCCGTTAGTCGCCTCAAACCCGGGTATTAATCATTCTTTCGTTAAGGATCTCCCCCCAGTTGAGAATGGCGTTAATTTAGAAAAATTATCCCCACATATTCGAACGCTTGAAACCGCCATAATCTTTGAAAAAGTTGATTTGTCTTTTTTTCAAGCATTCTTGAATCGATCTTCTGTCATCTCTCAAGAAACATTAGATCAAATGCCCCACATTATTGCGGCTGAAAACCAACGTTTAACCTTATCTATCGGGGACATGGCTCCCGTTTCCCATTTACCTCCTCACTCGGGTTCTCTTTGGCATGTTTTTCATTTGGAATCACCGCTAATTGATCCTGATTCGAAACAGTTTCTTGGTCATTTAATTCGTCATGTAGGCGTTGGTTTTGTTAAATCCAGCGACTCCATCAATCGTATCGAAATTATCAGTACCGAAGGTGAAGTTCTAGTCGGGGATCTACTCTTATATGTAGATCAAGATTCTCTTCCTACCTTTTCCAACACTGCGCCCCCAGAAAAGGCGGTGGTGGGACAAATTATCAATTTACATAACAATCTCTGGGAAACCGGTAAGTATTTTGTAGTAACCGTTTCTAAAGGGGCACTAGATGGATTAAAAGTCGGTCAAAAATTAGACATTCACCATTTTAATGACCATCAAGACCCATTAGTTTCCTATTCTTTTCTAAAAATAAAGAAAATCAGTAGTCCCCTCAGTCCTATTCGCCCGAGAAATGCTCGTTTTGTAGATAATGCCCTATCGACTCGTTTTGGTTCTGCTATTGTTTTTAAAACTTTTGAGCACGTTAGTTTTGCTTTAGTATTGCAATCTCAACAGCCGGTATCACTAAATGATTTTTTTTCTACCCCCTGATTGTTTAAACTTTTAGCCATTAATTTTTTGATTTTTCTACTTTTTGCTACTATTAACCTCTAAGTATATGATTTTAAAATTAAAAAATGTTTTGTGGTGATATCGATCACCTTCCATTTTTCACTTTTAATCCGATTTAATAGTCTTTTTTTCAATCTAGGCTTGCATTAAAGTTCGGTTTGTTCTTATTATCTGCCGCACTTTTTATGTCACTGTCAGTGACATCCTATCGTTTTTTGCCTACGTTCAATAGAAAAATCATGTCAAAACAATTAATTATCGCGGAAAAACCCTCAGTTGCTACGGACATTGCCCGTGTTCTAGGTGGCTTTTCTAAACATGATGAGTATTTTGAGAGTGATGATTATGTTCTTTCTTCGGCAATTGGTCATTTGGTACAAATTGCCATTCCAGAGGAATTCGAAGTCAAACGGGGCAAATGGTCTTTTGCCAACCTACCCGTCATCCCCCCTCACTTTGACTTAATTCCTATTGAGAAAACCGAATCCAGACTGAAATTATTAACAAAGCTTCTTAAACGCAAGGATGTCACAGGAATTATTAACGCTTGTGATGCGGGTCGAGAAGGTGAACTCATTTTCCGTTACATTGCTCAACACGCTGGCACTAAAAAACCCATACAGCGGCTTTGGTTGCAATCTATGACCGCCGGGTCCATCAAAGATGGTTTTAAATCATTGCGTAGTGATGCACAGATGTTGCCCTTGGCAGATGCGGCTATATGTCGTTCTGAAGCCGATTGGTTAGTGGGTATTAACGGCACTCGGGCAATGACGGCTTTTAATTCTAAAAGTGGCGGCTTTCACAAAACCCCTGTTGGGCGCGTTCAAACCCCTACATTGGCTATTTTAGTTGAGCGTGAAGAAAAAATTAAACGCTTCATCCCAAAAAACTATTGGGAAGTTCACGCTCAGTTTAAAGTGGCTGAGGGAGAGTACAACGGCAGATGGATTGACGAGCAGTTTATTAAATCTAAAAAGGATAAAGATACTGAAAGTGATGCTGATTTAAGGGCGGAACGACTTTGGGACGAAGCCGCTGCTCTAGTTATTCAAACAAAATGCCTAGGCAAACCTGGCATTATCGAAGAAGAAAGTAAGCCGTCCAATCAAGCCTCACCCCTTTTATTCGATCTGACTAGTTTACAACGTGCAGCCAATAGTCGTTTTGGCTTTTCAGCCCGTACGACCTTATCCTTAGCACAATCATTGTACGAAAAGCATAAAGTTTTAACGTATCCACGTACGGATGCCAGGGCTTTGCCAGAAGATTATCTGGAAACCGTTAAAGAAACCTTAGAGGCTATGGCAGAAACTCCCTATGCTGCCTTTGCTAAAAAAATATTAAAAGAAGGTTGGGTTAAAAATAATAAACGCATATTTAATAATGCCAAAATTTCTGATCACTTTGCCATTATTCCCACCACCCAAACCCCTAAAGCTTTAAATGAAATCGAACAAAAGCTGTACGACCTTGTTGTTCGTCAATTTTTAGCTGTTTTTTACCCTAGCGCTGAATATATGCTGACCACCCGTATTACACGGGTCGAAAACGAAGCGTTTAAAAGCGATGGTAAAGTATTGGTTAATGCGGGTTGGTTGGTTGTTCACGGAAAAGTCGCTGCAGAAGAGGGAAACAGCCCTAACCTAGTTGCCGTACAAAAAGATGAAAAGGCTAAAACATTACAAATCGATCTTCTTGCGACGCAAACCAAACCTCCTGCACGCTTTAATGAAGCGACGCTACTCTCTGCCATGGAAGGGGCTGGGAAGTTAGTAGAGGATGAAGATCTACGTGACGCCATGAAAGAGCGGGGTTTAGGTACTCCTGCAACACGAGCGGTTGTGATCGAAAAACTGTTGGCTGAAGAATATATTTTACGAAATGGCCGAGATTTACAAGCAACCCCTAAAGCTTTCTCTCTAATTACGCTATTACGGGGCTTAAATATCCCCGAGTTAGCCTCTCCAGAAATGACTGGGGAATGGGAATTTAAATTAAAAGAGATGGAACAAGGAAGGTTAGGGCGCGGTCATTTTATGGATCAAATCGCTAAAATGACTCAACATATTGTTGAGTGCGCTAAATCCTATGAAAGCGATACGGTCCCCGGCGACTATATTACTTTAAAGGTTAAATGTCCGAGTTGTAGTGGGACCATTAAAGAAAATTATAAGAAGTTTCAATGCGATGGTTGTGAATTCTTTCTTTGGAGAATTTTAGCGGGTCGTCAATTTGATGCCGCTGAAATTGAAGACCTTATTGAGAATAAAAACATTGGCCCTTTACAAGGTTTTCGTAGTCGCTTGGGTAGACCCTTTGCCGCAAATATAAAACTCAATGAAGAAAACAAGCTTGAGTTTGATTTTGGACAAGCCAATTCAGACAGTGATGAGGCTATTGACTTTTCTGGTCAGTCTTCTTTGGGTAGTTGCCCTAAGTGTGGAAATTCAGTTTTTCATCATGGGATGGCTTATTTATGTGAAAAAGCGGCCGCTCAACCTCGTACTTGTGACTTTAGAACCGGCAAAATTATTCTTCAGCGTGCGATAGAACCCGAACAAATTACTAAATTATTAGTCGAAGGGAAAACGGATCTTTTACATAAATTTATTAGTAAAAAAGGACGCCCCTTCTCTGCTTTTTTAGCACGTAATACCGAAGGAAAAGTCTCTTTTGAGTTTGCTCCTAGGGAAGCTAAAGTGGGTGCTATTAAAAAAACCACAATTGCCAAAATTGCCGCCGATGATATTATTAGTGAAAAAATAATAAAACCCCTAAAATCCAGCAAGAAAAAAGTGGCAAGAAAAACAGTTGTAAAAAAAACTAAGATTTAAATGAATAAAATTACGATCCTATGCTACTAATTAATAATGATGTGGTTGCTAAAACCCTTACGATGCGCGAATGCATTGAAGCGCAGGAATCGGCTTTTAAGGGATTATTAAATGGGACTGCCATCTTTCGTCCCCGCATAGATACCTATGTGCCTTGTGAGAGGGACGATGGCTACTATCGTTTTGGTTCTGTTGAGGGGGCCAGTGATGGTGTTTTAGCCGTCAGATTAAAATCTGATATTGTTCATTGGCCACAAAATCCCGATGGCAGCATTTCTGAATCGAAGTATTGCGTTAAACCCGGTACTTTTTGTGGGTTAGTATTTCTTTACAGCACCGCTAATGGTGAACCCTTAGCCTTATTAAATGATGGACATCTACAACATATGCGCGTTGGGGGTGCTGCAGGCATTGGTACTCGTTTATTAGCACGTGAAGATGCTCAAGTCGTTGGAATGATTGGATCTGGTGGAATGGCGCGAACTTTTTTAGAAGCTTATTGTGTTGTACGCCCCATTAAAAAAGTCAAAGTTTTCAGCCGTAATGTTGTACGTCGTGAGCAATTTGCTCGTGAAATGTCTCAATCCTTATCCATAGAGGTGATTGCGGTTGATTCACCAGAAAAAGCGGTAAAAGGGGTTGATATTTTATCGACCTGTACGGATAGTATAAAACCCACCATTGAGTCGTCTTGGCTTGAGCCTGGAATGCACGTGGTTAATTTGAGTCCTCATGAAATTTCTTCTGAAGTAGCCTCTTTATTCGATATCAAAGTTCAACAAGGTAAAGAAGGTTTAGAGATCCCTGAAAATGATTTTTTTCGCTACGGTATTGGTGGTAGTTTGGGGGCCTATGTGATGGGAACTAAAGAGCAACAAAAAAGGCTTCCCCGAGCCACAAAAAATCTTAAACTAAATCAATGGCCTGTTTACACAGATGTATTATCAGGAAAATCCGCGGGTAGAACTCATCCTGATCAAATTACTCATTATCGAACCATTGGTAATTGGGGGGTCCAATTTTCCTCTGTTGGTGCGCTTGTTTTTCGTAAAGCAAAAGCTGCTGGCTTGGGTCACGAATTACCGAATGAGTGGTTTTTACAAGATATTAGAAATTAAATCGTTTAAAGGGGATTTTTATGAAAATAAAACGCATTGAACATGTTGGTATTTTAGTCAAAGATGTCGATGCCAGTCGCACTCTTTGGGAAGATTGCTTTGGTATTAAACTCGGTGGTGTTGAGACGAATCCCGTTCGCCCGGTCAAGTTAGCACTTTATCCAATAGGTGAATCTATGGTGGAGTTAATTTCGGGTACAACACCAGATAGCAAACACGCTAAAATGATTGCTGAGGGCAAAGGGGGAATTAATCATATTTGTTTTGAGGTAGAAAATATTGACGAGGCCATTGCTGAGCTAAAGGCAAAAGGGGTTGCTCTACTTGATAACATCGCTCGTCCTGGTCACGCAGGATCACGAATCGCTTTTCTTGATCCCGCAGGAACGGAAGGGTGTTTAATTGAGTTGGCACAGCTACCCCTTGAGCCAATTCATAGTTAATGAAGACTAAACGTCTAAATTTCTAACCCCTAAGGCGTTACTTTCAATAAAGTGACGCCTAGGCTCTACGGCATCACCCATTAACGTACTGAAAATTTCATCAGCTCCAATGGCATCTTCTATTTGTGCGCGCAACAAGCGTCGAACTTTAGGATCCATTGTGGTATCCCATAACTGGGTGGGATTCATTTCTCCTAAACCTTTGTAGCGTTGTACACTAACGCCTCTTTGCGCTTCATTTAATATCCATTCTATTGCCTGTCGGAAATCTTTTATACTTTGCTGATGATCACCAAATTTGACATAAGCACCTGCAGATAAAAAACCTTCCAATACCATGGCTGTTCTTTGAATTTGTCCATAATCTCCGCTTTGAATAAAATCTTTATCAATGCGTGATTTGTGTTCCACACCATGTTGAATTTTTAGAATTTGTAAAATAAATTGTTCTGATTTTTCATCATATTTTGGATTGATTTTAATTGTTTCTGTATTTAGCAATGATTGAATTTTTTTAGCCGATTCCTGTGCAGCATTTTCATTACTCAAATCCAGTTCTATGGGTTTTTGCAATAAACTATGTAATACACTTTCATCAACTAGACGAGATGCTCTATCGATAACCGCTTCTGCTAGCAAATAATCCTTTGCTACTGATTCTAAGGCTTCTTGACTAATGGCATCACTGGTTGCCGATGTATGTAACTGCGCACCTGCAAGCGCTAATTTGAGTAAATACTGCTTATGTTCATGTTCGTCTTTTAAATATCGCTCTGTCTTACCGTGTTTTATTTTATAAAGTGGTGGCTGTGCAATATAAATATGACCTCTTTCTACTAATTCAGGCATTTGTCGATAGAAAAAAGTTAGTAGTAAAGTTCTAATATGGGCACCATCAACATCCGCATCCGTCATGATAATAATACGGTGGTATCGTAATTTATCAGCTGAATATTCTTCTTTTCCAATTCCTGTTCCAAGCACACTAATCAGCGTTGTAATTTCAGTCGAGGATAATAATTTATCAAAACGCGCTTTTTCGACATTCAAAATTTTTCCGCGTAACGGTAAAATTGCTTGGAATTTTCTATCCCTTCCTTGTTTGGCCGATCCACCAGCAGAATCACCCTCCACCAAATAAAGTTCACATAACTTGGGATCCCGTTCTTGGCAATCTGCTAATTTTCCAGATAATCCGAACGAATCTAACACCCCTTTTCTTCTTGTTAATTCTCTAGCTTTTCTTGCTGCCTCACGTGCACGAGCTGCATCGACAATTTTGCTACAAATGACTTTTGCATCATTTGGCTTTTCTAATAAAAACTCCATTAATTTCGCTGCAACGACTTCTTCAACCGCAGGTCTTACTTCTGATGAAACGAGTTTTTCTTTAGTTTGAGAGGAAAACTTTGGTTCCGGTACTTTAACTGATAAAACGGCAGTTAAGGGCTCCTTCATGTCATCTCCCATGGTTTCTACTTTTGCTTTTTTTGCAAATTCATGGGTCTCTATATAATTATTTAATGTCCGCGTCATCGCTGCACGAAGACCGGTCAAATGAGTTCCGCCGTCACGCTGGGGGATGTTGTTAGTAAAGCATTGCATAGACTCTTGATACGAATCATTCCATTGCATAGAGACTTCAACAATAATTCCGTCTTTTTCTCCTGTTGCATGAAAAATGTTGGCATGTAAAACACTTTTACTACGATTCATATACTCCACAAAACCTTTGATTCCTCCCCCAAAGGCAAATGCTTCCTCTTTACCTGAACGTTGATCTAATAAGGTTATTTTTACGCCATGATTTAAAAAGGAAAGCTCTCTTAGTCGTCGAGCTAAAATATCATGATGGAATTCAATTTTTCCAAATACTTCTGTGCTTGCCATAAAATGTACTTCGGTTCCGCGTCGTTCACTTTTTCCGATTACGGCTAGTGGTGCAACGGCAGCTCCATCACGATACTCCATTTGATGAGCAAATCCATCTCGACGAATAGTTAAACGTAACCATTGTGATAGTGCATTCACTACTGACACCCCAACGCCATGTAAGCCGCCCGAAATTTTGTACGAATTACTATCAAACTTTCCGCCTGCATGTAATTCTGTCATAACCACTTCAGCGGTAGAGCGCTTGTGTTCGTCTTCTGGATGAATTTCTGTTGGTATACCCCGTCCATTATCTACTACACTTATGGATTGATCTGTATGAATAGTGATTGTTATTTCATCACAATAACCTGCCAATGCTTCGTCAATTGCATTGTCAAGGACTTCAAACACCATGTGATGAAGCCCTGTACCATCGCTCGTATCCCCAATGTACATTCCGGGTCTTTTTCTTACTGCTTCTAAGCCTTTTAGCATTTTAATACTCGATGCATCGTAATCTGCTGCATCTTTTAAGTCTTTATGGTCCTTGTTTTCTGCCATGATCGCTTTCTTGTTTTGTCTAATTTAAAATATTTTTTAAAACGATTTTAAAAGTTTTAAATTTTCATTGGCATGACAACATATCGAAAATCTTCTTTGCCTGGAATGGTTATTAACATACTGCTACTCGAGCTACCAAAAGTACATTCCAAAATTTCTTCGTGTACATTATTCAGAAAATCGAGTAAGTAAGTAATGTTAAATCCCATATCAAGTAATTCATCTGTGTAATTAACTTCAATTTCTTCTTGTGAGTCTTCTTGTTCATTGTTATTGCATGATATGGCTAATGTATTTTCTGTAATAAGCCAACGAACTCCACGAAATTTTTCATTCGATAGAATTGCAGCTCTTTGTAAGGAATGTAATAAATCTTCCCTTTTCAATTTTATTTTTTTGTCATAATTTAATGGTATGACCCGGTTGTAATCCGGAAATTTTCCTTCTATTACTTTTGTAATTAATTCACTATTTGAATATATAAATTTTACTTGTTTTGGGTATATTTCAATGTCAATGGGTTCTTCTGACGCGGTGAGTTGTTTAGATAACTCTAAAATAGCTTTTCTGGGTAATATTACTTCTATTTTTTCGTATTGTTGATTAAGTGTTTCTTGTGCAAAGCTTAAACGGTGCCCATCTGTTGCTATGACTTTTATTTTATTTTCTTCAATAACAATTAGTAAGCCATTTAAATAGTATCGAATATCTTGTTGTGCCATAGCAAATTGAACTAACGTTAATAAATCTTGTAGTTTTTTTTGCGTTAAGCTTATTTTTGTTATTAATGCCCCACTAATGGCCATTCGCGGAAATCCTTCAAATGGCATCGTCTGTAAATTAAATCGGCTTTTTCCTGCTTTGACTTGTAATTTATTTACTTGTAGGTTAAGTGTTGTAGTTGTAGCTTCTGGTAACGCTCTTAAAATATCTTGTAATTTTTTTGCTGATACGGTTAGAGACTGTTTTTCTGTTGTGCTTGTTTTAGTTTCTCTTGTCGTTGTTATTTGAATTTCTAAATCAGTAGCAATTAAGTGTACTTTATTGTTCTCTCTTTCAATGAGAACATTTGAGAGGATGGGTAATGTATGTCTTTTTTCTACAATACCCGTGACTGCTTGCAAAGGTATTAACAATTCATCTCTACTGATTTCTAATAGTTTCATAATAAATACTCTTTAATAAGACTAATAATGCACATCGTTTTCTGTTGATAAGTCTAAATGTTCTTAATTTTCAATGTTTTGTTTAGAAATATTGCGCTGTATAACAACGGTTGAATGGTGGGATTGAGTGTGAATGTTTTTTCTAAATGTTTAATAATGCTGAGTTATCCACAATTCTTCCAATGGTTGTTAACAACGCAGTATTTTCAAAAGGGCCGAGAAGTCTTTTTCTATCTCTATATTGCTTTGCTTCAATTCTTTTATTTTCCTGCAGGCATGCAAAACGGTTGTATGGTCTCTGCCGCCAAACGCATCTCCTATATCGGGCAAACTTAACTGTGTCAGTTCCTTTGCTAAAGACATGGCGACTTGGCGGGGCCTTGCTAAATTACGTGTCCTTTTTTTCGAGTACATCTCTGAAACCTTGATCTTATAGTAATCAGCAACGGTTTTTTGGATATTTTCTATCGAAATTTGTCTATTTTGGACTGATAATAAATCCTTAAGGGCGTCGCGACATAAGTCTAATGTGAGCTCTAATCCAGTAAATCGGGAATATGCGAGTACTCTTTTTAATCCCCCCTCTAGTTCTCTAACATTGGACTGAATATGTTGCGCCAGAAAAAAGGCAACGTCTTCTGGCAATATAATGGATTCTACTTCTGCTTTTTTCATGATAATGGCAACGCGCATTTCCAACTCCGGAGGCTCAACCGCTACGGTCAATCCCCAACCAAAGCGAGAAATGAGGCGGTTTTCCATGCCCGATATTTCTTTAGGATAGGTGTCACAGGTAATTACGACTTGTTTATGGGATTCGATTAATGCATTAAAAGCATAGAAAAATTCTTCTTGTGTCCTGTTTTTCCCACTAAAAAATTGTATGTCATCAATGAGTAAAATATCTAATGTGTGGTAGTAGCGTTTAAAATCATCAAAGGCTTTGTGTTGGTAGGCTCTTACGACATCGGACACATATTGTTCTGCGTGTATGTAGCGTACTTTTCCTGTTGGATTATTCGTACGGAAATAATTTCCGATTGCGTGTGCGAGGTGGGTTTTGCCTAAGCCAACGCCCCCGTATATAAATAATGGGTTATAGGCGGTTGCAGGCCGTTCAGAAACTTGTTTGGCTGCTGCTCGCGCTAATTCGTTAGCCTTTCCTGTTACAAAGCTATCGAAGGTGAATTCTGGATTTAATCGCGAAGCGTTCTTTGTTGGCGAAGCTTCTGATACTTTCTGAGTGGATAAGTTTTGCTTAAGCTTCGAAATTACGGAGTTAACGGGGAGCTTTTTTTCGGCCGATGTTGTTTTTTGCTCTTCTAAAATTAATTGAATAACGATGGCCTGGGAGAAGTAATTTTTTCCAAGCTCTTGAATTCGTGAGATAAATTTATCTTTTACCCATTGTAAGACAAACCGGTTTGGGGCAATAACGGATAGCGTATTGTCCCCATCTTGTTCTACTAATAAAGGCTTTATCCAAGTAATGAATTGTTGGGCTGGAAGCTCTTTTTCGAATTCGTCCAGGCAGTGTTGCCAAAAAGGAGTCATTGTTTATGGCAGGCTTTGGTTGTTTGCAAAAAAAGCAGAGGTGAAAGGGGGTAGGGGGACGTTTAGAAAAAAAATGAAGGCGACTTTAAGAAGCTTTTTGAGGATGAGCTATCTCTTTTATTTGTCAATAAGGAAAATCTTAATAATTGACTAAATGCTTATTTAGCTTAAATATTTTGTTGCCATCTTTTGCACTATTTTACGGGTTTTTTATCAAGTTATCCACAAGGAAAAAAAAGAAATTTTTCTTTCGTTAGATGGGGGTTTTTGTTGTGGTTGTATTTAAACATTGACAATGATGGGCGTTTTGCGGTGTAATATTGGGTTTTATCCGGACATAAGTCCTTGATTAGGAAGTACTCGCCATGAAAAGAACATTTCAACCCTCAAAAATAAGTCGTGCAAGAACACATGGTTTTCGTGCGCGTATGAAAACGCGTGGAGGAAGGGCCGTTATACGTGCGCGTCGTGCAAAAGGTCGTGCCGTTTTATCGGCTTAAATCTCTGGCTGTCGGTGAGGAACTGGGTTATTAAAATTAAATATTTTTGTGACAACCCCCCCTGTAACCGCTAATCGATATTTTCCTGTTGCAGCACCGCATCCGCTTAAATTAACCCGAGCAGAAGAGTTTCGTTCCGTTTTATCTGCTCGTGGACGCTTGAGTACCAAAAATTTTTTTTTAATGTCGCAGCCTTTTTCTGGTTCTGCTGCGCGTTTAGGTTTAATTTCTAGCCGCAAAGCTTCCCCAAGAGCCGTTGATCGCAATCGTTCTAAACGGTTAACCCGGTCTGTTTTTCACGATATGAGAGATAAGTTACCTTGTGTCGATCTCGTAATCTTGCAGAAAACGTCTCTTCGTAAAGAAACCAATGAGTCGATTCGTGAAGAATTATATGGTTTACTTAATCAATTTATGATTCGTTTTCGTTCCAACAAGAAACCCTGATTACCCATCCCCATAACAGATATTGCTAAAGAGCCCCTTGATGAATAACCAAAAGTTGATACTTTTCTTTGTATTCATTTTTTCGACCTTCATGTTGTTTGATGCATGGCAAAGAGATCAAAAACCGAACACGAGTGTTGCGAGTGTGGCCATTGCTGGGAAAAGTAGTCCCGCTTCATCCAATGCTGAAATTCCTACGCCTCAAAAGGATGTAAGTAATTCTAATACTCAGAGCGCTCCAGTTGGGTTGGTGCCTGCCAGCAATAATGAAAGCAAAATAAGCGCCATTCAAAATGGCGGTGAAACCATAAAGGTTGAAACGGATATTTTGTTAGCTGAAATTAGTACTATGGGAGGCGATATTCGCCACCTAGAATTTAAAAACCATAAAGGAACCGATGATAAATCGAAAAATTTTGTCTTATTTCGTTCGGGAGGCAATGAGCTTTATGTGAGCCAATCGGGATTGATTGGCAAAGATTTGCCTAATCATAGAGCCCGTTATACGAGCCAATCGTTAGTCTACCGATTAACTAATGATCAAAAAACACTAGAAATAAAACTCGAGTCACCAGAATCGAATGGTATCAAAGTCAACCAAGTATATAAGTTTAGTCGCGGTAGTTATGTGATCGATGTTGGTTATGAAATTGAAAACAACTCCACACAAGCCTTTCAACCCCACGCCTATTTTCAACTGGTCAGAGATAAAACTCCCCCTGAAGGCGAGTCAGCCATGTTACCCACCTACACGGGTTTAGCTGTTTACACGCAACAAGACAAATTTAAGAAAGTTTCTTTTGAAAATGTTGATGGCGATAAATTGTCATTCAACAAGTCAATTATCGATCATGGTTGGGTCGCTATTATTCAACATTATTTCGTTAGCGCATTTTTACCCCCTGAAAAAATGCGTAGAGAGTTTTATACCAAAAAACTGGGCCCGGAATTGTATTCTGCCGGTACTATTTTGACAGGACAAACCATTGAACCAGGAAAAAAAGCGTTTATTGGATCGCCTTTATATGCCGGACCGAGTGATAGTAAGTTATTAGAAAAACTAGCCCCAGGATTTGAACTGGTGGTTGATTTTGGTATTTTAACCGTCATTGCTGTTCCCTTGTTTATGGTCTTGACTTGGATCCATGGCTGGGTGGGTAATTGGGGCATCGCGATTATTTTATTAACAGTCTTACTCAAGGCCATGTTTTTTCCTTTGCAACAAGCCAGTTATCGTGCAATGGCCAAGATGAAAAAAATCACGCCTAAAATGCAACAAATTAAAGAGCGTTATGCCGATGATCGCCAGCGTCAACAAAAAGCGATTATGGAGTTGTATCAAAAGGAAAAAGTTAATCCTATGGCAGGATGTTTACCTATTTTGGTTCAAATGCCCGTTTTCATTTCCCTTTATTGGACCATCTTAGCAGCAGTAGAATTAAGACATGCCCCTTTTTATGGTTGGATTACTGATCTTTCTGCAAAAGATCCGTTTTATATTCTTCCCATACTCATGGGCGCCTCGATGATTATTCAAACGAAGTTAAATCCCGAGCCACCAGATCCTTTGCAAGCAAAAATGATGAAAATCATGCCGATTGCTTTTAGTATCTTCTTTTTCTTTTTCCCTTCAGGCTTGGTGTTGTATTGGTTAGTGAATAATGTTTTGTCTATTTTGCAGCAATGGCAAATTAATCGAGTGTTAGATCAAGAAAATGAGAGTCCTGGAGCCAAGGCCTAATTTTTTAGAAAGTAACAATCGGTGAGCTCAACCGATATTATTGCTGCTATTGCCACTGCGCCAGGACTTGGTGGTATCGGTGTAATACGCGTCTCAGGACGTTTGATCACTCCTATAATACTTTCACTTTGCGCAAGAGCACTAAAACCCAGAGTAGCGACCTTATGTCACTTTCAGGATCATGCCGATACCCTTATTGACCAAGGTATCGCCATTTATTTTCCGGCACCCCACTCTTATACGGGTGAAGAGGTTTTAGAGTGTCAATGCCATGGTGGTCCCGTGGTGCTACAACAGTTACTACGACGTATATTAATGTTGGGTGCTCGAAGTGCTGAGCCTGGGGAATTTAGTCTTCGGGCTTTTTTAAATAATAAAATGGATTTAATCCAAGCCGAAGGGGTTGCCGACCTTATTGCAGCGTCCTCTGAAGAGGCGGCTCGTTGTGCAAATCGTTCTATACAGGGAGAATTTTCCAAGGTTGTACATCAGATAGCGCAAGAATTAGTGACATTAAGAGCCTTGACTGAAGCGATGTTAGATTTCCCAGAAGAGGACATTGAACCCCAAACCCTTGAAAATCAAAAAAAACAACTCTTTTTCATTGATTCTCATCTTAAACAATTGATTGTTGGTTCCGGACAGGGTCGTCTATTAAGGGAGGGGGCGGTTATTGTTTTGGCAGGAAAACCGAATGCGGGTAAATCGAGTTTATTAAATCGCTTGGCAGAAGAAGATATTGCGATTGTGACTGAAATCCCCGGAACGACACGAGACTTAATCCGTCAGAATATTAATTGTGAAGGGGTGTCGTTACAGTTCGTTGATACGGCAGGTTTACGGGACGCAACGGATATCGTAGAGGCAATCGGTATAGAAAGAACGTGGTCGGCCCTACAAACAGCCGATCTATGTGTGTTCATTGTGGACGCTACGCTAGGCCTTACACCAGAAGACGATGCGATATCGGCGCAATTTCCTAATTCACTGCCGGTGATTACGGTTTTTAATAAAATGGATTGTTTGTTAACTCAACCCCAATTACAAAGCCATCCAAGTCAAGTTTGGATTTCAGCAAAGACCGGGGAAGGGTTGCCTGAATTAAAGAAAACCATACTAAGCGCTTTAGGCTGGCAAGGTGTTGCTGACGGAGTTTTCATGGCACGAGCCCGTCATTTAGAGGCTATGCAAGTGGCCCAACAACACCTGATGAAGGCGTCAGAGACACAATTACAACAAGAAATTTTTGCCGAAGAACTTCGTCAAGCCCATGAAAATTTAATGACGATTACAGGGCAGATAACGCCGGACGATTTATTGGGAGAGATTTTTTCTCGATTTTGTATTGGTAAATAATCTGTCGATGTTTCACGTGAAACTAACTTGTATTACGTTGCGTGAAAAGGCGTCACCATTCCAGTGAATCACAGCCCAAGCAGGCCGGTGGCGGTTAAGTGCTTCGTCATGATGGATTATGTTTCACGTGAAACACCATGATGAAGTGATAAGAACGGCGTAGTATAGACTTGCTGCCCCTGTTTTTTAGAAAACAATCCGACATTCGCCTAGAAAATAAATAACTTTTCAGGGCTTAACCGTTTCGTTATAATGCGTACCCTTTTTTTATCAAAATCATGATCCAAATAATTGATTCTTATGATGTAATCGTTGTTGGCGGTGGCCACGCCGGTAGCGAAGCCGCGCTCGCAGCGGCCCGCATGGGATGTCAAACCTTATTGTTGACCCACAGCGTTGAAACACTGGGGCAAATGTCGTGCAATCCCTCGATCGGTGGTATAGGAAAAGGCCATCTGGTTAAAGAGGTGGATGCGCTGGGTGGGGCGATGGCCTCGGTGACTGATGAGGCGGGTATTCAATTTCGAATTTTGAATGCTAGTAAAGGACCCGCGGTTCGCGCAACTCGCGCTCAAGCCGACCGAGTGTTATACCGAAAACATATGCGTCAACGGTTAGAAAATCACCCGAATTTAAAAGTATTTCAGCAGGCGGTAGACGATTTAATATTAGAAGGGGACCGTGTAGTTGGTGTTTTGACTCAAATAGGCATTCGTTTTAATGCCCGAACAGTGATTTTAACTGCCGGTACTTTTTTGGCGGGACGCGTACATGTGGGTTTGCAAAACTATCAAGCCGGTCGGGCGGGAGATCCACCCGCGCTGACTTTAGCGCATCGGTTGCGAGAACTTCAATTGCCGGTGGGGCGTTTAAAGACGGGCACCCCCCCAAGAATTGATGGCCGAAGCATAGATTTCTCCGTCATGCTAGAGCAAGCAGGAGATAGTCCCATACCGGTATTTTCTTTTTTAGGAAAAAAAGAACAACACCCGGCACAAATGCCCTGTTGGATAACCCATACTCACCAAGGTACGCATGACATTATCCGGGCGGGATTGGATCGTTCACCCTTGTTCACTGGTGTCATTGAAGGAGTGGGGCCAAGATATTGTCCTTCTATTGAAGATAAGATTACGCGATTTGCGGATAAAGATTCGCATCAGATTTTTCTTGAGCCCGAAGGATTAACCGTTAATGAGTATTATCCGAATGGCATTTCGACCAGTCTTCCCTACGATGTGCAATATGCTTTAGTCCGTTCGATTAAGGGATTAGAAAACGCTCATATTACGCGTCCTGGTTATGCGATTGAATACGATTATTTTGATCCCCAGGGGCTTAAAAACTCTTTAGAAACCAAAGCGTTACAAGGACTTTTTTTTGCTGGCCAAATCAATGGGACGACGGGCTATGAGGAAGCCGCGGCGCAAGGTTTACTCGCCGGTATCAATGCCGCCTTACAGGTCAAAGAAAAAGAGGCGTGGTGTCCCTTGCGAAGTGAAGCCTATTTGGGTGTTTTGGTCGACGATTTAATTACGCGCGGGGTTTCAGAACCTTATCGTATGTTTACTAGCCGAGCAGAATATCGTTTATCTTTACGTGAAGATAACGCAGATTTGCGTTTAACCGAACGGGGTTATCAATTAGGTGTCGTCGGCGCAGAAAGATGGCAAGCCTTTGATATTAAAAGACAAAGTATTGAAAAAGAACAGCAAAGATTGAAAAGCTCGTGGGTGAATCCGAGAATTGTCAGTCAATATGAAGCGACACAAGTATTAGGCCAATCCATTGAAAGGGAATATCCCCTCGAAGAACTCTTGCGTCGTCCCATGGTTTCTTACGAAGCGTTGATGACATTGCCAACAGCAGGGCCCGGTGTCAGTGACCCTGCAGTGGCTGAACAGGTCGAAATACAGGCAAAATATCAAGGTTATATTTCACGGCAAAAAATGGAAATTGAACGTAGCGTACAGCAAGAAACGTTGCGTTTGCCTCAAAATTTAGATTATTCGCTTTTATCTGGGCTATCAAAAGAAGCGCAGCAAAAATTGGCGAAGCACCTGCCTCAAACCTTGGGCCAAGCGGCCCGCATTTCAGGCATTACGCCTGCAACCATTTCCGTTTTGATGGTTTATGCAAAAAGGGGCTTTAGTGGTCAATTAAAAACCGCATGAGCCTAATTCAGCCATTGGCCGCTGGAATAAAGCAGCTAGATTTGATCGCGAGTGTTTCTACGCAAGAAAAATTACTAGACTACTTGGATTTAATACAAAAGTGGAATAAGACGTTTAACTTGACCGCATTACGAAACACAGAAAAAATGCTGACACATCACGTGTTAGACAGTTTAGCCGTTACACCGTACGTCGCCAATGCAGAAAACTTATTAGACGTGGGTAGTGGAGCAGGGCTACCCGGTATTCCTTTAGCCTTAGTATTGCCGCAATTAGCGGTCACTGTCTTAGATAGTAATCAAAAAAAAACATCTTTTTTAAAACAAGCGGTCATTCACTTGGGGTTAAAAAATGTCACCGTTGTATGTAGTCGTCTTGAGACGTATCAACCCCAGCAAAAATTTACTAAAATCATTTCACGTGCGTTTTCAGATTTGAACCCCTTTATCACACTCAGTGCCCGTTTAATGAACCCAGGGGGGCACTGGCTTGCGATGAAAGGGGTTTTGCCCACAGAAGAAATGGCTCGACTCTCCTCCGCGTTTCAGATTCATCAAGCCGAGCGTTTATGGGTGCCAGGCCTGCAAGCCGAGCGACATTTGATCATATTAAAAGCGACATGAAAATGATGAGAATTCTGGCGATTACTAATCAGAAAGGTGGCGTAGGGAAAACCACGACTGCGGTTAATTTGGCGGCGAGTTTGTCTGCAACGAAACAACGCGTCTTATTGGTAGATTTAGATCCTCAAGCGAATGCCACGATGGGCAGTGGGGTTGATAAAAGAAATTTGAGTGGTTCTATTTATCAAGTTTTATTGGGTGAAAAACCCCTTTCGAATGTTAGGGTTCGGTCTGGGGGCAATGACTATGATGTTGTGCCGGCAAACCGGGAGTTGGCCGGCGCTGAAATAGAAATGGTGGATTTGGACGAACGGGAAAAACGTCTAAAAATAGCCCTTCAATGTCATACAGAAGACTATGATTATGTACTGATTGACTGTCCGCCGGCCTTAAGTTTACTGACTGTCAATGGATTAACCGCAGCACAAGCGGTGATGATTCCTATGCAATGTGAGTATTTTGCCTTAGAAGGGTTATCGGATTTAGTCCAAACGGTTAAAAGGGTAAGAGAGCATTTGAACCCAACGCTTGAAATAGAAGGGTTGTTACGAACGATGTATGACCCTCGCAATACGCTAGCATTACAAGTGTCGAGACAATTAATGGACCATTTTGGCGATAAAGTCTATCGAACGGTTATTCCGCGCAATATCCGTTTAGCAGAAGCACCGAGTCATGGTTTATCTATAATGCAATATGATCTTAATTCTAAGGGCGCACAAGCTTATATAGCTTTGGCAGGAGAGATGTTAAATCGTAGGCAAGAAATGCACTTATAACGCAGTCAACACAAATGAATATGGCTAAATTAAAAGGATTAGGTCGCGGTCTAGATGCCTTGTTAGGTAACAGTCAAAGCAGCCCGAAAAACGAACCCCGAGCGGCACTCGATCAACCGACACAATTAAATATTGATCAATTAAAGCCAGGTCCCTATCAGCCCCGTAGCTTTATGGATACCGAGCAATTAAAAAGTCTATCCGAATCGATTAAATCTCAAGGTATTATTCAACCCATATTAGTGCGTTTGCAAGCGGAAAACCAATACGAAATCATTGCAGGTGAACGTCGTTGGCGGGCGGCGCGAATGGCAGGATTAAACCAAGTGCCCGTGGTTATCCGAGACATGCCAGACGCCATAGTATTGCAAGTCGCATTGATAGAAAATATTCAACGAGAAGATTTAAATCCTTTGGAAGAGGCACTCGGTGTAGAGCGGTTGATTAAAGAGTTTGGATTGACACATTTATTAGCCGCGGAGGCTTTAGGCCGATCCCGTGCGGCAATCAGTAATTTATTACGATTGTTAGAGTTAGCTCCTCCCGTACGACAGCTTCTGATGGAAGGCAAAATGGATATGGGCCATGCAAGGCCGCTACTGGCCTTGCCTGCTGCAGATCAAGTGGCTTTAGCACATCAAATTGTAGAAAAAGCACTTTCAGCTCGGGAAGTGGAGCGGCGAGTTGGTGCTATCGTCTCACGTCCGCCCCCCCGGGTCCCACGAACGCCAGATCGAGACGTAGCGAGGTTACAAGAGGAATTAGCCCAATTATTAGGAACGACGTTATTGATCAAACAAAAAACCAAGGGCCGTGGACAATTGATTATTGATTATGCCAATTTAGATGTTTTAGATTTATTAATTCAGAAATTAAGATCGTGATCGGTTTTAAACGAATCACAGAACTGATTCAGTGATTGACCTTTTCAGGATAAACTCATTATAATCGCGGTCTTAGGGAGTTCACCTACCGATGTTTAAGCACATTACCAGTCGACCGATGCGAGTGGTTATGCTGTGGCAGATAGTGGCGACCTTGTTGTTGACGTTAGGAAGTGGGCTCTTAGGTGGGCTTGAGATGGGAGTGTCTGCTTTGTTGGGCGGATTAGCGAATCAAGTAGCGGATCTAGCCTATGCGTTAATGGTTTCAGGATCTAAGGTAAGATCAGCCGGCAGTGTTTTACGTATACTTTTCAGGGCTGAGGCAGTACGAGTTACTCTCATCATATTACTTTTAAGTGCTGTGTTGGTGGGTTATGCAAGAGTTAACTCATTGATGACTTTGTGCTCTTTTATGATGTCGGTGTTAATTTTTAGAATGGCAATTTGCCTTAAAGAATAATTGATAGAAATATGAGCGATTTTGTGAGACAGAGTCATGACTGTTGAAGTTGAAGCGTTAAATTCGACCGCTTACATTGGCCATCATTTAACCAATCGGACGATTTCACTCGGTGAAGGTTCCTTTTGGACACTTCATTTGGATACTTTCCTGACATCCGTGGCTTTAGGCGTGGTAGGTTTTGGCCTATTGTGGTGGGTTGTGCGGGGCGCAACGGCAGGAGTTCCCACCCGTCGTCAAGCGTTTGTTGAGATTTTGTTTGATTTTGTTGACAGTCAGGTCAAGGGTATTTTCCACGGAAACCGAGCCTTTGTGGGGCCGTTAGCCATGACGGTTTTCATCTGGGTGTTCTTAATGAATGCGATGGATTTTATTCCGGTGGACTTGGCTGGGTTGATGACAGAACATGTTATGCAACAAGAGCATTGGAAACCAGTACCAACCTCTGATGTGAATACAACCTTTGCTCTGGCTTTATCGATTTGGGGCTTAATGATTTTTTACAATATTAAAGTCAAAGGCTGGGGCGGGTGGGTTCATGAATTATTTTGCACGCCCTTTGGTTCTCATTTTTTGCTTTGGCCATTAAATTTCTTATTTAATTTAGTAGAATATATTTCCAAGCCCCTTTCCCACGCTTTACGGCTATACGGTAATATTTATGCAGGGGAAATTATCTTTATGTTGCTTTGGATGTGGGCTGCGACGGGACTAGTGGGATCCGTTTTTGGTGGTGTATTAGCATTGGGCTGGTCAATTTTTCACATCCTCATCGTGGCTTTGCAGGCCTACATTTTCATGATGTTAACGGTTGTCTATATGGCAATGGCTCATGAGGGGCATTAAGGCTACTGAAATTTAATGAAGTGTGAGTTTTAATTCGTGTTTTCTTAAAGGAGAGGTTGATGGATAAGATTCAGTTGATTGCGATGGTTCAGGCATACACCGGGGTGGGCATCGGTTTAATGATTGGTTTAGGTGCGGCTGGTGCATGTATTGGTGTTGGAATTATGTGTAGCCGTTTCCTTGAAGGCGCTGCACGCCAGCCCGAATTAATGCCACAGTTGCAAGCCAAAGTATTCTTATTATTGGGTTTGATTGACGCTTCATTCATTATTGGCGTCGGTTTGGCTTTGTGGTTTGCCACGGGAAACCCGTTGTTAGCTAGCCTTAAATAAATGCTGCATTTTTTATCTTCCATACAGAAATAATTCCCGCAGGGGAAGTCTATGAATTTAAACGTAACGCTCATCGCTCAGGCCATTACCTTCTTTGTCTTTATATTTTTCTGCGCGAAGTTTGTGTGGCCGCCCTTAGTTCAAGCTATTGAAGACCGTCAGAAAATGATTGCCGGTGGTTTAGCTGCGGCTGAAGAGGGAAAAAAATCGCTCGAAGTATCTGCCCGACAATCTGAGCTTTCTATTGCGACGGCTCGTAATAGGGCACAAGAGATAGTGGTTCAAGCGGAAAGCCGAGTTGCACAAATGATTGAAGAGGCAAAAGTAGCGGCTAAGCAAGAAGGTGAAAGAGAAAAGGCGGCTGCAAAAGCTGAAATCGAACAAGAGTTGGCCAGAGCTAAAGAATCACTACGATCACAAGTCGCCAGTTTAGTTATTACTGGTGCAGAACAAATCCTGCGACGCGAAGTCGATGCTAAGGCGCATGCGGATATTTTAAATTCTTTACAACAACAATTGTAATTTGATATGGCCGAACCCGTCACCGTTGCTCGCCCTTATGCAGAAGCGGCATTCAAAATAGCTTGTCAGGCTGAAAAGTTATCGGCGTGGTCTGATTTGCTGGCTAATTTAAATGCAGTAGTAAATGATACTAGAGTTCTATCCTGCATTCGTGATCCTAATGTGCAGGGCCAAGACCTACAAAACTTCGTTTTATCTGTTTTGGGGGATACATTGGAAAACGATTTACGTCGATTTGTGGAGGTATTGATCCAAAATCATCGTTTGGAGCTAATGCCGCACATCCGAGTGCAATTTGAAAACCTTCGTCGACAACACGAAGGCGAATTAGAAGTAAAAATTATTTCAGCCCTGCCAATTAGTGCAGAGCAGATACAGTTGTTGGTGGCGCAGTTGGAGACGAAGTATCGGCACAAAGTTACAGTGCAAGTAGAAACGGATTCAACGCTCATCGGCGGAGTCAAGATTGTCGTTGGCGATAAAGTCATCGATGCCACAGTTCGCGGAAAGCTCGATGCTTTAGCGACAGCGCTAACCCATTAAGCAGTATCAGGAGCCTAATATATGCAACTTAATCCATCCGAAATCAGCGAACTTATCAAAAGTCGTATTCAAAATGTGGCAAGTACGACGCAAACCCGTACTCAAGGAACCGTAATTTCGGTAACGGATGGTATCTGCCGTATTCATGGACTTGATGATGTTATGCAAGGGGAAATGTTGGAGTTTCCTAAAAACACGTTTGGTTTGGCTTTGAACCTAGAAAGAGATTCTGTGGGTTCCGTGATTTTGGGAGAATACGAACATATTTCTGAAGGTGATGTAGTCAAGACAACAGGCCGTATTTTAGAGGTGCCTGTCGGACCCGAGTTAATTGGCCGTGTGGTTAATTCATTGGGGCAACCGATAGACGGTAAAGGGCCTATCAATGCAAAAATGACTGACGTGATTGAAAAGGTCGCGCCAGGGGTTATTGCCCGACAATCGGTATCACAGCCGGTTCAAACAGGATTGAAATCGATTGATTCCATGGTGCCTGTGGGACGAGGGCAACGGGAATTAATTATTGGTGACCGTCAAACCGGTAAGACGGCCGTTGCGATTGACGCCATTATTAATCAAAAGGGTAAGGATCTAATTTGTATTTATGTCGCTATAGGACAAAAAGCCTCCTCGATTAAAAATGTCATCCGTAAGTTAGAAGAATACGGTGCGATGGAGTACACCATTGTGGTGGCTGCTACCGCCTCTGAATCGGCGGCCATGCAATTTATTGCCCCTTATTCGGGATGTACAATGGGCGAGTATTTTCGTGATCGCGGACAGGATGCTTTAATTGTTTATGACGATTTAACGAAACAAGCGTGGGCCTATCGTCAAGTTTCTTTGTTACTCCGCCGTCCACCTGGTCGTGAAGCGTATCCAGGCGATGTGTTTTATCTACATTCCCGTTTATTGGAGCGGGCCGCCCGAGTAAACGTAGCTTATGTAGAAGCGTTCACTAAAGGCGAAGTCAAAGGAAAAACAGGATCATTGACAGCTTTGCCGGTCATTGAAACTCAAGCGGGAGACGTGACGGCTTTCGTGCCGACAAACGTTATTTCAATTACCGACGGCCAGATCTTTTTGGAAACGGATTTATTTAATTCTGGGATACGTCCTGCGATTAATGCCGGTATTTCAGTGTCTCGTGTGGGCGGTGCGGCACAAACCAAGGTCATTAAAAAACTCGGTGGTGGTGTACGTTTAGCCTTAGCGCAGTATCGAGAATTGGCGGCCTTTGCACAGTTCGCCTCCGATTTGGATGAAGCAACGCGTAAGCAATTAGAGCGCGGACGTTTAGTCACCGAATTGATGAAACAACCACAGTATGAGCCCTTGCAAGTATGGGAAATGGCTTTGACGTTGTTTGGCGTAAACGGTGGGTATTTTGATGACGTAGAAGTTAAAAAAGCCTTGGCAGCAGAACGCTCTATGAGAGATTTTATCAAGGCTAAATACGCTGGATTGATTCAGCGCATAGAAGAGACTAAGGATTTGTCCAAAGAGGATGAAGCCACATTAAATGAAGCCATCAAAGACTGGAAACAAAACGGAACCTATTAATTTTGTGGGGTAGTCCTACAAAAGATGAACAACGTCAAACATTCAAATTAACTCAATGGCTGTAACGCCACTATCAATCTCTAACCAAAACTATGGCCGGCTCTAAGGAAATCCGCAATAAGATCAAAAGTGTGCAAAACACACGTAAGATCACTAAGGCAATGGAGATGGTTGCCGCATCTAAGATGCGCAAGGCGCAAGAGCGCATGCGTACTGCGCGACCGTACGCGGAAAAGATTAGAGTGGTGGCTGCCCATATCAGTCATGCTAACCCGGAATATAGACATCCATTTTTGGTTGCTAATAGCGCTTCCCAACGAATTGGGGTTATTGTTATAACCACCGATAAGGGATTGTGCGGGGGACTTAATACCAACATTCTAAGATTGGCTCACACCAAGATTAAGGCCTGGGAGCAAGCAGGTAACCAAGTAGAAGTGTGTGCGTTAGGCAATAAGGGCTTGGGTTTTATGCAACGCATGGGGGCTAATATTGTTTCACAGGTGATCGGTCTGGGAGATAAGCCACAATTAGAAAAACTCATTGGCGCCATTAAAATCATGATGGATGGTTACATTGAGGGTCGATTTGACCGTTTGATGATATTTAATACCCGATTTGTGAATACCATGAAACAAGAGCCCGTTGCGGAGCAGTTGTTGCCGCTTTCTGGGGAAGCCTTAGATGTACCAACGGGTCCATGGGATTATTTATACGAACCCGATGCAAAAATTGTTTTGGAACAAGTGTTAAATCGTTATGTTGAAGCATTGATTTATCAAGCGGTGACAGAAAATATGGCTTCAGAGCAATCTGCCAGAATGGTTGCAATGAAGTCGGCCTCGGATAATGCCGCCACAGTGATTGATGAATTAACCTTAATTTATAACAAGTCACGCCAGGCCAGTATTACCAAAGAATTATCAGAAATTGTTGCCGGTGCGGCAGCTGTTTAATCGAAGAAATTACAATCGCTTTAGAAATGAGTTAGGGACTAACCATGAGCCAGGGAAAAATAGTTCAATGTATTGGTGCCGTGATTGATGTGGAGTTTCAGCGCGATCAGATGCCCCATGTTTATGACGCGCTTACGATGGATGGTACGCAACTGACGCTGGAAGTACAGCAGCAGTTGGGTGACGGCATTGTGAGAACCATTGCATTGGGATCGTCGGACGGTTTACGTCGCGGCATGATGGTCACCAATACGGGTGCACCGATTATGGTGCCGGTGGGTGCAAAAACACTAGGCCGAATTATGGATGTATTGGGCCGACCCATAGATGAAGTAGGGCCAATTGGCGCTGAAAAAACGATGTCTATTCACCGTAAGGCGCCGACATTTGAAGAGTTATCACCCTCTACCGACTTGTTGGAAACGGGAATTAAGGTGATTGATTTGGTTTGCCCGTTTGCTAAAGGTGGCAAAGTGGGCTTGTTTGGTGGCGCGGGAGTAGGTAAAACCGTGAACATGATGGAACTGATTAACAACATTGCTAAGGCCCACTCGGGTTTGTCGGTGTTTGCAGGGGTTGGAGAAAGAACGCGTGAAGGTAATGACTTTTATCATGAGATGATGGAAGCTGGGGTTGTAGATGCCAAGGATTTATCCAAATCAAAAGTGGCAATGGTTTATGGCCAGATGAATGAGCCACCTGGAAACCGGTTACGTGTAGCGTTGACGGGATTGACCATGGCAGAGGCCTTCCGGGACGAAGGCCGGGACGTATTGTTTTTTGTGGATAACATTTATCGTTATACCTTGGCGGGAACCGAAGTTTCAGCATTATTGGGAAGGATGCCCTCTGCGGTGGGCTATCAACCAACACTAGCCGAAGAGATGGGACGACTTCAGGAGCGGATTACTTCGACTAAAGTGGGTTCTATTACCTCGATTCAAGCCGTTTATGTACCCGCGGACGATTTAACGGATCCGTCTCCTGCTACAACCTTCGGTCACTTAGATTCAACGGTAGTGCTCTCACGAGACATCGCCTCTTTGGGTATTTACCCTGCGGTTGATCCTTTGGACTCGACATCACGTCAGTTGGATCCTCATGTGGTGGGAGAAGAGCATTACAATACTGCGCGGGCGGTGCAACAAACGTTGCAACGTTATAAAGAGTTGCGTGACATTATTGCTATTTTGGGTATGGATGAACTGTCTCCTGAAGACAAGTTAGCGGTGTCTCGTGCACGGAAAATTCAGCGGTTTCTCTCACAGCCCTTTAGCGTGGCGGAAGTATTTACCGGATCACCAGGCAAATACGTTTCATTAAAAGACACTATTAAAGGATTTAAGATGATTGTGAATGGCGAATGTGACGCTTTGCCAGAGCAGGCATTTTATATGGTGGGTGCCATTGAAGAGGCCTTCGAAAAAGCGAAGACACTTCAGTAATATACAACGCGGTTAGGAAAACTAAGTCATGGCTGAAGCCGTACATACTTTGCACGTCGATGTGGTGAGTGCAGAAGATCAAATCTACTCCGGTGAAGTAGAATTTGTAGCTTTGCCTGGAGAAGCAGGTGAGTTGGGTATTTACCCACGTCATGCCCCTTTAATTACGCGAATTAAAGCCGGAACAGTAAGACTTAAGTTGCCGGGCCAGAGCGAAGAAGAATTGGTTTTTGTGGCCGGAGGGATACTGGAAGTTCAGCCCAAAAGAGTGACGGTTTTGGCCGATACGGCAATCCGCGGAAAAGATTTAGATGAGGCACGGGCACTAGAGGCGATTAAACAGGCGGAACTGGCACGCGATAATGCACAGGATAAACAGGAAGTCGCCACGGTAGAGTTACAGTTATCTCACTTGGTGGCTGAATTAGCGGCGGCTAGAAAGTATCGCCATCGTGCCTAAAGACGAGTCGCAATGACTAGCTGTGAAAAAAAAAGCGGATGTGAATCCGCTTTTTTAATGGAAGCACTTTAGAAAATAATGATTCGTAAGAACGAGTAAAATGGTCTTTTAGCCAACGGAAATATCCATTTCAGAATGTCTATAAATATCGTCATACTTGCCGCCGGTCAGGGTAAGCGAATGCATTCGAATTTACCAAAGGTACTGCATAAATTGGCAGGTGTGCCTTTATTAACGCATGTATTAAATACCGCTCGTGAGCTTAATCCAGAGAAACTCGTGGTCGTATGTGGACATGGCGCGAGCGAGGTTAAACAAAGTATTCTTGCTAAGGATGTAATCTTTGCATATCAAGCGGAGCAAAAAGGAACGGCTCATGCGGTTCAACAGGCGGTTGACTTATTATCCTTAGCCCCGACAACCTTGATTTTATATGGTGATGTCCCATTAACGCGCCCAGAAAGCTTGGTCCCATTGTTAAATCAACCAGGTCTACAGATATTAACCGCGCAATTAAGTGACCCCACTGGATATGGCCGAATCGTTCGAGAGAATAATCAGATCCAATCTATCGTTGAAGAAAAAGATGCCAGTCTCACGCAAAGAAAAATAACAGAAGTGAATACGGGCATTATGGCAATTCCTACAAAGCACTTAGCTCGTTGGTTGACCCGTATACAACCACAAAATCAGCAGGGGGAATATTATTTAACGGATATCGTTGGCATGGCGCTAGCCGATGGTGTTGCAGTCAATTCAGTTAATGTTGCCGATCATTGGGAAACATTGGGCGTCAATACGAAGGCACAATTAGCACAATTAGAACGTTATTTTCAGGTAACAAAGGCAAATGAGCTGTTAGAAAAAGGGGTTACATTAGCGGATCCTCACCGATTCGACGTTCGAGGCCAATTAAAATGTGGCAAAGAGGTCACAATTGATGTGGGGTGTATATTTGAAGGGGAAGTAGAGCTTTGTGATGGTGTTGTGATTGGGCCTTATTGCGTATTAAAAGATTGCGTAATTGGGGAAAACACAAAAATTGAAGCATTTTCTTCTCTGGATGGAGCAAGAGTGGGCACTCACTGTAAAGTCGGTCCGTATACTCGCTTACGTCCGGGAGCAAACTTGATGGATCAAGTACATGTTGGTAATTTTGTAGAAATTAAAGCCAGCCATATTGGTCAGGGTTCAAAAGCGAATCATTTGTCTTACATCGGCGATAGTGAGGTTGGTGAGCGAGTCAATATCGGGGCGGGGACAATAACGTGTAATTACGATGGCGCGAATAAACATAAAACTATTCTAGAAGATGATGTGTTTATCGGTTCAGATACGCAATTAGTCGCCCCAGTAACCGTGCGCAAAGGGGCAACAATAGCGGCAGGATCAACGATTACAAAAGAAGTAAGTGCTAACTCTCTAGCCATATCCCGAGTCACCCAGAAAACGATCGCTGGTTGGACGCGACCGAAGAAAAAAAGGAACGATTGATATGTGCGGCATAGTAGGAGCAGTTTCTTCAAAAAATATTATTGATGTATTGCTCAAAGGGATTAGTCAGTTGGAATACCGTGGTTATGATTCAACCGGTATTGCCTATGTGGCTGGAAAAAAATTAAAAAGGGAACGTTCGACGGGACGGGTGGCAAAATTGACGGCCATCGCAGAAAAAAAACAAATCAACGCCACAATAGGGCTTGCCCATACACGATGGGCCACTCATGGGGTCCCATCGGAAGCCAATGCACACCCTCATTTTTCTGTAAAAAAGGGACTGGATATCGCGATTGTCCATAATGGAATCGTAGAAAATCATGATGCTTTAAGACAGCAAATGAAGGAAAAGGGATATCAATTTACTTCCCAAACCGATACCGAGGTCATGGTTCACCATGTTCATAGTTTGGTGAGTACAGGACTACACTTATTTGAAGCTGTACAAAAAGCAAGCCTACAGTGGGAAGGGGCCTTTGCTGTGGGTTTTATTTCTAATCAAGAACCTGATATTTTGGTAGCCGCTCGAAAAGGTTCTCCGCTGTTATTAGGATTGGGTAAGAAAGAAAATTTTATTGCTTCTGATGCCAGCGCGTTGATTGGTCGTACGCGGCAAATAGTCTACTTGGAAGAAGGGGACATTGTCCGTTTGAGCGCTTTGAGCGTAGAGGTAGTCAATGCAAAAGGTCAGGCAGTAAAACGAAAGCCCACCCTCAGCCAATTAGGCGCGGAAGCAACGCAGCTGGGTCCCTACCGGCACTACATGCAAAAAGAAATTTTTGAGCAACCGGGAGCCTTAGCAAATACGCTAGAAAATGTAGTTAGTAGGGGCTCACTTACGCCGCGGTTGTTTGGCCCACAGGCGGGTAAAATACTCAATAAAATCAATAATATAGTAATAATCGCGTGCGGTACAAGTTACCACGCGGGAATGGTCGCTCGCTATTGGATGGAGTCCTTAGCGGGCATTTCTACCTCAGTAGAAATCGCCAGCGAATACCGTTACCGACAACCCGTGGCGGATAAAGAAGCTTTAGTTATTACTATTTCACAATCAGGAGAAACGGCAGATACGTTGGCGGCATTAAAATTTGCCCAGTCTATGGGGATTAAAAAAACCCTGAGTATTTGCAACGTACCGGAATCGGCTTTAGTGAGGCAATCCAAATTACATTTTTTAACCCGTGCGGGACCTGAGATTGGCGTTGCATCAACCAAAGCATTTACTACACAATTGGCTGCTTTATTTGTCTTGGTGCTCGTGCTGGCTAAATTAAAAAAACGTCTAACAGCAACACAAGAAAAAGAATTATTAATGGCACTACGCCATTTGCCGCGGGCGATGGAGTCCGTTTTGGCAGTTGAACCTCAAGTGGCACAGTGGGCTAAGACATTTAAAAATAAAAACCACGCACTCTTTCTGGGCCGAGGAGTACATTATCCGATTGCCATGGAAGGCGCTTTAAAATTAAAAGAGATTTCTTATATCCACGCTGAAGCATATGCAGCAGGTGAATTAAAACACGGTCCATTGGCATTGGTTGATGCAGACATGCCCGTCATCGCCGTCGCTCCACAAGATGAATTATTAGAAAAACTAAAATCAAATCTTCAAGAAGTCCAAGCACGTGGCGGTCAATTATTTGTTTTTGCCGATCGCAATACCCAGTTAAAAACCAGTGATCAACAAAAAACGATCGCTTTACTGGATCATGCAGGATATTTATCGCCTATATTACATGTCGTTCCATTACAGTTATTGGCCTACCACGTGGCGTTATTAAAGGGCACGGATGTGGATAAACCAAGAAATCTTGCGAAGTCAGTGACGGTAGAGTAATTGCGTTAAGGGTAACAAAGTTGGTGACTGACTACTATGGTTTGACCCTCAATATCAAAAAAACACTGAAGTAAGCAAAACGAACCAAGCCAAAAAACGCAGTGCCGATTCAGGGGTCAATCAAGGCAAGGGAAGAGTCGCTCGAACTTTGCTAACTAAGTGATTTAATACCGCCGGTAATTGATCGACCCCGTTGGCTAATGCGGCATTGGTTTGATAGCGGCCATCCACCACAAGACTAGGTGTTCCATGAATGTCATATTGACCCATCAATAAAATGGCTTGAGAAACTTTGCCGCGGACAACATCCGAGTCAAATACAGACATCCATTTTTTTTCTTCTATTCCATGAGCAACAGCCCAAGCGGTCACCGCTTGGGGATCATTGGTAACTAAATGATCAAGATTGACGCTATCAAAAACGACCTGATGAAGTCGATTGACTTCACCCAAGGTTTCTAGGGTGTAATACAAATGCGCATCAGGAATCCATGATTTTTGCATGATAGCGGGAATGTGCCGTACCACAACGTCCTTAGACTGATGTGCCGACCAATCGAGGAATGTAGGCAAAAATTGGTAGCAAAAAGGACAACGATACCAAAAAAAATCCAGCACTTCGATACGCTGTTTGTCTGTCTTAGGCTGAGGATCAATATTCCGATAGGTTTGTTCAAAAGGAATATTTAACGCCATATCGTTCAAAGGCTGGGCTAAAGCGCTATGACCCAAAAAAAGAACCGCCAGAGAAGTAGAAGCGGCAAAGCCAAGAAAAAATATTCTTTTTAAAAATATTAAGAGAATAATTTTCATTGGCCTCAGGATAAGACGCGGTAACAAAATAAAGATTTATTTCAACCCGTGATTTTTTTTAGCCATATTAATCACTTGGTCTACGACTTTAAAAAAAGGTTTGTAATCATCGGACGCCCCGTTGGGGTTTGGGGGCAACATGGAGGGGGAGGTTAGATAGCGGCCATCGATGACTAAAGTGGGTGTACCCGTGATGTCATAACGAGAGGTAAAATCGATGGTCCGTTTAGCGTGACTTAACACGGAAAAGGAGCTGTAGGCATCAACAAATTTTTTTCGATCTAAGCCCTTGGTGGCGACCCAATCAAATAAAGATTTAGGGTCGCGAACCAGTTCTTGGGGATTGAGGGTTTTGCTTTTATGAATCGCTTCGAAAAGGGGTAGGTGTAGTTTATCTGTAGCCTTTATGCTTTCAATGGCGTAATAAGTCTGGGCGAGCTGAACCCAAGAGTCTTGAAAAGCAGCAGGCTGGTGATGAAAAACAATATCGGTGCGTTTGGTTTTAAGCCATTCAGCCAATGCAGGCTGTAGGTGATAACAATGGGGGCAACCATACCAGAAAAACTCTAATACTTCGATTTGTTTTCCGGGTGCCGTTGGTTGGGGTGTACTGAGCGTTGTGTATTCCTTGCCAGCCGTGATCTGACTTAAGGAAGGATTGGCTATGCAAAAAAAGAAAAAAACAACTAAACACAGTTGATGACGAAGATTGAGTAGCATGGTGTCCCTTTAAAAAATCCGTGCGGTATTATTCCGACTTTTCTTTGACTAAAATGGCATCAACACCATTTTGTTTTAATAAACTACGAATGCGGTTGACTTCTTCGACATCACTAAAAGGGCCAACGCGAACACGATGGACCATTTCATTATTGGGAAGAGTCGTAGACTGAATCGATGTTTCGATACCCACCAAGGCTAGCCGTGCCTTAAAGTTGTCGGCATCCGGAGCTTTGTGAAAGGCACCGGCTTGAAGGAAGAAAACTTCTTTTTTAGGTTCCTCCGTTTTTTTACGCGTAACATCTAAGATGTCCGCATTAGAATCGGTATCCCGCTTAAGAATTTGCGGAAAAGAAAATCGGGGTTGTGAGTCGTTGTTGCGTGCCTCAGTATTTTTACCCGTACCAACAGTCGTATCATGAGGGGGCGCATTTTTATCTTTAAAGGGGCTGGGAATTTTATTGATATACCAAGCGACCCCTAACGCAATCGAAAGGCCTAAAACAACACCCACCAGCAATCCGAAGAAAAAAGAACTACCGCCGCTGCGGTTGCTGTTGTATTTGCGAGAACTTTTACTGTAATCGTTGGCCATTTTGCTATCTTACATTTTTTCTGGGGCTGAGACACCCAGTAAACGTAAACCATTGACCAAAACTTGCCGTAACGCTGCAGCTAAGGATAAGCGGGCTAGACGAAGGGGTTGATCCTCGACCAAAAAGCGGGTGGCGTTGTAATAACTGTGAAATAACGCGGCCAGATCCTTTAGATAAAAAGCCAGCAAATGCGGCGAAAGCTCTCGAGCGGCATTGTTAATCACTTCTGGAAATTCGGTTAATTTTTGTAATAATTCCAGTTCCGTTTCACTATCGAGCCGATTGAGCGGCGCTTGCAATAACGTAGCAGGATCTAGGGGAGAGGCTTCAAAAACACTGCACACACGGGCATGTGCGTATTGTATGTAATATACAGGGTTTTCGTTAGTGCGCGATTTAGCTAAATCGAGGTCAAAGTCAAGGTGCTGATCGCTCTTACGTAAAATGTAAAAAAACCGTGCAGCATCATTTCCAACTTCCTGGCGCAGCTCGCGTAAGGTCACGAACTGGCCAGAACGGGTAGACATGGAAACTTTTTCCCCGTTACGATACAAAACGGCAAACTGAACCAGAGAGATCGTGAGTTTATTAGGATCGGCATTAAGGGCTTGTAAGGCGCCTTTTACCCGCGCAATGTAGCCATGATGGTCCGCTCCCCATACATCAATGATGCGATCAAAGCCTAATTGCATCTTTTTAAGATGATAGGCAATGTCAGAGGCAAAGTAAGTGAATTGGCCATTTTCCCGTTGTACAACACGGTCTTTTTCGTCACCAAATGCGGTCGATTTAAACCAGAGCGCACCTGCTTGAGTATAGAGGTAGCCGTTTTGATTTAATAATGAAACGGCTGCAGCCACTTGACCGCTGTCGAATAAGGATCGCTCGGAAAACCAGACATCAAAATGTACGCCAAACTCAGTCAGATCATCACGACAGTCATTCAATTGCTCACTTAATACCGATTGATGAACGTGAAGGTAGTCAGGACCTAACAGCGATTTGGCTTTGGCTATTAAAGCATCAAGGTACACTTCTCGAGCCCCTTTGGCCTCTGCGGAATCTTGATCAGCTGCCGGTAAGACAGGTAATTGGGCTAAAACAACGGCTGCATCTCGGAGAAGACTAAGGCCATAAGTATTTTTTAATTGTGTGGCCATTACCCGAACATATTCGCCCTGATAAGCGTTGGGGGGAAAGGGGATATGTTGGTCATGTATTTCGAGGTATCGCAGCCAAGTCGATACCGCTAGGATATCCATTTGTCGCCCAGCATCATTCACATAATACTCGCGATATACGCTGTGCCCAATGGCTGATAGTAGATTCGCTAAACTGGCTCCATATGCGGCCCCTCGTCCATGCCCAACGTGTAGAGGACCGGTAGGATTGGCAGAGACAAATTCGACTTGTATTTTTTCTGGGTGCGTTAGGGTGCTGTGCCCAAACCATTCTTTCGCGGTCAAAATTTCTTGCACTATATTTTGCTTACAGGCACGCGTGAGAAACACATTGATAAAGCCAGCCCCTGCAATTTCGGTGCGTTCGACCAGAGAGCAAGGGGAGAGTTTATCGATTAATTGTTGAGCAATATCCCGCGGCTTGGCCCGTAAGGGCTTGGCCAGTTGCAGGGCAATGTTGCAAGAAAAATCCCCATGACTGAGTTGTTTGGGTCGCTCCAGCACAATGAGCGGTTGCACTTCGGGAGCCAAGGCGTGGAGTGCGTCGTTCAGCCATTGTACGAGGGTGGTTTTTGTTGCTGAAAACGATAGTGGACCCATGAGTGGTGGTTTCGGGCTAGAAAAAAGGAGCTAATAAAAAGAAAAAGGGTTACCCAAAATAATCATCCCCATTTTATTATCATGAGGCTGGGGTGTAAACCTTAGAATTCCAAAGGGTCCACATCAATAGACCAGCGGGTTGTTCGGGATTTAAGCGCCGTCAGGCGAAAACGCCACTGACTCAGAAACTCCTGTAATCGCTGCCGATGGGTAGATTGAACTAATAATTGTGCTCGCTCCCGCCCAGCCAAACGCATCATGCTCGCGGGCACCGGGTCATAAAGGCTAATACGGTGATCGATTTCTCGACCTAGAGCAGCGGCTTGAATTAACCACTCGAGCGCTAAGGCAACTTTAGGCGCCTCCGCACGTAGTAAAGCTTGGTATTGAAAGGGAGGAAACTCGGCACTTCGACGTTCTTCCAACTGATTATTAGCAAAGTGGGCAAAGTTTTGCTCACATAACGCTTGATAAAGGGGGTGTGTCGGAAATTGGGTTTGAATGATTACTTCTCCAGGCGTATTGGCCCGACCCGCGCGCCCGGCGACTTGTGTCAGTAGCGCGTAAAGATGTTCGGGGGCACGAAAATCATTACTATAGAGCAAGCTATCGGCATTAATGACCCCGACAAGGGAAAGATTAGCAAAGTCATGTCCTTTGGCAAGAATTTGGGTGCCGACTAAAATATCGATTTGTTGCGATTCTATGCGCTCGCGCATTTCTAACCAAGATCCACGGCTACGGGTACTATCACGGTCGATACGAAGAATACGCGCTTGAGGAAAGCGTTGGTTGAGCGTTTGTTCAATGCGTTGCGTGCCTTGGCCAATGGGAGAGAGGTCCGAGTTCCCGCAATCAGGACAAAGACGGCTGACCTGACTTTGGTAACCGCAATGATGGCATTGTAAAAGCTGATCTTTTGCATGAAATACTAATTTAGCAGAACAGCGGTGGCAAGCCGCCTGCCAGCCACAATCGTTACATAACAGCACAGGAGCATAACCCCGACGATTAATGAAGATGAGGCTTTGTTCCTGCCGCTGTAGGCGTAGCGCTAAGGCTTGAAGTAAATCGTTGCTAAAGCCACCAATGAGTTTGATATCCCGGGTACTCACGCAACGCAAGTGCGGGGGGCGTTGATTAATGCGTTCAGGCATTTGAGCCAGTTGGTAGCGGCCAAGGCTCGCGTTGTGCCAGGTTTCTAAGGCCGGGGTAGCAGAACCCAAGACGATGGGGACTTGACGTTGACGGGCCCTTACCACCGCTAGGTCTCGGGCAGAGTAACGAAAACCATCATTTTGTTTAAAAGAATGATCGTGTTCTTCGTCTAAAATGATGAGTCCCAGATCGGGCAGGGGTGTAAATACCGCGAGGCGTGTACCCAATACAATACGGGCTTGTCCATTGCGGGCATTTAACCAATTTTGTAGTCGCTCACTGGACTTTAATCCGCTGTGTAATGACACCACATGATGTTGCTTAAAGCGGTTGCGTACGGTGGCTTCTAGTTGCGGCGTGAGCGAGATTTCGGGAACCAAAAGCAGAGTTTGACGATTTTTTTGTAAGGCTTGCTCGATAAGACGTAAGTAAACTTCGGTTTTACCGCTGCCAGTAACCCCCAGTAAGAGGTGGCTACGAAAAAAAGAGAAATCCGAACCGATGGCCTGAAGCGCTTCGCTTTGATGTGAGCTTAATTCAGGTAAAAAGGGCGCTTCGGGGGTATGGCGTGGGTCCTCGCCTAATGGGGGTTGTGAGACATTCTGCGGTGAGAGGCCCGTTTTTTGTAAGAGCCATCCGTTTCGTATAAAGAGTTGGATCGTTTTTTTTTGTTGTGCACTAAAATCTTGAAATTGTGTTGACGTCAAAATCGGTTGGTTTTGTAACAAATTGAGTAAATGACGTTGAACGTAGGCTTTTTTAGGCAGTGTCTCAACCGTTTGTGTGTGACCTAAGTCGGTGAGATGAAATTCACGTAAGAGTTTGTTGGATGAGGTTTTAATTCGCCTTAATTCGGTGGGTAAACAATGGATCGCCACAGAGCCTAAGGGATATTGATAGTAACGGGCGGCAAAGGTAATTAATTCGATGATTTCTGGTGTTAGGCCTGGAGCATCGGATAAGAGGCGTGTGATGGGTTT
>CAITMU010000059.1 GCA_903893565.1 uncultured beta proteobacterium | reverse complement strand
GCTCGGTGGTCGGAAATTGTCAGAGTCTCTGGTGCTACATTAGATTGAAAGTGAGTTTTTTCTTGTCATCAATACCCCCTTTTTTTTATTGCAGCGTTTAGGGTCGCCGAGAGGACCTTGGGAGGATGGGGGGGATGATAGTGTGTTGATAGGGGATTGATAGAGGGTTGATGTAGGGTTGATGTAGGGTTGATGTAGGGTTGTTGTAAGGTTGAATGAGGCTTTGTAGAGGCATCTTGATTTTTTCGTTTTTTGTATTAAACGACGCATGAATTCACTCGGGAGTCGAATAGATGAAAACGCTGAACCCTCTTCAGTTAAACAACCTCCTACGGTTGATGGTCATTTATTCTGTCTTGGTTTTTTTGATTTTCCCCGGTAACCCCTCGTTAGCTGCCCCTCAGAAAAACGATATTCAATCGTTGTCCGTTAATCATACAAAGCCCATAAGACTGATTGTGCCTTGGCCCCCTGGTGGCACGGCTGACACATTGGCTCGTATCGTGAGTGCGCCCTTGGCGATACAACTAGAGCAAAACATTGTTATCGATAATCGGGTAGGGGCTAGCAGTACTGTAGGTACAGCGATGGTGGCCAATGTAACGCCCAATGGCCAAACTTTGCTGTATGCCGACGTGAGCACGATGACGATAAATGCGAGTTTTTACCCAAAATTAGCTTATAACACGCTCACTGACTTGACGCCGATTTCAAAGGTGGGGGTGACACCCCTTATTATGGTGGTTAATTTTAATGGCAGTATGCATAGCGTACAGGAATTAATCGCTTTATCAAAAGCGAATCCCGGGCGTTATAATTTTTCTTCTGCGGGCAACGGCAGTACTTTACATCTAGGAGCGGAGATGTTTTTGGCGCGTGCCGGTATTTCATGGATTCATGTGCCCTATAAGGGGGGGAGCCCGGCTATCTCCGCTTTACTGTCATCAGAAGTGCAAATGAATTGTTCCGGATTAATTGCGGCCATGCCTCACATTCAGGCGGGGTCTTTACGCGCTTTGGCAACGACCCATCCGATTCGATTGTCTTCGTTGCCTGAGGTGCCTGCTTTAGCGGAGTTGTACCCGGGCTTTCAAGTCCTGTTGGTTAACGGCTTATTAGGCCCCAAAGGATTGCCAGACCCAGTGGTCAATAAACTCAGAGAGGCTTTATTGAAAGTGTTAGCTTCAAAAGACTTGATGGCTCGATTTGAAGCGCTTGGCGTTGAACCACAGTCGAGCACGCCAAGTGAGCTTTTTGAATGGATGAAAGGCGAGATTAGCCGATATGCAAAGATTGTGAAGCAAACCGGAATTCACGCGGATTAGCCTTGTAAAAAGGCTCCCCTTTTATGTTATCCACAACCCACGGTGTATACGTCCTGAACATCCAAGGGTAGACGGGAAGTGTGCCAGTGTTGCCCCGAGTCATTGGTAGCGAACACTTGTCCGCAGCGTGAAATACAACTGACCACGGCAGGATTAAAGGGATGAACCGCTACTTTCATCATGGTGGCATCGGCTTTGATACCGTGATCAAATCGAGACCAGGTGACCCCGATATCCTGGCTTTGGTATAGCGAGCCGTCTTGACTGCGTGAGGCAGGAGAAAAACAGGCATACATGACTTTAGGGTCCTGTGGACTCACCATCACATCACGACAATAGACTAAGGCAGAATAACGGCCTACTTCGGTATCGACCCAGCTTTGACCTTTATCAGGACTACGAAAAATGCCCATACGAAGTGCTAAAAAGGGTTGGCTGGGCAGCGCGGCACTGACTGCGATGGTATGTGAGTCTAGCATTCCGGAGCTATCCGATTCGCTACTTAATCGACTTTTAAGGTGGGGTAACTCGGATAGTTTGATTAAGGGTTTCGATAAGTCAGACCAAGTCTCTCCCCCGTCTTGGCTACCGATGACACCACTGACTTCCAAAGAGGCATAAATGTTATCTGGGTTGGATGGATCTACGGCAAGGCCCGTGACCCGGGTAGGAAATCGCATCACACAATATTCTGGAGAAAAAACCCCTTGGAGTTTTCGCCAATGATCCCCTCCGTCTTCGCTACAGTAAATCGCCACGGGGGCGAGTCCTACATACATCACTTTAGGGCGAGTGGGGTGGAAGGCAAATGACCACACCACAGCATTTTTTTCAGGAAAGTTAAGGCTTTGCCAATGTATTCCTCCATCTAGGCTGCGGTAAGGTCCTTGTTGTGTGCCTACAAAGACAATATCCTTTTCGGTTGGATGAAAGGCAATGGCCCGCACTTCGACATTATCGGGTAGTCCCTGGGTCACGCTGCGCCATTGCGGCTCCATGAAACCTGAATCGAATCGATTGGCAAATAATCCACCACGGTATTGTGCCCCTGTTTTGGTTTTAAAAAAGGCTCCACCGGCTAAGAATCGTGTGGCGTTTTGATCGCTCATCTTGAATTTCTCCTGACAATAAAGCGCCAAGTCTAGTGAGCGATTCTCAAAGGGTCAAGGTAGAAATCAATCGGAAGTGTTTAAGGGAAGAAAAAATCTCGTAAAAAGAATACGATATTGACGAATATCAGTTATAAATCTAGAGTGGCATTTATGGAAAAAAAAATAATGAGAACCCATTTTTGTTCTGATCGCGGGGAGCGAGCCCCTAATCAACCGCAACGTGAGGCCATGGACTTACCTAGCGGTTTCATCATCTACCTTGCGATGCTTTTTGCTTTGTTCTTTGTAAACGCTAGTGTGGCTCAAACTTTTCCGACGAGGCCCTTACGATTGATTGTGCCCTTTCCTCCTGGTGGCACTATCGATATGGTTGGTCGAATGGTGGCAAAAGGGCTCGGTGAGCAGATGGGCCAAATCAGTGTAGTGGATAACCGGGGCGGTGCAGGGGGTATGATTGGGGTGGAGTTGGTTGCACATGCCATCCCGGACGGTTATACCCTTTGTTTATGTAGCGCGGGCGCGCTTATTAGCAGTCCACTCCTAAGTCGTAAGCCTACGTATGATGCGAAACAAGACTTTGCCGCAATCAGTTTGATTGCCTCTGCACCTTATCTGTTGCTCAGTAAGATGGATACGGCACCACACAGTGTTCAGGATTTAATTCAAATCGCTCGGCAAAGCCCGAATAAACTAAATTTCGGTTCTGCTGGTACGGGTAGCACTTCCCATATAGCGGCCGCTTTGTTCGTCAGTATGGCTGATATTCGTGCCATTCATGTGCCCTACAAAGGCAGCGCGCCTGCGGCTATGGATTTGTTTGCTGGCCATATACAATTTGTGTTTGAAGCGATTGGTGCGGGAACGCAATATGCTAAAAGTGGCCGTCTTCGCGCTCTGGGAGTCTCTACTTTGAAGCGATCAAAAATCCTTCCCGATTTACCAACCATTGCTGAGCAAGGGGTTCCGGGATATGAAATGAGCACTTGGCATTCGGTGACAGCGCCCAGGAATACTGCAAAAACGATTATTCATAAATTAAATCGTGAAATTCAAATTCTTTTAACCAAACCCGATATCTATGAAAACTTTGTCGCTGCAGGCACAGAGCCCGAAGGCAGTAGCCCAGAGCAATTACAAGAAAAAATAGTGATCGAAACGCAGCGTTGGAAAAAACTGTTATTGCAACTCGGTTTGATGGCCCAACCTTAATCAACCTTAAGACAGTTTATGGGGCTTATTTTTTCTGGGCAGCGCGCTTAAGAAACGAATGCGCTTTTAAACGGGCGCAAAAACTCTGGATGGTAGTGGCCCTCATTGTGTCATCTATCTACGTCATCTATTCATCGATATAGGGTTCGAAAAAAACCTGAGCCGTTACTTTTAGTGGTTACTGGTTTCGCCCAGGCGATGTTCAAGGTCAAACCCCGTTTTTTTTATAGGCTAGCGAGGATTCGATCCGCCTCTCTGATGCCAGAAAGATAGGCCCCGTGAACGGTTGCGCGGTATTGTTCGTGAGTGTGCTCGCCTGCAAAAAATAATCGTTGGCCCTCGGGTTGCGCCATGATTTTGTGGTCTTTTTTTGTTGAACCCACGCTGGCAAAGCAATAGGCGCCACGTGCGAATGGATCCTCATTCCAATGGGTGCAAATGGCTCGCTTTGGGGCGCTCGCCTGAGGCCCAAAAAGGGTTTTAAGATGAGGCGTAATTTCCGCAATGAGTTGTGCTTCGCTCATACGCTCAACAATGCCTCCTTCGAGTCCAAACCCAAATGTGACTAGGCAGTTAAAGGGGCTAAACGTTCGATAGTTCATGAAATAGGCAAATCGACCGCGAATGGGTGAGTGAAAGCCAAAGTATTGGGTTTTAAGTGGCCAAAAGGCGTGATCAAAAATTAAAAAAATCTTATTGACTTGGCCTACCCCAAGCCGTGACATCGCTAGTTGTTTTGCGTGACTTAAGGGGGGATTTATGGGGACGCTCTTGGCGGCTAGAACGCCCAAAGGCAGCGTGACCACAGCAAAGTCAGCGTTCAATGTAGTGGCTCCTATTGAAACGCTGACCCCCGTAGGGTTGTGTTCTATGTGGGTGACAATTTGGCGTAAGCGAATATCAAGTCCTGAGGCGAGTAATCGGGGTATGGCCCCATAGCCGTCTGGCAGGATGAGATCCTTGCCGGGATACTTTTCGTCACCAAGATAATTTTTAGCCGAGAGCGCTTCAAGCCAACCGCCGGTATCGAATTCAATGTTGGAGGTGAGTTCGTATTGGACAAAAGGATCCCGTAAAGCGCCAGGATCTGTCCTGTCGATGGCTTTGGCCAGTGAAAGGTCAGTTTGATCGTCTTCTTCCATTCGCGTAGCAATGCGACGTAGTGTTTTTTTAACTCGTTTTTCTCCCCTGCCAAACTGCTCTTCAGTAACCTCTTTGCCATTGGCGCCAATAACGATGATCGAATCATCATCGGTCATAAAAGTCTTCGCTCCCGCTTCCTTGGTCAGTGCACTGATGGGGTTGCCTGCCTCGGGTCCGTGAATCCAGCCTGCTCCCATGTCCAAGGGTATGCCATCGTGTACATCCGTCCAGACGCGACCACCGATTCTGTCCCGGGCCTCTAAGATGGTCACAGATAAACCTGAGGCCAATAATTTGCGAGCCGCTGCCAGGCCTGCCATTCCAGCGCCAATGACGATAACGCGGCGACCTTGTGGTAGGGGAGGGGCTGCGGTGGCGGCATTCACGAGGCGACTTCCGATTGGAGTCGATGGGGCTAAGACAGCCCCCATGCTGCCAACCAAGCCCATGATTAATCTGCGTCTTTTCATCCTATTGGCACCGAGTTTTTTTTAAAACGCTTTAATGGAAAGGGGGATATTTTATGAAAGCGTTCGTTACAATATCCCCTCTCGCGGTTAGTTACGGATCGTGACTCCTTTTTTTTGGGGGGGTGAGATCGAACATTCACTGCCCCCACAAAAAGATCATTCAAAAATAATACAGCATGAATATTTTGAAATTGTTTTTTAGCGTTTTGATAGTTTTAACTTTTGGCTTAGAAGGGGT
>CAITMU010000058.1 GCA_903893565.1 uncultured beta proteobacterium | reverse complement strand
GCGATAGTTGGATTGTTTGAAATGTTTTTCGATACCACTATTGCTCCACCGTCCCCTACTATCACTTTCCCGAATACGGTATCGGTCCCATTCATACCAGGTCTGATTATAATATCACTCGGTATCAAACCAGTGACACTTAAATAAGGCGTGTTGAGATATACTGACCCAGATGAATAAGCCCCTGCTGTGCCAATGGCCAGCACGTCACCACCTAATATAACCACATCACCTCCGCCTCCAATGTGTCCGCCGTAGTCTGTTCCACCTTGTCCACCCTGCAACCATACCACCCCACCATGACCAGGGTAGTATCCATCTGTTCCATAAGCCTTTCCGCCGCCACCACCTTGCATCCGCACCATGCCACCATTGGCCGAGCCTCCAGTGGAAGTATTTGTGTTATCTCCAGAATCACCACCAAGTATATAGGCAGAACCTCCAAGAAGATAGATGTTATCTGCTATAGCGGTTTCGGCCCTCCCGCCCATTATATTCACTCCGCCGCCGCTGCTTGCCGCCCAGTTCACTGATGTAAGGGTATACATCCTTTACATGACGGGTGTTGAAAACCTTGATGGCAATGGCACCCTCGCGGGCAAGGTCTTTCACCGTTGCTGGGTACAAGCCGCCTCCATAGAGTCCAAAGTCAATGAGTGCCTTTTCTGAGACCATATCGCGCTTACGTGTGAAGGTGTCAAGTGTTGTTGGATGCGGGTCGTTGTTGGTCATGTCAAGACAACAGGTGATGCCACCAAGTGCAGCAGCTCTGGTGCCAGATTCAAAGTCTTCCTTGTAGGTGTGCCCCGGATCTCGGAAATGCACATGAACGTGCCACAGTCCTGGAAGGACTACCTTCCCTTTAGCATCAATGGCCTTGCGCCCTGTAACCGGCGTACCTGGCTCAAAGATAGCCATGATCTTTTCACCATTGACCGCTACAGTTGCATGCTTGCGGCCTTCAGGCAGCATGACTTCACCGCCGTGAATAACCAAGTCAAAAGGGATATCATTCATTTGTTGATCCATTAGTGAAGGCCAAGATAGGCGGCCTTGATGTCCTCGCGATTTCGCAGATCGCTTGAAGTTCCAGAGGCAACGACGCGACCAGTTTCCAATACGTAAGCTGTCTGTGAGATGCTCAACGAAAGCTCGACGTCCTGTTCAACGATCAGGATAGAGATTCCCTCGTCTTGGTTGACACGTTGAAGGGTATCAGCGAGCCGATCAACTACTACAGGTGCCAGCCCCAGAGACATTTCATCGACGAGCAGGACGCGTGGTTTAGCCATCAAGGCACGTCCAATGGCACACATCTGCTGTTGTCCACCTGATAGGTCTCCCGCAAGACGGCTGAGGATTGACTTCAATTCAGGCATGTAAGCAACTACTTTTTCAAGATCCTGCTGAATCGCCTGACGGTCTCGTCTTGCATATGCTCCAACCAAGAGGTTCTCCTGCACGGTTAGTCCCTTGAAAAGGCGACGTCCTTCAGGAACAAGCGCAAGCCCGAGTTGAACTCGCCGCTCGGGGGCCAAGCTAAGTACATCTACATCCTCTAGAACGACGGATCCGCTACGTGCCAAAATGAGGCCAACGATCGTTTTCATAAGCGTTGTCTTGCCCGCGCCATTTGCACCGATCAGCGAGACCAGACCGCCGTTTGGAATCTCTAGGTCCACATCCCAAAGCGCTTGGCTATCCCCGTAGAGGACATTAAGTCCTTTTACGATGAGGCTCATTTCTGAACTCCTGAAACACTTGCTGACTGAGTTTTGCTTTGACGATCGACATAGCGCTGTCCCAAATAAGCGGCGACGACAGTTGGATCGTTTAGCACACTTTTAGGATTGCCATCGGCGATCTTCTTGCCGTTCTGCATGACAATGATCCGATTACAGACGGCAACAATTGCCTTCATCACGTGTTCGACAACGACAATCGAAGTTCCTTCCTGCTGAAGTTCGCGTATTAAATGAATCATTGCATCCATCTCCGTGTGGTTCAAACCGGCCATCACCTCGTCCAGCAACAGTAGTTTTGGTGTCATGGCAAGAGCACGGGAAACCTCCAGACGTTTACGGTCTGCCAAGGTGACCTCTGCGGGAAGCATTTTTGCCTTATGAGTCAACCCAGTTCTCTCAAGGACAGCATCTGCTCGGTCCATCGCTTCCAGCTTGGGCAGGGACTTTAACGAAAACATAGCGGCAATTGCTACGTTTTCACGGAGTGTGAGATTGGCAAAAGGCTGGACAACTTGGAACGTTCGCGCAACACCATGACGCGGTAGCATGTAGGGTGCTATTTTGGTTATGTTCTGTCCAAATACGTGCACCGATCCAGCACTTAGCGGAACGAGCCGAGAGATTGAGTTGAGCAGAGATGTCTTGCCAGCACCGTTGGGGCCAATTAGGCCCACAACTTCGCCAACGTCGACCGTCATCGAAACTTCGCTCACTGCCACCACTCCGCCAAAACGCACTGTCGCGCCTTCGATCTCGAGACTAAGGTTTGGCTTCATCCTTTAGCGCCCTCTTGCTTACGCAGACTGAGAAATCGTCGAAGGGGAATGATGATGCCACTTGGAATGAACAACACTACTGCACAAACCAGCACGCCCAAAATGAGGTTGTGCAAAGCCCCGAACTTACTCCAGACAAGGGTCGCCAGCACTTCAAAAAAGACGGCACCAATGATCGGCCCGACAACCGACCCCATCCCGCCCATGAGAAGCATGATGTACGCCTTCACTGAAAGGCTCACATCGAACGCGCTGCCCACCTCAATGAAGTTGATCCAGTACGCCCAGACACCACCAACATAGGCTGTTACCGCACCGCTGAGCCCCCATGCAGCAACGCGCACGGCTGTCGTATTGATGCCCATCGCACGGGCGCCATCTTCACTGTCCTTTGAGGCACGGATTGCATATCCGAACTTGCTACGGGAAAGCCAGAAAACGATCAAGGTTGCAACTGCCGCACCTGTGAGCATTAGCAAATAAACCTGACGGTACAAGTCGATTGGCGAAAGAGTGGACATAGGCATTGAGATGCCTTGCGCACCCCCAGTCAAACCACCAACATTGAGAATGAGTTCAGCCAGTGCGGAATTCAGCGCGACGGTAGCGATGGCAAAATAGTGGCCCTTTAACCTTAATAAAGCTGGACCAAGAATGAGAGCCAGTAACGCGCCTACCAAACTGCAAGCCAACAAGGCAGCCCAAAGCGGCCAACCAGCCATTACCAGCATAGCGGCACTGTATGCCCCGGTTCCAAAGAATGCCGCATTTCCAAAAGAGTGATACCCGGCAAATCCAACGATGACGTTAAGTCCTTGCGTAATGGCCACAAACATCAGAACACTTGTCCAGACTCGCAGCCAGTAGTTGTCCAGCCAAAAGCAGGCTGCCAGTACGATCAGCGCCGCACTTGCCCACGCCAGGGGCGCGCCGTATTTTTTTAAATAGGCAGTCATATGTTCTCTCCAAAGTATTTTCGCCCGAACAAACCCTGAGGGCGCAACACCAAGGCCAAGAGGAAAAAGACGAATGAAACGATCTCTTGCGAACCGACTCCCCAAACCGCAGAGGCTATGGCCTGAATCAGGCCAAACATGAAGCCTGCCACAATTGCTCCGCCCAGAGTTCCGATACCACCGAGAACGGTGATGACGAAAACTGCGCTAATGAAAGAGTTACCCAGTTGAGGTGAGACTGGAAATAGCATAGCAGCCATGCATCCGGCGGCACCAGCCAGAGCTGCACCGGCACCGGCGGTCATGGCATAAGCCATTTTCGGGTTGATGCCCATGATTTGCGCAATCTCACGGTCAAGCGCAGTGGCGAGAATCGCTTGCCCGTGGCGACTACGTGACAGGAAAAAGTGAAAGCCCCAGGCCAGCACCAGCGCCAAAACACATGCCGCAAGCCTTATTGAAGGAATGAGTACGCTGCCGATCTCGATTGCATCGGACGCGTAGCTCGTGCGAACTGAGTGCAGATTT
>CAITMU010000057.1 GCA_903893565.1 uncultured beta proteobacterium | reverse complement strand
GCCTGCTTCAGGCTGAACAGTTACTAAACGATAATAATAAAATAACGAGGAGAGATGCATTGAGGACTCAATGGTGTCGGTTTGAAAAAGAAGGCAAAATATTTCACGGCATCATTGAAAATAGCCAGGTCTATGCTCTTCAAGGTGCTCCATGGGAGGGCCATACCCGAAAATTAAATCCTTACCCCCTCTCAGAGGTCAAATTACTCATTCCGGTGGTACCCACTACTTTTTATTGCGTGGGTTTAAATTATCGGGAACATATTTTAGCCTCTGCCAAAAGAAAAGGTATTGAACCAAAATTTCCTCAAAAACCCGATGTTAATTATCGATCCAATAGTGCTTTATGTGCTCACGAAGACTGTATTGTAAAACCCAAAGATGCCGGAGAATTATTTCAATACGAAGGAGAATTGGTTGTAGTGATCGGTAAAAAAGGGAAAAAAATATCACTTGAAAAGGCACCAGAATACATTTTTGGGTGGACCATTGGCAATGATGTCAGCGAACGCACTTGGCAACGAACCGATCGCACTGGTTGGCGGGCGAAAAACTCAGACACCTTTAATCCCATGGGGCCTTGGATTGTGAGTGGCATCGACTATAAGCAGTTAACGACCACTGTGCGATTAAATGGGGAAGAAGTCGATCGATTTTCTACTGGTCAGATGATTCACGATGTTGAAACCTACATTGCTGAAATCAGCCAATATTGCACACTCTATCCCGGTGATGTGATATGGATGGGTACTGATGGATCACCGCGTAATCTAAAATCGGGGGACACGTGTGAAATTGAGATTTCTGAAATTGGAACACTTCGCAATCGGGTCATTGAAGAAGCATAATGAATCTCCTACGGCTCTTTAAAGTGGCTACAGTGATGCTCATCACTGTATTTTTTGTCATTGGCAATCTGGCCCAAGCACAACAAGATTACCCTTCAAAAGCGATCACCCTACTCATTCCCTACCCGGCTGGCTCTGGCAATGATCTTGTCGGCAGGATTGTGGGTAATAAACTGTCCTCATATTTAGGGCAAAGAGTGGTATCCGATAATCGATCAGGTGCATCTGGCAATATCGCCATTGAAGCGGTTCATCGCGCCCTTGCGGATGGTCATACTCTAGTGGTGGCGAGCGTTAGCTTTTCCATAAACCAATTCACGATGAAACTTAACTATGATCCTAAAGATTTCACTGCAGTTGCCTTATTGGGAAAGCTCCCTTTTACGCTAGTGGCGACCAAACCTTTACCAGTTAAGAATCTAAAGGAGATGATTAACTTCTTAAAGCAAAAACCTAATCAATTTAACGCTGGGCAAAGTGGTCCCACAGGCACCAGTTTTTTTCTGTTAGAGAGCTTAAAAAAAATTTCCGGGATCGATGTTACCTCCGTCGGATACAAAGGCTCTACTGAAGGCATTATCGATATACTGGGCGAACGAACCCACATGATGTTTGTTCCCCTGACCACGAGCATGCCTTACTATCGATCCGATAGAGTCAACCTAATGGGTGTCACAGGAAGTAATCGAACAACGCTATTACCTTTGGTCCCCACTTTTACGGAACAAGGCTATCCGGAACTTGATATTCCCACATGGTTTGGATTGATGGGACCACCAGGCATTGCCAATAACACAATAAGAATACTCAATCAGGCTATCGAAAAAACCTTAAACTCGAAAGAAGTCATCGCAGCGCTCCAATTGCAAGGGATTGAGCCTACTTACGGTTCCTCGGAGGAATTAAAAACTTTTATCAAAGCTGATTCAGCTCTCTGGGGTAAATTAATCAAGGATTCAGGCATTAAATCTTTTTAACTACAAAATAATGAAATCATCCAATAAAAAATGGTTTTTAGTACTCCAAGGGACCCTATGGAGCTTTAGCGCTTTAGCGCAAAATAATTCAATCGTAAAAGCCCCGATATTCCCATCAAAATCTATTCGTATCATGGTGCCTTTCCCCGCTGGCGGAGGAACTGATTTTTTTGCAAGACTGCTGGGACAACGATTGACCGAGCTCTGGGGGCAACCGGTGATCATCGATAATCGAAGTGGAGCGGGAGGCGTTGTGGGGACTGAAATCGCTGCTCGCGCGGCCCCGGATGGTTATACGTATTTAGTCACGACTGCCGCTGGCATTGTCACAAACCCTCTTCTCATCTCGCATCTTAATTACAGTATGCAAGATTTTTCTCCTGTCAGTCTTCTCGTCACCACCCCGCTCTTACTGGTCGTGAACAGCACAGTGCCTATTTATACGGTCAAAGATCTCATCACTGCGGCAAAAACCAAACCTAATAAAATTAATTATGCTACTTCCGGCAGTGGCTCTGCTAATCACTTAAGCATGGAACTTTTAAAGTCCATGGCTTCAATTGATTTGGTTCATATCCCCTATAAAGGAACGGGACCTGCTGTGGTAGATCTTGTAAGCGGACAAGTAGAAATTATGTTCAATCCTCTCCCCCCTTTTCTTGCTCATATCAAGACAGGTCGCTTAAGACCGATTGCAGTGGCAGAACTGAATCGATCGCCCTTAGTGCCTGATATACCCACTTTTGCAGAATCTGGGGTAGCCCATTATCAATATGTCCTTTGGTATGGCATCTTTTCTCCAGCTAAAACGTCAAATACTATTATTGCCAAAATGAATGACAGTATTAAAATAATATTATCCAATCCAAATGCCATTGCTCATTTAGCCACTGAGGGTGCGGTTCCGCAGCCCACCAGTGTTTCTGAATTCATTCGTTTTATTAATGAAGATAGGGAAAGGGTACGTAAAGTAATCCAGATTGCCGGAATTAAAAAAGAGTAAGGTCAGCAATCGTCGGTAAATAATTATCAGTTCAAAAAATAAAATCTATCAATGAATCATTTAGAACATAAAATTTAATCCATATGAAAAACACTCAGCTCCTCAAAAAACTCATTGAATCCAAGAAAATTCTCGTCATGCCAGGTATTTTTGATGGGTATAGCGCTCGTTTAATCGATCAATCAGGATTTAGCGCAGGATTCATATCAGGGGGCGGGCTTAGTGAAACGCTTTTGGGTTATAGCGATGTTGGTTTAATGGGATATGAGCTAAACCTAGCGGCAATAACTCGTATTGCGGCTTGTACAACCATACCGCTTTTAGCTGATGCAGACACCGGATACGGTAATGCGGTTAATGTGTTCCATACCGTTAGGACATTCGAACAGGCGGGTGTACACGGGTTGATGATTGAAGATCAAACCTGGCCAAAACGTTGCGGCCACTTAAGTGGTAAGGAGGTTATTTCTTCCGATGAAATGGCTGAAAAAATTAGGGCTGCCTGTGATGCAAGAATAGATCCTAATTTCATCATCAAGTCACGCACCGATTCTTTTGCTACCCATGGGATCAAAGAAGTGATTAATCGCCTTAATCAGTATGCTGAGGCGGGAGCCGATCTCGTATTCGCAGATGCATTACTATCAGAAAAAGATATTCATACGGTTTGTCGAAATGTATCCAAACCTTTGTGCGTTAACATGGGATTTGGCATTCGTCGTCGTTCTACCACACCTTTATTAAGTCCTCATCGCTTAGAGGAACTAGGGGTGGCAGTAGTTATCTACCCTCGCCTTCTGACCGCTTGTGCGATTCAAGGAATGAAACATGGCATTGAAACACTCCAAAAAACCATTCAATCAAAAAATGTTATTGAGCGTCCAGACCTTGCGGTCAGCTTTGAGGAACTGAATGCACTTGTTGGTTTTGAAGAATTGCAAACCCTTGAAAAACGTTACACAATCAACAATACAAAAAATTTAAAAAATAAAAAAATACCGTCAAAAAAATAGATCTGTAATCTTAAATATTAATCGGCCCCGATTCATTAGAAAGCCCTAGTCCTATTTCGAACCATGAAGCATTTGAAGGTAGGCTAGCCCCTTAAAGTTAGGGGGGCAACGTTAATCATTGCCCCCCTAACTTTTAATGATCTTTTTTAAAATAATGATTAATGACCGATTCGCTTGTAGCCACTTCAATTCATTCAAGACGACTTAATATCAGAATGCGTTGTTGCAACTTCATCCGGTTTAAAACTAAACAACACCGCTTATTAGATATGAAAAATGGGCTAATTCAATGCAGCCATTAGCCCAATCTTCAAGGTCACAATAGGTTCAACCTTAACGTTTAAGAATGCATTTCTTTGGCAAAAAAAACAATTAATGAATCAAGTAACTTATTGACGAGCGTTCATTTTAAAAATTAACAGACTACGTCATTAATGAATAATAATAATGATTCGTCTTTCCATTCATTACACTGGACTTAAAATCCTCATAAAGTCAGTAGCACTGTATTTTTCCAAATTAAGTACGGCAGAACAAACCGCTTCTGCCCGAGATTGACTCAATGCAAGAAGCGCATTTTCAAAGTATTTTTTCTCTATTTCAGAGGCACTCAAGGCCCGCTCACCCGCTCCACGATTGATTTTCTCGTGATGACGTAAAATCTGACCATTCTGCAGATGGATCTCGACTCCACCCGAAAAATATTGAGGATAAGCGGCATCCGGATCCGCAACACAATCGACTTTCTTAGCTAACTCCAGTATCTGCGTATCTCGTAGCGTATTTTCAAATAACTCACCCAAACCAAAACGACCTCTTATGAGACAAGTAGCCACAACAAACTGGGCACTGAATTTAGCATCATACTCATTGGCCGGTTGCAACTTATTTTCACGAGGCTCGGCGATGATGTGTAGGGTTGGCTGAGGAAGCAATGCCACAATTCGTTTTATATCACTAACTTGAATAGCGTGTTTTTCTCGTAAAATGATTGTAGAGTCTGCACAAGCGTGTATCAAGTGGCAAATGGGATATGGCTTAATCGCTACATTATGCAATTCCCAAACTTGACCCAAGGTTGAGTGGATGAGGTCATATCGAACGCTCTTTTCAGCCGCACCCAAATGACTTTTATATAAGCCAAACCGACCCTCATAGGGCTTGGAAGGTCCTTTGAAACCAGTTCTAGCTAACTGTGCTGCCGTAATGCCTGCGCCGGCAGCCCAACCAGGATGAAGGCGTTTATTCCAAGCGCCATCCTCAAGAAACTCTTGGCTTCCCGCCGCCGTACTCCCAGTCAATCCCTGTGCCATCATCAATTGATGAGGCGTCAAACCATAAAGCCAGCCCGCTTGTAATGCACATGAAAAGTGGCCAACGATACCGGTTGGATGGAATCCAAAATCATGAAATTGTCCACCTGCCGCATCACAAATACGAATAGCCGTTTCCAAGCCCAGTATATAGGCAGCCAACAAATCCTTGCCGGAACCTTTAATGGACTCAGTCACTCCGAGTGCACAAGGAAATGCACTTGCCGTTGCATGAATAATAGCTCTGATATGCGTGTCATCGAAATCTAATCCGTGAACCAAGGCTCCATTCATTAACACGGCATCTCGTAATGCAAGCTTACCTGGCAGTCCAATAAGACTGGTACTAGAACCTTCTGACAATGCACTGAGCCCACTTAAAATTCGGTGGGCAAAATCGTATTGTGTGGATGCAAAAGCAATCCCTACCGCATCTAGAATCAGTAATTTTGCACGCTCTAAAGAAGCTTGCGGAATGTCTTCGTAACAAAATCGGGACGTATAATTCGCTAATTCATAAGACACAGTCGATACGGCATTGTTTTCGTTCTGTGTTTGCACTTTTGATTTTTTTGTCGTCATCTTTATACCTTTTAGTTAACTTGCAACCCAGTTTCTTTAATAAGCGCGCCCCATTTTGATAACTCTGAACGTAAGAAATTACCGAGTTGATCTGGGCTTCCCCCCCCTGTAATCAAACCATCACCTGCAAAACGCTTATGTAATTCCGCTGAGCTTAATACAATATTGATCTGCTTATTCAAAGAAGCCACAATGTTTTGTGAGATTCCAGCGGGAGAAAAAATACCGAACCAGCCCACTACTTCAAAACCGGGTAAGCCCGACTCAGCGACGGTTGGCACTTCAGGAATAAGGTTCACTCTTTTAGCTGCCGTCACCGCAAGTCCACGTAGCTTCCCTACTTGCACTTGTGTCAAAGCGGCTGGAATCGTAGAAAAATAAATTTGCACTTGCCCTGCGATAAGATCTATCACAGCAGGCCCTCCGCCTTTATAAGGGATACTCATCAAGTTAACTCCCGCTGTTTTTTTAAAAAGCTCACCCGCCAAATGTGCTGTAGTACCGTTACCAGAATTAGCATAATTTAGCTTTCCGGGATTCGCTTTGGCCAGGGCAACTAAATCCATCACAGACTTAGCGGCTACTGTAGGGTTGATGACCAAAAAAAGTGGCGCAGAAGAGGCTAACACAATGGGGCTAAAATCACTGACCGTATCAAAAGGTAATTTTTTATAAATATGTGGATTAATTGAAAATGATGTAATCGGCATGACTAATGTATACCCGTCTGGATTCGATTTGGCTGCTATTTCCGCCCCGATATTGCCTGCAGCGCCTGGTCGATTGTCTACGATAACCGATTGCCCCAGTAACTCTCCCAGACCCTGAGCAATCGTTCTGGCCGTAAAATCGGTCCCACCACCTGGGGCCGCCGGAACAATCAAACGAATCGATCGATTAGGATAATTTTGTGCGCAAATTCCATTTGCAAAGACCAGAACCACAAACCACAAGATCCAACGATAAGGTTTCATTTGCTTTTCCCCCTGCGTTTATTCTTTTAATGCAAAGAAAGACTGCTTTAAATTAAAATTTAAGCCATTTTTATGATTGTCACTAGACCGAACACTAAGCGGGGAAAAACATGCCCGCCATTAGGTTTAGAAAGATTATACCGCTTTAGAGAGTCATCTAATATTCTTGTGTCGCCTGTTTTTTCCCAAATATGTCTACATTTGCATTGACTTAGGAAGATTAAAAATATCGATTATGCCCGAAAAAATCATTGATACATTTTTTGGGAAATCTTAACAGATGCTTTCATTGTAAAAATGCTCGATCGAGAGCGCCTCTTGTCCTAAAAAATTTTAACACTCTAAATTATTGCATTATTTTAAGTTGTGTTTTGGTAAGAAGATTCTACTATCCTTTAATTTCTTGTTCGCCTTGATAACTCCAATGATCACAAGAGTTCCCAGCCACCATCTCACCGCCGATAAACTTCCGCTTTTTTAATATCCTTAGAAGCCAGCTCGGGAAGAATTACATCAATAATTTAAACCCTCAGGCTTTTAGCCCTCGATCACTTAATAACAAACACTTACCCACCGTTTGTCGATAGGCAATTTGGCCCAATGCAGTCTGAATTTCATCAAAACCAAACTTGCCATCAATCCTAGGTCGAATAAAATCGCGGGCCATTAAATGCATAATGACTGACATCATGTCTTTCCACAACGAAGGATTTCTTTTGGTAAAGCCACCATAAGGAACCCCAATAATGGACAGTCCACCGAATAAAATATGATTTGTTTTTACACTGCTAATACGCCCTCCGGCAAACCCCACCACCAAGACTCGCCCACCGATGCCTACTGCCTTGAGTGACCGATCCAAGACATCACCACCGACAGGATCCAATACCACATCCACGCCTTTTCCTTGGGTCAGTTCCAAAATACGTTGACTAAAATTTTCATCTTTAACATTCAACACATAATGTGCGCCCTCGGCTTTCACAATTTCTAGTTTTTCGTCATCAGATCCACTAGCAATCACGGTAGCTCCTAAATATCGCCCTAATTTCACAGCTGCCAATCCAACCCCTCCGGAGGCCCCATGAACGAGTAAGGTCTCACCCCGCAACAGGGAGCCTCTATGAACGAGGCCATAATATGCCGTACCAAAATTTAATGGTAATGCTGCCACATCCACCAAGCTTAAACCTTCTGGCACTTTAGCCACCCGTTGGGCCAGTAAGCACACTTCATCTGCAAAACACTCGCGAACATCATTGTTTTGAAGTAAGACTCTATCACCTGGAACTACGTCAGTAACATCAGCACCACAATCAACAACCACCCCAGAGCCCTCAGTCCCCAACACAAACGGGGGGGGTAATTTCACTTGGTATTGATCGGAAATCACCAACAAATCTCCAAAATTAATACCCGCGGCGTAGATGGCAACCCTCACCTCATCTGCTTTTGGGGCACGATTAGGCCAGTCCATGACGCTCACGTTCGACGGACCACCAATAGCGCTGCAGACGACGGCCTTCATAATGTAAATATCGGTTTTGTTTTTCCACAGACCCCGACATCCAACACCATTAATTGACCCGCAAACTCATTAGTGTCAGAGCCTTCTACGCTCGACTGACCATAACTCATCGAAGTAACAAATAACATGGATAGATCCTCTCCCCCAAAACAAACACTGGTTGGTTTTTTAACGGGCAAATTCACCGTTTTAATCTTTGTACCCCATTCATCATAAGCACTAACACATCCGCCCTCTAGTTCAGCCACCCATAAATTTCCTAGACTATCGGTCGTACAACCGTCGGGACGGCACCCCCGACCCCGATAATCAAGGAAAAGGCGGGGGTTGGATACCAAACCTAACGCACAATCAAACGCATAGGAATAAATCAAGCCGGGACGAGAATCCACCTGATACATCGTCAGCCCATCAGGGCTCCAACAAATACCATTAGACACCGTGAAACCAACCTGCATGGATTGGGCGGGCGAATCGGCCTGAATACAATAAAGTTGACCTATCGGATTCGTTAATTGTCGATCCATAGTGCCGATCCACAAGCGGCCCATAGCGTCACAGGCTCCGTCATTAAAAAGGGCTTGAGAGAAATCTATGCCAAGATGCTCAAACCATTCCAACTGATTTAACTCAAAATCATAAAAAGCCAATCCTTGCTTAAAAGCTACCAGCAATCGCCCTCCTTGGGCTAGACATAAAGCACTGGGTCGGCGGGGCAGATCATGCATCTGCATCAAATTTTGTTTAGGAAAATAGCGTAGGATTTTTTTTCCCACCGTATCGATCCAGTAAAGTGCCTGTTCAGAACTAGACCACAAGGGAGCTTCCCCGATGATAGCTCGATACCCCTTTATCCACTGGATCTCATGACTCATACAGAAAAATGCAGGGGTTTAAATTTCACCAAAGAAATCTCCTCCGTCATATCCTCAAAGTGCACGATGACTGGCATATCAATTTCAATGAATTGAGAATCAATTCCCACAATATTGCTAATTAAACGCGGTCCCTCCTCCAGAGCCACGACGGCAACATTGTATGGGACTTTTAAATCAGAACTGGGAAAGTAGATACGGTGAAATATGCAATGGGACCAAACCTTACCACGACCGCTCAGTCGTTCCCATTGAAAATGTTCGTCCCCACATACCGCGCACCAGCGTTCAAAATGGGCGCGGAGCGTCTGACAACCCTCACAGCGGGGCAGCACGAGGTGATGGGCACGGGCGGCTTGCCAAAAAGGACGACTGAGAGCATCGACCACGGGCTGTAATGTTTTCAATTCACTCATACCGGTTGGCTTCCATAAATGATTGACGTGCTGATCGGCCCGCCTGATAGGTATTGCACAAAATGGGCATCTGGCACTTGACGAGCGCCACAATCGGCTCGAATCTGGCGCACGGCCTCGACATTTAATGACCAACCCTGCATATAGCTTTCTGACAAATGACCGCCATTGGTATTAGTAGGATACTGTCCCGTTAACTCAAGCCGTCCGTCTTGTATCCAACGACCACTTTCACCGACAGGACAAAAACCATAACCTTCCAAATTAAACATGACACTAGGGGAAAAATTATCATAAATCATTAGGGCATTGATATCTTCAGGTCCGACCCCAGCCATGGCAAAAACGTCATCAGCTACCTTACGCATACATTCGCGCCCAAAGTCATCCGAAAACTCTCCTTCTGACAAACGCGAAGCCATGGCAAACCCTCTTAAATAAGCCGCTGGCTGCTTCGCATCTCGAGCGCGCTCTGCGCTCGTTAAAATCATAGCCACACCACCATCATTAATAAGGCAATAATCAAGAAGGTGCAAGGGCTCGCAGATAAAGCGGGAATTTTGATGATCTTCCACCGTGATCGGTTTTTGCATAACCGCCAAAGGATTTAGCCCCGCATGTTTACGAAAGGCCACAGCCACCGCAGCCAGTTGTTCGGAGGTAGTGCCGTATTTTTTCATATGCCTTTGAAACTGCAAAGCATTCACGGCACCCGGTGAAGTCATACCATAAGGAAACCACAGTTGCTCGGCTCCCGTTCCGTAACGATCCGTGAGCCCGCCATAACGGGCCCCAACACTACGTCCATCGTTACCATGCACCAATGCAATCGTTTTGGCGGCCCCAGACAAAATCGCACTGGCAGCCGCTTGAATCGCGACCCCTGTCATGCGCCCCTGACCTGGCACGGTATTCATAAATCGTGGTTGTAAACCTGTCGTTCTTACAAACCTTTGATAATCAGCGACGCGGTGCAAGATCAACCCATCGATATCCTGCATCTGCAATCCCGCATCCTGTAATGCGCTGTGCAACGCAGCGATACCTAAGGTCGTGGCATCTTCCTCAGGAAAATTCCCAAATGCCGTACTACCCACACCGATGACCGCCGCCGACTGAGAATTTTTCACTATACTCCCCGTATCAATCTTTCTTAAAGCTTCTGTGCATCCCAGACATTCAATCCAAGACCTCTTTTTTTTAGTTCCAACTTATCAATTTTACCCGTGCCCATGCGAGGTAAAGTATCGACGCATTCAATATAACGGGGTAGAGAAAATGTCGGCAATCGTTGTTTGAGCCAAGCATAAAGCACTTCGGGCTGTAGTGTCAGGCCCGCTTTAGCCACCAAAATTAAACGGATATCATCCTCCCCCATTGGTGAGGGGTAGGCCAAAATGACGCACTCTTGAATCGATTCATAATCCAAGACACAATGCTCAACATCAAAGGTAGAAACATTCTCACCACGACGGCGAATACGATCTTTTTTTCGATCAACGTAGAAATAATCCCCCTGCTCATTACACCGTAGCAAATCACCGGTATGAAACCACAAGTTTCGCCAAGCTTCGAGCGTAGCCTGAGGTTTATTAAGATAACCTTGCATCATTATGTAGGGCTTCAAAGGTCTGGCGACCAATTCCCCTACCTTGCCTATGGGTACTGCTTGATCTTGTTCATCCACTAATGCCAATTGCCAGTCCTCGTGTGCTTTGCCCGTAGAGCCCCATTGACGCAGAGGATAGCGGTTGTAGAGTAAAAAACTAGTCTCTGTCATGGCAAAGGCTTCTAGGGTTTTGACTCCAAAGCGCTGTTCAAATGCTTCATCATGCGCGGCATTAAAGATGGCACGCACTCGATGTTTTCGGTCATAAGGACCCGGTGGCTGCGCTTTAATCAAAGAAACAATAGCATGCACCACAAATCCCAGACTGGCACCACACTCGGCGGCTTTTTGCCAATAAGAAGAAGCGCTAAAACGCACATCAATCACGGCATGGGCCCCTAGCACTAATGCCGGCAACAAACACATGCGGCTGGATAAACCGTGAAATAAAGGTAAGGGAGAGTACAACACGTCGTCACGGTTCATCGCACTTAAACGCATATAAGTGCAGGCTGAGGAAAAGGCCTGGGCATTGGGAATCATCACGCCCTTAGCCGGTCCGGTACTACCCGACGTATAGGAGATAACTTGTATACCTCGATGATCAGAAAAGGGTTGGATTGAATGGCCTTCGCTTAAAAAAAGTTCATCCAAAGACCTGAAATTCTCAAACGCATTCATCCCTCGTTCGGTCCCGTCACCCACGTAGTACACCCAAGGGATGGATTGCCTTACGATTTCACTAAGGCTGGCAAGTTCACCCAGAAAACTTTCATGAACAATCACTCCATCCGGTTTGGCATCCTCAATCAAGACCTCTAATTGAATATGTTTTAACTGAGTATTTAAAGGTACAATCTGACAACCCAGTAAACTAGCAGCAAACCAAGAAAAAACAAATTCCACGCAATTAGGCAAGAGTAATACGACGCGACTTTGAGGGCCTATGCCTTGCGTTAAAAGTCCACGAGCTAAATCATGAGATTGTTTATGGACTTGAACAAAACTGTACGTTTCTCCACCAATAGTTACAAATGGCCTGTCGCCCTCTTCCACGGCTCTACGATGCAACCAATACCCAATATGGCGTTGCTCCATAGGAAGGTCATACAATGCATTGACAGCGGGATCATTAAAAGACATGACGGATTGAGAAGAGAAAAACACGTTTATGATTAAATGAATACCAATGATATTATCTCATTCGTGACAGGATCTCATAAAAAATTTAATCTCTGCTTTTTTTCCAAAATACAGACTTTGCAAAAAAATAACCATGAACAATAAAGTAAAAAAAAGAATGAAAACCTTACCGATCGCGAGTGCGCTCGCACTGTGTTGTTTTCTTTCGGGCTTTAGCTTAAACGCTTTGAGTCAAAGCGCCAATTACCCGAGCAAGCCCATTCGGCTACTCATTCCTTTTGCACCGGCAGGTGGTGCCGATGTGACCGTTCGCCCTATCATACAAAAATTATCTGACATCCTAGGTCAAAGTATCATCTATGAAAACAGAGGGGGAGCGGGCGGGATACTCGCAGGGGATTTAGTCGCCAAAGCTATTCCGGATGGTTATACGTTGCTGCTAGGGGCTGTGTCGGTGATGACCGTGAGTGTGAATCTGATGAAAAAACCCCCTTTCGACCCTGTGAATGATTTTAGTGCCATCACTAAAATTGCTGACGTCCCCAGTCTGTTGGCGGCTAACAGCACTTTTGCCCCTAGAACGGTTAAACAAATCGTTGAGTATGCTCAATCCAATCCCGGCAAATTAGTCTGGGGCGTTTCTGGTATGGGTTCCGCTGGACACCTGGCCATGGAACGATTTAGGTTAGATCAAAAACTAAACGTGATACAAATTCTTTATAAGGGCGCTGGCCCCGGAACACTGGCTTTGCTAAGTAATGAAACCCAAATCATGTATGGCAACCCTGGCGTCTTCTTGCCGCATATCAAATCGGGGCGACTTCGCGCGGTTGCAACGGCGAGCTCTCAACGCATGAATTTAATGCCAGACCTACCCACTTTTGGTGAGATGGGATATGCCGGTTACGAAAATGGCTCGTGGTATGGATTAATTGCCCCTGCGCACACGTCTAAAAAAATCATCAATCAACTTTACTCAACGACGAATAAAATTTTACATGACCCTGATATTTTGTCCCATCTACAACGGGAAGGTGCCATCGCCTCAGGCAACACACCTGAGCAATTTAGTCAGGAAATCAAAAGGGAATTTCTTCTTGCCGGCAAAATTATTAAAGCGGCTGACATTCATTTATAAATGAGGATTAGTATTAGTGGTCAGTCTGATTTTACGCAATCCAATATGAGGCCCACTACTACCTCTACTGGCAATCATCTTAGCAACACGCCCGCCACGTCAATCTTACGAGCCTATTTTATTTTTTTGCCTCGGACTTACTGGGCAATGTTTTTTTCATCAGCAATGCGGCCATCGCCAACATTCCGGAATTGGTTAAAAAAACCGGCGCGAAGCCAAAGGCTGTCCCCAAGTATCCAAAAAATAGTGGAATAAATAAATGTGCGCAATTATTGACCATAACCCTTAACCCTGCTGCCTCAGAGGTTCTTCCGGCAGGTGACAATGAATAAATCAAGGACATCGACATCGGTTGTCCGCTACCAGCACCTAATCCCAAAAGAAATGCGACACAACCCAATAAAAAAGGATTAGTAAAAAGGGGAAATAAACTAAACGCTACAGCCGCAATAAAAATACCGTAAATAAGAATTTTAATCTCACCTATACTTTTGGCCAACTGAGGTAAAAAAGTACGAACGGTGAAAGTGGCTAATGCAAAACTGGATAAGATCAAACCAATTACTGATGCAGATAAACCAATCGAGTGACCGTAAATAGGCACGTAGAATTGAAAAAGATCCCAACCCGCTGACAAAATTCCACTGGCAATAAAAGTTCTTCTCAGCGGCTTTATTTTCCAAAGATCCATCACTTTGTGATTGTCTGTGTTCTGGGTTGATTTTTTTGCCTTAGGAATGAAATCCGGCTTAAAAGCCATCAATAATAAAGGCACTAAAGTAAACGTCGATAAAATCATATAGCTATTCAGGTGCCCTAAGTGGTCAATGGAAAATCCCGCCAAAAAGGGTCCTAGTAACCCGGCTGCAGAAAAACCAAGACTAACCAATGAGTAGTTGCGGGCACGATTTTCTACCCCTTCGCCCCCTACCCCTCCCGTAGTGCCATGAACAGAGACAAAGAAAAAATGAAAAGATGAGCCAATTAATATACTTGCCACATAAAGGGTTATGAGCCCTGGAAATAAGGGGGGCAGTAACATTGCCAGAAATAATCCTGCCGTACCCGCCATCATGGGAACGCGCGGGCCCACCCGGTCAGCGAGTCGACCTGCATAAATAGCAAAAAAAAGGGGACAAACAGCATATAAAGCCATCAGTATACCGATCGTAAACTGATTGGCTCCCAACTCCAATGCATACAACGACATCACCATACGACTGCCACTGAAGCAGACGTGATTCATGAGACAAAGCAATGAAATGAGATAGATAGGCATAACCGACTTCAATCACACAGGCAAAAGGGTTTAAAGGTTCGTCAAATACCAAAGACGGGGGCTGATTTTCTTGTTTTAAGCAGAACTTTCAATCTTTCCAAGCATTGTAAAGTATTCATACTTTATCAGCGACAAACTCCAGATAATGATACAAAGTTTATTATCCACGATATGGACAATAAACATCATTAGCGATGCGTAACGCAACGACAAGCGTTTGGGTCCAAGTGCATCCTAAATTAAGTTTGATAATTTTGCAGACCATTCGAAACGATGCCCTACGGCTTAGCATCGAGAGCTATCAAAAAATGTCTGCCATTTTAGGGCGGGGAGCGATTCATGCTCAGAATCATCAGGCCCTACGATATTGAAGGATTTAGTCCTTGGCCTTCACAAAATACCCGAGAACACGACTTTTGCTTTTTGGCACAAGCCTCTCGTAACAGACCACTTGCACGATCTCATTGTCCCCCTCAAGGGTTGAAATAAACCGATCGGCTTTATTTTTTGAACTAAATCCACGTATCGTGGCGCTTAGGGCTTTTCCGGCCGGAAATATAGCATCAATTGTCATATCTATTGTCGTTGCCTGAATATAATTTTTATAGAAAATCTTACCTGATAATAAAAATATCTCTCTTCACCGACACAACCTACCGACCCGTCATGATTGACATCTCAGACTCAAGTTCTAGAGCACAACAAACTTACCTCACATTTGACAGCAAAAATGCGGTGCTAGTATTTTTGTCCCAGTTTAGCAATATCGTTACCGCCATAGACTTTCCAATATTTGAGATCTTCAAAAAAATCATTGAGATCCTGATAAGACATCTGTTTGACGTCCAACAATGTGATGGATCCATTCTCTTTGAAAGCCTCTAAAGCGGTTAAGTAATTAAGTATCGCCATTTTTTAAAAGCCTCAATACCCAAAAGGTCCAATCGCGGTGAAGCGTTCATCAATTATTACGTAAAAAAACACTGGGATTCATCTTGCCTTACCAAAAAAGACAATCAATACATTGCTCTTAAAACTCTTATGTCAAACAAATATAAACCTTTATTTTGTGAATTTGCCAACTACAAGTTGGCAATTGAGTCCTTAAAAAGTTGAATCAACGAAAAATCATATTTTTCAAGTTAAATGGTGATATAAACCCCTTGGAATTAGCATTTTTTTAACCTTAAAAACGATCATTAAAAACCCTTAAAATTAATCTTAAGAGTCAATAAAATTAATCAATCGGTCATCGATCGCTTTAATTTGGCCTTCAGGGCAGGGCTTATCAATCGTTTTGGCAAAATTCCTACAGCCAATCAACTAGCCCTTGAATTTAATTTTCGAAACATTCATTCCAATCCCATTTCAAGAGAATCGGTGAGAAAGTGGATCAATGGCCAATCAATGCCAGAGCCCTCCCGACTCAAAATACTCATCAGTTGGCTCAATTTGAGCTCCAATTTTATATTTTCAATGAATATTCCTGATTTGGAATTACCGAGCTTACAAAGCCCCAAAATAGACCCTATAAAACAACTGGCCTCCTACGAATTACAAAGAATTGAAAAACTTGGCCAAGCGGCGTTAAATTTCATATCCCCGCTCACTGCCATTTTGGATTCAAAAGGAACCATTGTGTTGGTGAACAATGCATGGCGCGCAAACGCTATGATTCATCCAAAATTAAAACAAGGCTCGCTAGGCTGTGAAGGAATCAATTATCTTAAGTTGTGCGATAACGCAACGGGAGCCAAATCGGAGGGAGCAAAAAATATCGCTTACCACATTCGTGAAGTCATGAAAGACAACACGAAACACTTTAGTGAAAAATATACCTGCCACACTAAAGAAGAAAAAAAATGGTTTGAAATAAAAATTTCAGCCTATAAAAAAATGGCCCATGTGTGCTATATCGTCACTCACAGACCACTCACGGAGATTGAGTTTAACAAAATGAAGTAACCCAATTCCATCGGCCCATCGATCAACAAAAGGGTTTGAATCGGTTGTTCGTTTTACTCAACTATTTAAAAAAAGATTGAGCCCCCCCCCAACTATAACGCTTGTCCCAGGGGCGAAATCAAAATATCTTGCACCTGTACATGCGCCGGGGTAGAGAGCATGTAAAGCGCGGCATCCACAATGTCCGAAGGAAGCAAGGGGGGAAATTTTTCAAAATAAGACTCGTAAGTAAACGCACCCGAGGTCGCTCGACCTCTAAACTCTGTAGCGACCATGCCTGGAGAAATCATGCCCACTCGAATATGGGTAGTGGGCTGAGCTAACTCCGCCCGTAGCGTATTGGTCATGGCCCGAACAGCAAATTTGGAAGCCTGATAAAAAGAGAAATTAGCCACTTGATCACGATGTGCGTAGAGGGAAGATAAATTAATGATCTGCGCTTCTGCTTTTAACTTCATCTGCGGCAATACTTCGCGAACACACAAGGCGTAAGAGGCAACGTTGATTTTTAACGTGTCACACCAATCGGTCCATTGCCCAGCCTCAAGTCGACTCATCATGCCGGTGCCTGCATTATTAATCAAAACGTCAACGCCACCCCACTTCTTTGCCACCGAAGCAAAGGCCTCAATCACCTGTGATTCAATACCCACATCACAAACAATAAATTCAACTTCGGCCCCACCGTCTCGCAGTCGCTTGGCGAGCGCTTCCAAGCGATCCTTTCTTCTTGCCACCAGCACAACGCGCATACCCTGCTCAGCCAATGCACTGGCTAACGCCTCACCAATTCCACCTGAAGCGCCTGTCACCATCGCCACTTTATTTTTCCAGCGCTGCAACCCTCTCATACTATCCTCCTATAAATAAGGAGCTTATAATAGGGTAAATAAATAATAAAAACAAAGATTCATCTAAGCTCATGTGTAGTCGAACAACAATGTATTTAGGATAGCGCTTATGTCAAATAGTGAATTTAATTTTTGTGTCAGTTATGCTAAAGAAGCTCAATTTGATTCTGGTCTACGCCCTTTTTTAGAATATCGAGATCTGGGCATCCAAAATGCCACTCAAGGTCAATTCAAGGCTCATGTGATCCGGGTTAAAAAAGGTGAGGATCACGGAAGTCTTCACACCACTGGACTTCATCTGCATCAATTGAACTTTCAGATGATCTACATTTTAAAAGGGTGGATAAAATTTACCTATAAAGACCACGGCGAACATACCTTTGGTCCCGGTGACTGCTGCCTACAACCGCCTGGGATCGTGCACAATGAACTGGACTGCTCGGATGATTTAGAGTTATTAGAAATCACCTCACCCGGTCAGTTCGAGACCCAAGCCTTAAATACCGACATCACCCAATAAATAACAACAAAAGCCCCTTTCTGATGAATTTCATATCTTTAGTCGCATTTTTCATTTCTTCTTGCGTGCTCTTGCCCAGTTTACACGCCGAGGATTACCCCGTTAAAGCCGTTCGCCTGATCGTCCCCTTCCCTGCGGGAGGCGGCACCGATAGCATGGGTCGCATTGTGGGAGGCAAACTCTCAGAACAGTGGGGAAGACAAGTCATTATTGATAATCGTGGAGGTGCCCAAGGCAGCATCGGCACTACGATGGGCGCTAAGGCAGCCCCTGATGGCTATACGCTCACCCTAGCCCACTCAGGCTCTCTTGCCATCAACCCCCACCTTTATAACAATACTGGCTACGACACTTTAAAAGACTTTGCTCCTATTTCAGGCGGTGTCACGATGCCCTATATTTGTCTTGCACACCCGTCTGTGCCTGCGACCTCGATGAAGGGTTTAGCCAAGCTTGCTAGCGCACGCCCTGGTCAATTAAGTTTTGCGTCAACCTCAGCAGGGCCGCAACTGGTTGGTGAATTATTTAAATTAATTACCCACACCCAATTGCTTCATGTCCCCTACAAAGGAGGCGCACCGGCGGTCATTGATTTGATATCCGGTCAAGTCAGTATTATGTTTGGCGTACCCACTCCAACCGTGCCCCATGTCAAATCGGGAAAACTACGCGCTTTGGCCTTACTGGGCTCTCAGCGTATCGAGGCCCTACCGGACGTGCCGACCGCCAACGAGGCCGGTTATCCCGAGTTGGGCACGGTCTCCGAATGGTATGGATTTATCGCGCCAGCTGCCATCCCCGGTGATCTTTTAAATAAGCTCAATGCTTCGGTCGTTCGTGTCTTACACGATCCCGATACTATCAATCGATTACGCTCCATCGGGCAATTTCCTGCACCAAGCAGTAGTGCCGAATTCTCACGATTCATCCGTGAAGAATACGAACGTTGGGGAAAGGTAGCCAAAGCCTCCGGCGCTAAGGCTGAATAACAAATCCCCTCTTAAAACCCTTTATACCCCTTTATACCCTTTATACCCTTTATAGCGCTTATACCTCTTACCCTCATTTTTAACTCACAGGAGTCAACATCATGCTAAGCGACATACCCTTCATGGCCATCAATACCGAAAATCTCGAATGGGACGACAACGTCACCTTGTTTCAACTACCCACCGGCGCCCATAAAATACACCCCAATCTTAAAATCAAAGTACTCATGCGCGATGACAAACAAGGTCAAGTCGCTGCACTCGTTAAATTTCCTCCCGGATATGTAGAACCCCAGCATCAGCATGTCACCTCACACTGCGTCATGGTCGTTGAAGGAGAGCAACATGTAGCTGGTAAAGTTCTTAAAAAAGGCGATTTCCACTACGCCCCACCCGATACGGCACATGGTCCCTTTGAATACCCCGTGGGCGGTATTGTGTTTGCCGTCTATCGTTTCCCCCCATCGGTGAACTAAACCTACCCAAAAAAATCAATCTCGACAAAACCCTAATGGCTCGCTCACGCTCCCCTATCATTCCGGCCAAGACAAAGCCATCGCCCTTAAACGAGGCGACTGTACAACCCTTGTTGATCCGAGAGGTATCGGCAATAGCGGTGTCCGTGCCCCTCACCAAACCGGTATTAATGGGGGGGGGCCAACGATTTGATCGATCGGAATCACTGATCGTTAGAATCGAAGCCCACAATGGGCTCGTTGGTTGGGGCGAAGCCTCAGCAGCCCCTAGCATGACGGGAGAAAATCTTGCTGGCATGGTCTACGCGGTTAAGCACTATCTAGCCCCTCGATTAATGGGCAAAAATGGTCTCGATTTACCCTATCAAATCCTGACCATGGGGCAAGGTCTCATCGGCAATCAGGGGGCAAAAGCGGCTTGCGATATCGCCTTACACGATCTTGTGGGTCAGTACCTGCAAGTGCCAGTAGTGCAGTTACTAGGGGGCAAGGCACGTGAAAGCGTATTAACGCAATATCAACTGGGCAACCCTAATATCGAACAAGATATTGCAGAGGCGCGCCACTCCTGGAAAAAGGGATATCGATTTTTTAAATTAAAAGTCGGCGTCAAATCAGTAGAGCAAGAAATTCTAGCCGCCCATAAAATACGTAAAGCCCTTGGACCCGATGCCTTGCTGTGCGCCGATGCCAATATGGGCTTATCTTCGGCTCATGCCCATGCCTACGTTCAAGGGGTAGCCTCTTGTGGCTTGATGTTTCTAGAACAACCCTTCGGTGATGAAGATATCGAGAAAATGGCTGAATTAGGTCGATCCAGCCCTGTTGACTTGTGTGCAGATGAATCCATACATGGGATCAACAACATCTTTGAGTGCCATAAAGCAGGCCCCATTAAGGGCGTTAACCTTAAAACGATCAAACTAGGGGGGTTAATACAAACCCAGCGTGCAGCCATCATTAGTGATGGACTAGGACTTTGCGTGGATTTAGCCAGTAAAACAGGAGAATCTAGCATTGCAGTAGCAGCACTGACTCACTTGGCCTATGCCATACCCAACCTTCATTGGGGCTTGAATATCAATAACCATTATTTACAAACAGATTTGGTCGACAATCCACTCCAACAAGTCAATGCGAGTGTAGCCTGCCCCACGGGCCCTGGATTAGGGGTCAGAGTCAATGAAAAATTGATCCGGGCCTTTACCATCATCCCCCACTAATTCACCAGGATTGGGAGGCAATGCTCGCCCTTAGGGGACAAGCATTCAAACGCGCTTACTCTGGCTGAATGTCGGAACCTTTAACCACTTTGCCCCAACGAATCAAATCTTTTTGAATTTGTTCACTAAATTGTGATGGGGTTGAACCGATAGGATCCGAACCAAGGCTTGCCAAGCGATCCAGCACTTCTGGGGATTTGATAGCCTTCAATATCTCAGCATTTAATTTCTGAATAATGGGATTAGGCGTTTTAGCGGGCGCCAGAAAACCATACCATGAACCTGCTTCAAAATCCTCTAACCCCAGAGAAGCGATGGTTGGCACTTCTGGTAATACCGCAGATCGTTTAGGGGCTGAAACGCCCAGGGGTCGTAGTCGAGCTGACTGGATATGCGGGACTGAGGAGAGCAATGAATCAAAGGCCATCTGCACATTTCCCGCCAACATATCAGGCATGGCGTTACCACTGCCCTTATAAGGCACATGAATCAACTGAATATGCGTGGTTGAAGTCAATAGCAAGGTTGCCAAATGAGTAGAACTGCCTTTACCCCAAGAGGCAAAGGACAGCTCTCCGGGCTTAGCCTTTGCCAGAGCAATCAATTCATTGAGCGATTTAGCCATCACGCTCGGGTGTACGACCAATACAAAAGCGGAATTCGCCACATTACTAATGGGCGCAAAATCTCGAACGGAATCATAGGGTAATTTAGTGTAAAGAAGAGGATTATTCGCCAAAGGGCCCGTTGTCCCGAGCAATAGGGTATAGCCATCGGCAGGCGCCTTAGCCACGAGCTCAGTACCAATGATGTTGGCAGCGCCAGGGCGGTTATCGACTAGAACATTTTGCCCCAACCCCTTACCCAGAGGTTGTCCAAAAATACGGGCTACAATATCAGCGCCCCCCCCTGCCGCTGCTGGCACAATCACCCTTATGAGCTTGTTGGGGTAATTAGCAACGGTGTCTTGTGCAAAAGAAGGCACGGCTAAAAAAAACATACAAAAAGCACACCCTCGGATCAGTCGATCACAAGCCAAGCGCTCTCCCCCAACCATCTTACTGAATAAAAATTTAGAATATCGCATACACACCCCTCTAATCACTTCTGTTCGAATAAATTAACGATAGTAAACATCCGTTAAGATGAAATCAATTTCCAGATCACTTTTTTTCTAGGATAATAACTGAGTCAAGAATAAAAGTCTTGGCGACTTGGGATGTCATCGGCAAAGCCTAGGGTCGAATGAGAAAAAAGCCTTGAAAAAAATATAAAAGACCTCCCACACTTACCTCCTTACTTCATTTCATCCTAACTTTATAGCCCTATGTCTGAATCGTCCTTCGTATGGAAAGCTAACGCACAAACTCTAGAAAAAACAACGCTGAGTGCTTTTCTGAAGGCGCAGGGACTAGCTGACTATGCTCAACTACTTCATAAAGCCAATAAAAATCCTGGTTGGTTTTGGGACGCCCTCTTCCAATTCTTTAATATCCATTTTGAAAAACCTTACAAAGATATATTAAAAACGCCACGAGGCCCACAATGGCCCATCTGGTGTGATCAGGGAAAAACCAATCTCATTACCCATTGCCTTGAGCGGCACCGAGAGACCCCGACCTGGCAATACCCAGCGATTGTCTGGGAAAATGAGCAAGGTCAAACACGCGAACTCACCTACCAAGAAGTCGATGCACAAACCACCCAATTAGCCGCCGGATTACTATCACTCGGCATTCGTTCGGGTGACGTCATCGGTCTTTACATGCCGATGATACCGGAGGTGGCCATTGCCTATTTTGCTATTGCTAAAATAGGCGCCATCGTCATGCCCTTGTTTTCCGGCTATGGACCGAAGCCCTTAGTGGACCGATTAGCCGATAGCCAAGCGGTTGCCGTCATCACCGTGGATCAAACCTATCGGCGCGGTAAAAAAATACCGATGAAATCGGTCATCGATGAAGCGGCCCTTTCTCTTGATTCGTTAAAACATATCATCACCCTTCAACGAGAAAAAAATACCCCAGTACCCCATCAACCTCGAGATTGTGATTGGGATAGTTTAATTCACACGACCCGCCCCCCTGTAGCCACCGCATTGATGCCTGCCGATGCCCCCATTATGCTCATGTATACCTCAGGCACCACTGGAAAGGCGAAGGGCACGATTCACACCCACTGCGGCGTCATCGGTAAAAATCTCTTGGATGTGGGCCTGTGCCTGGACTTAAATCCCACCGAACGACTCATGTGGTTAAGCGATATGGGATGGGCCGCTGGTCCTAAAATCATCGTCAGTTGCGCTCTGCTCGGGGCAACCTTGGTGATTGCAGAAGGCGCTCCAGACTATCCAGAACCGGACCGTCAATGGCAGTTAATCGAAAAACACAAAGTCACCTTATTAGGGACCGTACCCACGGCGGTTCGGCAAATGATGCGCCACTCAAGCGACCTACCGCATCAATACGATTTAAGTTCTCTACGCGCCACGGTCTCTGCAGGTGAGCCTTGGAACGAGGATGCGTGGATGTGGTTTTTTAATCATGTGTGCCAAAAACGCATACCGATTCTTAATTACGGTGGCGGCACCGAATGCGGTGGCGCGATACTCATCGGGACGTTTCATCATCCCTTAAAGCCCTGCGCCTTTGGAGCGCCTGTGCCAGGAACTGGCGCTGATATCGTCGATCCAGATGGCGCCCCCCTGCCCGATGGACAAATGGGAGAACTGGTAATGCGAACACCGTCCATCGGATTAACACGGGGGCTTTGGAAAGATCCCGAACGATATGAACACAGTTACTGGCAGCAAATCCCGAACGTATGGGTTCAAGGCGATCTTGCCAGACGCGATTCCGACGGATTATGGTATTTGTTGGGGCGCTCTGATGACACGATCAAGCTGTCAGGCAAAAGAACCGGTCCAGCAGAAATAGAATCCGCCTTAGTGCAATCGACTCTCGTTGCTGAAGCCGCTGTCGTGGGGCTACCCGATGCAGTGACAGGCTCCTCTTTAAGTTGTGTGTGCGTGCCCCACAATTTAGAGGAAGCCAATGAGCATTTAAAACTTTTAATTCAATCACATTTAGCCAAGGAACTCGGTGCCTCATACCGCCCCAAACAGATATTTTTTGTGAGTCAATTACCCAAAACCCGTAATGAAAAAATCATGCGCCGCATGGTGCGTGCCGTTTTAACTTTATCCCCGCTTGGCGATACCAGCGCTCTGGTGAACCCAGAGTCGATCGATGAGCTACGTTTGACCTTTACTCAATCTCAGACAAAAGGCGTCCAGCTATAAACTTTAACGAGACTCATTGAGGTGAATTTTTCTTATCAATTGATCCCAACGCTTTACGTCTTTGATTAAAAATTCTGAAAATTCATTAGAATTCTCAATATCCGAGGGATTAATTCCGAGTCCAATTAACTTTTCGTTGGTCATCGGGTTTTTTAATATTTTTTCCATTTCCCCCGCTAACCTTGCCATCACTGGGGAAGGCACACCTAAGCGCATCACAATCCCAAACCAAGCTGAAATATCAAAATCAATAAACCCTAATTCAGACAGCGCTGGCACCTGTGAGACCAGTGAAATGCGCCGCGCACTCGAAACCGCCAGCGCACGTAAGCGAGCTTGTTTAATATGCGGAATGACAGACACAACATTCGAAAATCCGCAAACCACCTGCCCTCCCAATAAATCCTGAAGTGCTGGCGCATTTCCTTTATAAGGCACATGTAGCACATGAAAACCTGCGACAGCCGCAAACGCCTCCATCGCTAAATGCCCCGAACTACCCGTACCAGAAGAAGAGTAAGACAACTGCCCGTCATGAGAACGAGCCAACTGAATAAAAGATTGAATAGACCGCACTGGCAAGGACGGATGGGCAACAAGGATCTGCCCGGCTTTACCAATCAAGGCGAGCGCTTGTATTTGCTCTAAAAAATCAGGCCGTGTCTGAGGCTTTAAGGCTTGATTAATGGCATTGGTGCTACTAGCCATTAACAAAGTATATCCATCGGCAGGCGCTTTTAAGGCAATATCCGTTCCAATTTGAGCGCTCGCCCCAGCTCGATTATCCACAATCACTAACTGACCGAGACTACTGCCTAAACGCTCAGCCACTAAGCGGCCGATAATATCCGTTGAGCCACCCGCCGGATAAGGCATCACTAAGCGAAGTGATTTTGAAGGATAACCCTGCGACTGGGCCAACGCACAAAGAGACACGAGCGCCCAACAACATCCAAGGCTTGTTCTCAAAATGAACTTCTTAAAAATATTCAATTGCATGCTAAGCACTGAGTCAATGGAGTCATATGTTTTAACTGGTCCACTTGCCTTAATAAAGACAAAGCCTTATTCGCTTTTTCTTGGCCTAAAAAGGGGATACTTTGATGTAAAAATTTTTCATCCACTTGAGCACTGCTAATCGGTTGCTCTCGGCCCGGAGGATATTGACTTAGAAAATCATAGGTCTGTCCATTTTTCATCGATATCTTTAAGTAGTGAGGCCAGCATCGAGGAAAATCTTTTTCTAGTTCTTTATCATGCGTGACACTGACTTTTTTCATCAATGCGATTATATGAGGAGCAGCGCTCTCATAACGAACAATGTCATTTAACTCAACCTTACCGTTAACGAGGGCATTGGCCACGGCATACTGATGGCTCACCACCGCATCGAAAGAGGAGCGTAACTCAGGTCGATCAGACACTTCCATCGATTGACGAAAGGTCGATAGGTTCACGTTAGCAATCTCTTCAGAATTAATCTGATATTTTCGCTTTAAGCTCAAAGCCGCCTCAATCGGTCCATGAGCAAATCGACAGGTGGGGTAGAGTTTGATGGTCATTTTTTCAAATTCAAACACCTCTCCCAAGCCCCGATTCAATCGCGTTAAATCATGAACTGGGGCCATCACCGCACAAAACCCCAATGGACCCTCAAGAATGGCTTTAGGCCCCTTAACCCCCTGTTGCCGCAGCTGCGCACACATCACCCCCGATTGTGCCGCTCGCGCGCCATGAAAAGCCGAGTCCAACATGGAACCATCGATTTGATGTTGGCGTAAACCGGCCGCCGTAGTACCTGCTAAACCCAAGGCTTCAGCAATCTCAGTAGGAGCTAATCCCAGTATTCGGCTCGCAGCCGCAGCCGCACCAAAAACCGTACAAGTCCCTGTATTATGAAAACCACTGGCATAATGCCCGGGACTCACTGCAGCAGCAACTCGAGCAGCCAACTCGTAACCCGCAATCACCGCGTTTAAAAAAGTGAGCCCATCCGTGTTTTGCCTTTCGGCCAAGGCCAAGGCAGCAGACACCACAGGACTCCCAGAGTGCATCGTGCCCGGCTCATAGGTATCATCAAAGGTGTGAATCCTGCCATGCAATGCATTAACAAAAGCTGCGTTAGGTGCCGGCAAACGCAATGTCGTACCCACCACCGTCGCTTCATTGGACTCTCCCCATAGGGCTGCAGCCTGCCTCGCATCCGCACACGCTTGCATCGTAATACCTGAGAACATCACACCCACCGTATCGATCACATGATCAATCACTTTGGTTTTTAATGGGTCCTCTAAATTCCTCCATTGAACCTCATGAACAAAAGAGGCTAATTGCAGACCATATTCCATATAAGCCTAACGTTTCTTGTTGATCAAAAATCGAAGCGAGATCGGACTGACATCGACATTGAACTATTGCAGTTTTAATATTGGGATCAATTGCCCCCACTTTTCAATATCTTGTTTAAAAAATCGTTCAAATTGCTCAGGGGTGTTACCGACGATCTCGGTGCCCGCCATGTTCATTTTGCTACGAAATTCAGGCACATTGATCGCCTTGACCACTTCACGGTGCAGCGTATTGACCACTGATCGGGGTGTTAATGCCGGCAATAATACTCCATACCAAGAACCTGATTCATAGCCCGGAAGACCACTCTCGGCAATGGTGGGCATCTCTGGCAACGCATTTAAGCGCTGACTACTGGTCACCCCCAAAGCTTTAAGACGGCCGGATTTAGTCAATGGCAACACTGAAATTAAATTATCAAAAAGTATTTGAACATGTCCACCTAGTAAATCAGCCACCGCAGGTGAGCCCCCTTTGTAAGGCACGTGCACCAATTTAATTCCCGCTAAGTGTTTAAATAACTCACCAGCTAAGTGTGTAGCGGATATATTGCCTGCCGAAGCAAAATGCAATTCCCCAGGACGTTGCCGAGCCAATTCAATCAATTCAGTCACGTTTTTAGCTGTCACAGAAGGATGCACGACTAAAACAAAAGGAGAAATTACCACCAGTGAAACCGGCAAAAAATCCTTAACGGGGTCAAATTTAAAGTTTTTTTGTGAACTCGCATTAATCGCATGGCTATTGGTCACCATCAAAAAAGTATACCCATCTGGGGCCGCCTTAGCGGTTAATTCCGAACCAATCATCGTGCCAGCACCAGGTCTATTGTCTGGTATGACCGCTTGCTGAAAAGATTCACTTAACTTGACACCGATGAATCGACCGATCGTGTCTACCCCACCGCCTGCGGCCGCTGGGATAATCATGCGAATCGGTTTATGGGGATAGATCTGAGCGAACGATGGCACAAAGCTCATACCTAACCAAAAAAATTGAAAGTAAAAAAAATAAAGTTTCATGATTGATTCAATAATAAGTCATCAATTGTAGTTAATTAGCGTTTATTGGGGCGCCCCATCCCGCCGGAGCCAGGGGTTAACAATCGCATCACGTCGGCTTTTTTCATTCTCACTGGTGTCTTATCGGCAATGGGCTGATCGTTTAACAAAATAGCCCCTATCGCCCCGTCCTCCCCTCCCAACAATCCTAGGGGGGCTACTGCAAGCTTGCCATGCGAGGCCCGAACAATCATCGGATTGTCTGACAACGATTCAAACTGATAATCCTGACCACATCCACCATAATGTTTTCCGGCTCCACCCGAATTGGTACGGATTTTTTTATGATGCACCCTAACAGGAATGGTCGATTCAAGAATCTCAATAGGCAAATTTGAGGAATTGGCTGGAAAACTTGAGCAATGTAAACCGGCTTTGTTGGATCGAGCTCCCATGCCTCCCATGATAAACATGGAGTCAGAAAAAGCATGACCGCTTTCGTGCCTACCAGAAAAAAGAATCGCAAACTTATTACCTGACTCTGCAATGAGGCGCTGCTTCAAAACCCCTTGTAATGCTTCAATAATGGCATCTGGAACAAAATGACCACTACTCGACTTTAGGCGAACTGGGGCCGGAAAACGCGGATTTAAGAAACACCCCTCTGGCGCGCTGACTTCAATGGGCTCAAAGGTGCCTGCATTATTGGGTAAATCAGGACACAGCAAACACTTGATAATGTAGGCACACCAAACGTGGGTATATACCAAGGTACAGTTAACGCCCACCTCCTGTTGCGCACTACTACCACTAAAATCCATCGCAATACGTCCATTTCGACTGCGGATACTCACCTTGATCTCTAGGGGGTTAGCACCCGCCTGAATCACGGTATGCCCGGTATAAGTGCCGGTCGGGATCGATCGGCGAATCGCCTTTTGCATCGTTTTTTTAGAGTGCTCGATAATCGCCTGACCTAATGCACCAAGGTCTGATAAACGCGATTCAGTCAGAAAACGACTTAACTCTGCTTGCATGACACGACAACCTGAAATCAATCCACGAAGATCGCTGGATATTTGCAACGGCACACGAACATTGGCTTTTAGTAGATTGAAAAAAGTTGCATTCTCAACGCCCTGCTCCATGATTTTAGTGGGGGGAATAATCAACCCCTCTTCATAAACTTCCCGAGGAGAAGCAGATAAACAACCACCGATATCAGACATGTGGGCCATACACTCAGCAAATCCCACCAACCGATTTTTATGAAACAAGGGGGCGACAATCGCCACATCGTTCAAGTGCCCCATGATCCACCATGGATTATTAGTGATCAACATATCGCCAGGGCGAAGCGTTTTAACAGGGAAATGTTTTAATAAGGCTTTAACTGCGACCGAATTAGTACCGATCTTAGAAGCAACCCCTGCATCGCTAATCAGTAACTGGCCTTCAGGGTCCAGCAATAAAGCCCCAAAATCTCTGGCTTCGACCACAATTTTAGACATCGAAGTTCGTAAAATGGCGTAGGCGGCTTCATCGACTACCGTCACCAACTGACTCCACAGCACTTCTAAATCTACAGCACCAAAGTGTGGTGTCAGTTTTTTATTCTTAACCGACTGTTTAAGCATAAATTGACTCAATCCCGTTTCCGTTAATTTTTCTTTTCTACGATGACCTTCAAATCCCCATTTGACGTCAAATGAGCCCTTGAATAGGACCCCAAATAGACTGTGGACTCACGCTCTTCAATTAATGCAGGACCTTTGATAAGCGCAGAGTAAGGCAAACGGTAACGGTCGTATACAGGGCAACGCACATAGCGTTTTTTTTCAGGCACGTAAATCAAGCGACGCTCCTTGACCTTTAAGAGCCTTTTTTCTCGTTTCATGGCGAAACTAAAATTTTCCATGCTTTCGACCCCACTTACCCGAACTCGCCAACGCACCGATTCCAGCCGATCGTGCTCAGCCAGCGCCTGATAGCGTTTCGAATAAGCCAAAGAAAAGTCTTTAGCAATCGATTGGAGCGTTTTGTCTTTAACGACACCCGTTGCCACTGGGATATAAAGCTCGTAGCTTTGTCCTTCGTAACGAATAGCCACTTCACGATGCACTTGAAGACGGGGGCGTTGTCCAACACTTTTTCGCACCACTAACGTTGCCTCTTGCTCCATTTCCCGTAAAAGAGCATTCAGACGTGCTAAATTGATTTCAAGTAAATTCTCCATCCGCCCCCGAAGAATCTCAAAGGAGGGCTGCGCCACCAAAAATCCCAGCGCAGACATCACCCCCGCACGGCAAGGGTAGAGAATCTGGGATACACCAAGAATCTGTGCAACCCCAAAACCATGCACGGGCCCTGCTCCACCATAGGCAAATAAGGTCATCCGACGAGCATCCTTACCGTGCTCAAGGCAATGCACTTTGGCGGCCCTCGCCATATTGGCATTCACCACTCGATGTATGGCGTAGGCCGCCTCCTCTACACTTAAACCTAACGGTTTTGCAACGGCATGATGAATGGCCTGACGGGCTTTTTCCAGATGAAGGTGCATATCCCCACCCAAAAAACTGTCACTGGACAAATACCCTAACACCAAATCGGCATCGGTCACGGTTGGCTTTACCCCCCCTAATCCATAACAAGCCGGTCCAGGTGAAGCATTGGCACTTTGAGGGCCGATTTGCAACATCCCGATTTCATTCAAACCCGCAATGCTACCACCTCCAGCTCCAATCTCAATCATCTCGATGACCGGGATCTGCAAAGGCAAACCACTGCCTTTGGCAAAGCGATACACACGGCCAAACTCGAATTGATGGCTTTTAAGCGGTTCACCATTTTCGATAATACAAATTTTTGCAGTAGTTCCTCCCATATCATAAGCAATCAAATGGGATTCCTGGGAAGCCAATCCAAGGTGCGCTGCTGCAATCGCCCCCCCGGCAGGGCCCGACTCTGTTAAGCGCACCGGAAACTGGCAAGCCGTCGCCACATCGAGCACCGCGCCATCAGAACTCATGATACAAAGTTCTCCATGAACCCCTAAGTCTTGCAGGGCTTCACCTAATCGATCGAGATACCCTTTCACAATCGGTTGTACGTAAGCATTAGCACAGGTCGTGCTCATTCTTTCGTATTCTCGAATATCTGGCATCACCTGGGAGGACAAAGAGAGCGAAATTCCCGGCAAGGCTTTAATCACCGCATCGGCAATAATTTTTTCGTGATGACTATTGGCGTAAGCATGTAAAAGACAGATCGCCACACTATCAATTTTGAGTTTTTTTATTTGCGCAATGGCTCTTTGAAGGCTTTTCGTATCAAGCGGCAAAATAACCTCGCCCTTGTAATCCATTCGCTCTACGACTTCAAAAATAGCGTTACGATCCACGAGCGGCTGAGGCAACTCAATATCTACATCATAAATATCGTAACGACTCTCTCGACCCAGCGCGAGCACATCCCCAAAGCCTTGGGTCACAATCAAAGCGGTTTTAGCGCCTCGCCTTTCAATTAAACAATTGGTCACTAAGGTAGTGCCATGAACCACACGGCCAATACTGGCAGCCTCAATCCCATTTTGCTCTAAGACACTTCGAATGCCGGTCATCACACCCCGGGCTAAATCCTGGTAGTCAGTCAGGACTTTGCCAACAAAAACCTGTTTTTTTTCAGTCGAGATAAGGGCAATATCAGTGAAAGTGCCTCCAATATCCACACCAATCGAATACATTTTACGATGTCTAGTTAAACGTTTATTTTCCATTATTTACACCTATCCCCAACTAAATCGGAATCTCCACATCCAGCAAAGGAGCATGCTGCTGGGCACCATAGACATCCGTATCTCCGATATCTCCCGAAGAAGTGCATCGCGGAATCGTGCCTTTGAAAGCCAGGGCTGCAGGATAGATGGTAAATAAAACGGCTTTTTCAGGTACGTTATACAGTTTAGAAAACAACGCGGCACACAGCACTCCAGTCTGCTCCACCTTATCGAAAATCTCTTTCGTCTCAAACATCACATCGATCGTGACTTCAAAAGGACCCGCGTTTTTACTTTTACAAACCTTCGCCAACTCGGATATCTTAGGCATAATTAGCTCACCTGCTCATAAGTAATCGGAAACATAGAATAGGGCGAATCGGGCTTCACCACATGAAATACGGAAAACTTAAAAGTTAAGCCTACAGAAATGTCGGAAGGAGAGAAAGGGAAAGCCATATTTCCGCTCTTACAAAGTCGACCCACAAAATCCACCTTCGGAATCACTACCCGAGCGATGGATAATACTGCCCGCGCATCCTCTTCCGTCTCGGATAAGACTTCGACCACAATTCCCAATTCATGGGAACTAATTTGCTTGACTGGCTCAGCCGCACCCATGACACCATCTTTTCCATAGACATGAAAAACCAGTTGATATTTTTCAGGTGAAACCCCAAATCCGGTTGCCCGCATCGCCACATCTTCTCTCACCGTTTGAAGATAAGAGTCAATTTGACTAATCAAAATCGGATCTCTTGTGCCACAGATTGTTATCGCACGAAATCCGATGCACTCCGCACCTTCTAATTTAATATCATAGTCACGGGTTTTCCATGTCATGCCACTAATTCGCACTGCTCGATCGGTTAATGGCGTAAATTGACAATGGGTGGCATCAAGCAATCCCCCTGGCTCTTCGTGTAATGTGGGACTCGCATTTTCATGCAAACTGTGGGTAGCTACGGATAATGGCGTACAGCGGCGTTCCGGATTAGTGGGCTCTACGTCCAGATGATCATCTCTCACCGTCGCCATGAGGCAATCATGTCCTTTGGGGGTAGCAGAGGCTGTTCCGCACTCAAGCATTTTTCCCGAATACCACGACGGTGCTGGCGCTATACCACGGCTCATGGCACATCCCGCCCACGAAGCCGCATCACTGGCACGGGCAGCAAGCACTACATCAGCGCCCTGACTTAACGCTTTCATAAAAGGTTCTGCCCCCATCATACCCACAATACGAGTGGATCGACTCACCGTTGCTTCTGTCAACTCGGGGACATTCCGAAGCGCACTAATACGGCCCTGTTTAAGCCATTGCTGGACATCTTCTTTTTCCTGTTCGGCGTGGATGAGTGCCAAACGAAAATTTAAACCCTCTTCCCGGGCGATCTCACGGGCTAAGCCCGCTACCACTTGAAGCTGGCTTTCCGTACCAGCTCCACCGGTAGAACCAATCACCACCGGAATTTTTCTTGGCACGCCCGCTAACAGCATCAAACGCAAATCGCGTTTCATCGCCTTCAGGGAATTTAAACACTCCCCAGAGCCAAGATAATAAGCGCCTGGATCCGTACTCCCTCCATCAACGCCAATAAAATGAGGTTTTAAATCGACTCCTCTTTTCAAAGAAGCTTCCGGAAAACCATACCCTAAAATACTACTCACCGAGAGCATACGGCATTCATTAATCATAATTTAATCTTTCATTGTTTTGAATTACTTCCGCTTTTGACACACCCCATCTCAAAACTTGAAAAGGGGGAGAAATCAAGCCTCGTAACTTATAAAGAAAACTTTTCCTTGAAAAAAGGTCGTGTGCCTTTTATCTGCGTTCTTTGCATAATCCGACGCGAATTATTGTCAAAAGCGTTCCGACGGTGCATCGTGCAGCGGTTATCCCATATCACCACATCGCCAACACTCCATTTATGATAACAGGCGAATTGCGGATTAGCGGCGTGTTGCCATAACTGATTCAATAAATCCTCAGATTCAGAAACCGACAAGCCTTGAATATAAGAATAAGGTCTACGTCCCAGAAATAGCGCGTCTAGGCCCGTTTCTGGATGGGTTCTTATCGCAGGATGCCATGGACCGGGTGAATCCCGAGGGTCTGTGGGTTGACTAAAACCATTCCGTAAGAAACCACCGCTGTTATGCGTTGCATCATGCTTAATGGATAGACTTTTAATTTGACGACGCAAATCACTAGGAAGAGTTTCGAGTGCTTGATACATATTACAAAATCCTGTCTCCCCACCTTCAGCGGTAACCTCAACAGCGTACAAAATACTCGCATCCGGAGGCGTTTCAATATAGGACATATCCGTATGCCAAACAAGATCAACGTTACTTAATGCTCCGAGAGGTTTTCCATCTTCAATCACATTAGAGACCACTGTTAATGCCTTTTTATGAAGCACCTGTGCCGGTTGCCCGATAGGCTGCGGCCGAAACACATCATCCAATACCCCAAACTGGGTTCCAAGGCTTAGTAACTCATCATCGCTTAGCGTTTGTTGTGGGAATACCAACACTAGGTGATCTAACCAAGCCTTGCGAATCTCTTTAAAAGTTTCTGGGCTCGCAAGTCTTAAGTCACCGCACTCAACCCTAGCCCCTATCGAACTGGAAGTGGAAGTGACTTTGATGTGACTATAGCGCCCCGGATTTTTAATAGAAAAGGATTCATTTATTTTATTCATTTTTTTATTAAATTGCGGTTTTTAAATTCGATTGATTCGATCCCATTAATCAATATGCATTTTGGCAATTTTAGCGACTTGCCCCAAACGTCGGGTGTCATTAGCAATTAACAGACCGTATTGCTCAGGGGTACTGGGGGTCACAATTGAACCTTGAGCAGTTAATTTCTCCTTTAACTCAGGATTTTCTAAAGCCTTGACTAATTCTCGATTCAATTTGGCAATCACTTCTCGTGAAGTCCCTTGAGGGGCAGTTACACCAGTCCAAGTCACCAACTCATAGCCAGGCACTCCGGCCTCTGCTATGGTGGGTACCTCAGGAGCAAAGCTAGCTCTTTGGGCCGTGGTGATACCCAGCACCCGCAAACGACCATTACGCACATATTGTGTGGCAGAAACCGTATTCACGAACATCAGCTGAATCTGACCTCCAATCACATCGGTCATCGCCTGAGCACTCCCCTTGTAGGGGACATGGGTTAAATCTGTCTTAGTTAACTGCTTAAAAAGTTCCGCTGAGATATGAGGAGGAGTGCCATTACCGGCAGTTCCATAACTTAATGACCAAGGCTTTTCTTTTGCCAAAGCAATCAACTCCATCACCGTTTTAAGCGGAAAATCAGCATTAACCACTAAAAAATTAGGAAAGTTAACCGCGCGTCCTACGGGCATCAAGTCCTTCATCGCATCATAAGGAATTTTTGAAAAAAGAGCCGGGTTAATCGCAAGATCCGTAGCCGTAAAAAGCAAAGTATATCCATCACTCGCAGACTTATAAACCAAGGTGGTTCCCACAATACCAGAGGCCCCCACACGATTGTCCACCACGATTGGTTGACCCATTAGTTCTGACCACTTTGGCGCAATCGTTCGGATCGATAAATCTGTCCCGGCTCCTGGTGCAAAGGGAACAATCATATGTATCGAACGAATAGGATAAGGCCCTACGTCTTGAGCAATGGCAAAATGAACTTCTGTAAAACAAAAAATAGCCATTGCTATCGTCGATAGACTTTTTACATTTACTTTCATTGCATTTCCTATTTTTATAGTTTTTAATGAAACCTTCGATCGTTCAATCCAAACACAACATTCACATATTTTTTACCCTAATGAGAGAGGATCTTTTTTGGGTCGTTTGGGATATTGAAGAACCAAGATTTGAGCTCCGCTATCTTCAGTTTTTAAGCTAACCGGTGACTCATCGGCCGTCAAAGCCATAGCCGAACGACCTGAGTAATGTTCTCCACTACAGCACACAGATCCTTTTAATAGCACAATCATTTGCCCTCCTCCGAGATTAGGATGAGATACCCTATACTCTGCATGAGGCCCCATACACAGCACATCAGCAAAAAGTCCTTCATCCAAAGGATCCGCAACGCAATCGATCACTCGATCGCAGTGCCAACCCTTAATCTCCAATAACTCTTCACTAGACCTTAAGGCAACCTCATTGATTGTGACCGCTTTTCTATTCGTTTTTTGAGATTTGAGTTTTTCTCGCATACCGGGCACATGTAGGTATTGCCCTGTCACCAACGTATCATATTCAGGGCGGAGCACGTAATAAGACACCCCCTGTTCTCCTGCAACAATCGGACCATAACCCGTATATCGATTTGTATAATGAATGGAAATAGGTTTTATTTCTTGACGCCCTAGTCGCCCACCGCCATCTAAAAAAATTTGAAACTGATCCTGCGAGTGGTAGTGCGGCAACACGGTGGAAGCGGGTACTGGTTGCTCAACCAGTAAAAGCTGAGGGATACCGGGCTTCCAAGGGGTGTAATCACTTCTAAAAGTCTGAGGATCATTACCATAAAGATTAGAAGAAGATTGTCTGACTCTGTCCTCTTTCGATACCATGTGTGGAACGGAAATGATCATAAATATTCTCTTACTTTTAATTCGTTATCAAAATTCGAAAAAAACTCTAGCCACGTCCATGGTAAACGAATAACAATTTTACATGAGGAAAATTATTGCTGAACAATTTTATTGTCACGCACCAATTGGCTCCATTTTGTCACTTCTTTTTTAATGAATTCATCAAACTTTTCAGGATTCATCAATTTAACTCGCAAACCATCCGAGGCCAGTTTCGATACGGTATCTGGCAACATTAATGCTTTCCCAATACTTGAATTTAATAAGTCAGTGACTGCATTGGGAATCGATTTCGGCGCGACCACACCCCACCAGCTCTCGACTTCAAAACCCTTGATAGTCTCGGCAATGACAGGCACCTCTGGCATCGTGGCATCTCGCTTAACACTGGATATTGCTAATAATCTGACTTTACGAGCCGTAACAGAACCCATCGCACTGCTTAAACTAGGCAGCATCCACTGTACTTCACCCGACACCAAGCCGGTCAAAGCCGGCGTTGTGCCTTTATAAGCAATATGCGTCATAGCTCGTTGTCCAGACAGACTCACAAAAAGCTCTGCCGCCATATGCTGGGCCCCACCCGTACCGGAAGAACCGAAATTAATTTCATTGGGATGTTTTTTTGCAAAGTCAATGAGTGCAGAAACACTTTTAACCGGCAAAGAGGGGTGAACGATTAATGCATTAGGAGTGACCGCTGCCAGTGTTACGCCAGAAAAATCATTAATCACATCGAAGGGTAATTTCTTATACAAAGCGGGTATCACCCCATGAGTCGCGATGGTCGCCAATTGCAAGGTATAGCCATCGGCAGGGGATTTAGCCACTAATTCAGTGCCCAAGAGGCCACCGGCGCCGGGACGTATATCCACAATCACCGGATGCGTCAATTCACGAGTCAGCTGAGCGGCAATGAGCCTAGCGATTAAATCCGTAGAACTACCGGCGGCTTGCGCCACAATCAATCGAACCGGTTTAATCGGATAATTTTCAGCATAAAGACCACTGATTCCGGAGAAACCAATCAACATAGAATAATAAATACATCTACTCACGATATTCACCACCTATAAATAACATTCTCAATACTCCCACTAAAGTCATGTAATCGTTTAACTCGCGATGCAAAACATGTAGCACAGTGCTCAGAAATCAGATGAACGTAGTCAACATCATGAGATGCCCCTCATAAAGTCCCACGAATACCAGCCCATTCTATGACTTTTTGATACTTAAGCGTTTCTTGCTTCAAAAATTCGGTAAAGTGCTCCGCACTACTCGCCTCCACAACCATACCACCCGCAGAAATATTTTTTTGTATTTCAGGTGATTTCAAACTCGCCAGGACCTCAGAATTGATATTGGAAACCACCGTTTTAGGAGTCGTCGCCGGCACCAACATCCCATACCAGTTCGTCATTTCATACCCCTTAACCCCACTTTCGGATAAAGAGGGAATCAAGGGCGCAATCGCACTGCGCCCCAAAGAGGTAACCCCTAAGGCGCGCAACTTTTTGGTCTCTACCATGGGTAAAGCTTGGGTCGCATTCATGAAATAAAGTTGTATGTAACCACTGATCAAATCGGTGATCGCCATAGCAGGACCTTTATAGGGCACGTGGGTCAATTTAATGCCGCTCATCGAAGCGAACAATTCGGCCGACAAATGGGGTAAAGCGCCACTGCCAGGGGAACCATAATTAAGTTCACCGGGGTGCGCTTTTGCCATTGTAATAAACTGCCTCGTATTGTTTACTGGTAGGGATAACGCGGTGACTAAGACTAAGGGCCCAGAAGCCAATAAAGAAACCGGGGCAAAATCATGCGATTGATCATAGGGTAGACTTTTATATAAAGCAGGATTAGCCACATAGCCCGCCGGCACAATCAACATCGTTAACCCATCACCTTTGGATTTCGCTACAAAAGCTGCGCCCAGGGTTCCATTAGCCCCAGTTTTATTTTCAACAATCGCCGGAAAGCCAAAATGCTCGGTATAACGTTGCGCGATCATTCTGCCTAAAGTATCAGTGCCACCCCCGGGAGGAAATGGAGAAACAATTCTTAACGGCCCATTGCCAAAGTTTTGCGCTTGCGCAGCCATCGTCAATAGAATAAATACCCATGACAATAGTAAAGATTGGAGGGATAGCCTATTTTTATTTAGCCCAAACGATATTTTCATAAAAGAAAGACCTTCAAATTCGATTACTTACAAGAATCCTCAATTTTCGTCAGAAGCAATGGCGACCGTTACTGATCGCGTGTTGCCAAAACACGGCACGTAGACCGAATGCGCCCCAGACCCCCCAGCTACAATAATACTAATATCCTCGTAGTGATGAGAAATGGGTAATAAAGTATCCGCTCCAATCACCCCAAGCTCGGTGGTACGTGAAGATTGAAGCCGAGACATATCCTCTTTTGACAATTCACTTGCCTGCATTTTTGAAGCTTCCCAAAGCCTACGCTTAACTTCACTTTTGGTGTATCCCGCCTCATGAAGAATATCTGCATGCTCAGGGCATAAAACAAGCCATGGTTCTGCGCCGTGAACATATTCATTACTGGTCGGGTGACGAAACGTAGAACCGATGACACGAATCAACTCGTCTGCCTCTTTTACCAATGTACACATGTTCATCGTACCTTCAGCACCCACAACTGTTACAGTACTTTGTTCGCTAGAAAACCCTCTTTCTACGTGCAAGGGCTCCCACGGACTTTCACCCTCATTTTCAGCGCAGCAAAAAGAATATTTTGCAGGCTGACCTTGCGTGGCACGATCCATCTCTCCAGGCAAAGCGCCACTGACATTACGCAAAATCAAACGCAGAGCACGACCCAGTGTGGCATTAGCCCAAACACCTTCGCCCAGACAATTAAATTTCCCATTAATACCCAATCTTTCAACGATAGGACCGTTCACTATTAACCATACAGCGGCTGGATTGGTTGTGGACTGAATACTTTGAAGGTTAAACCTTTGCGTTGCCATTGCCTCGACCGCTGCCAATAGTATTGGCATATATTCTGGATCACATCCGGCTAAGACCGCGTTAATGGCAATGCACTCCACGGTTGCCACACCAAACCCAGGGGCCAGTCTTGCGACTACTTGTTGAGGAGGGCGTTTGGTCTGCGCCAGCATCGCACTCACCGCTTCTCGTGTCGTGGGCATCACCGGCAAACCATCACTCCAGAAGCGATCTCGACAAAGGCGATTAAAGGCAATCATCAAATTAGGGGCATGCTCAATTGTAAGCTCTGCCGCACCCTGCACATCCTCTATGATTGGCTGATAGTCTTCTAGGGTCTCGGTGACGGGCGGCAGACAAACCAATGCTACGATGTCGCACGCGCATTTTTCAGCAAACTGTCTAACGATTTGTCGATCCACTGTGCCAAATGGATGTGGCACCACGGCAATCGGCAGATTTTCATAACCGAGGGCTCGCGCCTGAGAACGCCCCAAATTTACAAAAGCGCTAGAACAAATCTCAACCGCTACCACGTCGCGTTTAGCTATTTCTACACTGTCGTGGACACTCCACGACGTGCAGGCCCCTCAATCCCCAGAGCCTGTGATCACCAGATCACAGGCACCAGCCAGTTGATCAATATAGGCTGTCGGTGCGGGTATGGAGGCCGCTCGTTTACGTAGCTTGATGACTTTACGCGCTCCATATTTTGCAATTAATATTTGCTCAAGATCATCTACAAGATCCTTAAAATTTGGTTTTGCATTATCAATAAAACCAATCACCCGACCTCGTAACGACTCCAGCGTGAGCTGTTTTTTTTCAACAAAAATTTGCTTAGGTGCGGTAGGCACCAATACCGTTGAAACTTCGATCATATAATCCCTACTTTTTTAAATAGCATCGACTGCACGTGTAACCGATCTTGAGTTCCCAAATCCTGGAATGTATACCGAATGTGTGCCTTCGCCGCCAGCCACCAGTATTCCAATATCAGAGGCAGATCGACTGATCGATAGCTTCGTGTGCGCCGTAATCTCTCCCAATTCTTCGCGACGCGTACGACGGGTGCGCTCCAAATCTTTATCCGCCATTCGTGAGGCGGACATTTTTGAGCCTTCCCACAAATGTTGCTTAACCTCATTTTTACTGAGCCCCGCTTCAGACAGAATTTGCGCATGCTCGGGTGAAATGACAATCCACGGCTCCCCGCCGCACCAATAATCATTACTAGGCCCATGCGCCATCGCATCAGCAATAGAACGCAAAATCTCATGAGCATTCTTACTATGAATGTTCATATTTAACGTACCCGAAAAACCCACCGCAGTAACTGAACTGGTTTCGGTCGATAGTCCCCGTTCCACATGTAAACTTATCCACGGGCTCACTGATTCATTTTCAGCACAACAAAGCGAAATTTTGCCAGGCTGCCCATGAGTGGCTCGATCCATGTCGCCCGGAAAAGCCCCGCCGATGTTTTGCATAATCAGTCGAAGTGCACGACCGATAGTCACATTAGCCGACACCCCCTGCCCTAAGCAATTAGCCCCGCCGTTCACCCCCAGCGCCGACGCTATGGGACCATTGACGACCAACCACACCGCCGCAGGATTAGTCGTAGCTTGAATCCCTTGTAAATTAAATTCTGGGCAAGCGATGGCCTCCACCGCTGCAATGAGAACATTCAAACACTGCGGCGTGCAGCCAGCCATCACCGCATTGGTTGCAATTCGAGCCACGGTGGCGTCACCAAAGGCGGGCGCAAGGCGTGCAATCACTTCCTCGGGCTTTCTTGCCGATTGCGCCAGCATTTTCTGGACCCGTTCGGGCGTTGGCGGTATGACTGGCAACCCATCACTTAATTTTTGTTCGATGCAAAGTCGATGAAAAATTTCAACATCGGAAGACACGTTCAACATCTCACAATGATCTACCAGCACAGTCGATGCTCTGGAGGTGTTTTTTTCAGCCATCAGATTCGCAATTTGGGCTGCAACCTCTTTGGCAATCTTAGGCAATGCCGACCGTGAAATGGAACCAAAGGGGTGGGGCACTAAAACAATCGGTAACTCAGCACACCCTAAGGAGGCTGCCTGCCGACGACCCAGCACTTCAAAAGCAGTCGAACAAACAGTGACAGCCATGCGCTTGGACTTCACTACTTGGACCCCGTCGTGGATACTCCACGACGCGCAAGCGCCTCAATCCCCAGAACCCGTAATGACAAGATCACATTCGGCCACCAATTCGTCAACCACAGCGCTCGGTGCAGGGATCGATTGAACCCGTTTGCCACGCTTGATGACACTTCGAACCTGATAGTCCTCCAGAAGAGTGACTGCCAGATCATCCATCAGATGATTAAAGTTTGGTTTTGTATTATCAATAAACCCAACCACTTTTCCGGCTAAATGATCCAGCACTGAGGCTTTAAGACCTGAACCTTGAGAAAAAGGGGCGCGGGGATTGTGAATCAATATCGAATTGGCCATGGGCAAAGCTTCCTCAAAGATAAAGGTTCCTACAGAAAAAAAGAACTAGTGAAAACTGGTGGGCTTAATACCAATATCAACAAACACCTTCGACCATTTAGTCATTTCAGATTTTATAAATTGAGTAAATTGTTCTGGATTTTTATCAACCACCTGATAACCCAAGCTCTCAAAGCGCTCGTGCATGTCGGCTTGTGATGTCACGCGTGCAATTTCGCGATGTAATTTCGCAACAATTGGCTTTGGAGTTCCTCCAGGGGCCAAAACCCCAAAGAAATTAATCACTTCATAACCAGGCATACTCTCACCCATGGCTGGCACACCCTCCAGCGACGTAATCCGTTTTTCTGAGGTCACCCCCAGAGCGCGCAACCGTCCACTCTTGATATGTGGCGATGCAGGTAAAGGTGAGGTAAACAAAAGATTCACCTCACCCGACACCACGGCGGTAGTGGCCTGACCCGCCCCTTTGTAGGGAATATGAGCCATTTCGACCCCTGCCATACGACGGTATAACTGGGCCGATAACCATCCGCCTGAGCCAGCACCCGAAGAGGCGTAATTAATTTGTCCTGGGCGTGCTTTAAGCACCGAAGTCAATTCAGATAAAGAAGACACGCCAAGGGAGGGATGAACCACTAACACCAAGGGAGCTGCCGCAAACAAAGTGACACGTTCCAAATCCTTCATCGTGTCATAAGGTAGCTTATCGTAAATATAGGGATTAAGCGCATACCCATTAGCTATCACCACCAAAGTATATCCGTCTGGCATGGCCTTAGCGGCCAGCTCTGTTCCCACAATCCCTCCAGCACCAGGCCTTACATCAACGACGATTTGCTGCCCAAGATTGGCAATTAATTTTGGGGATAGCAAACGAGGCAACATATCGTTAGCCCCTCCTGGACTGGTCGGAGCAATAATTCGAATTGGGCGAGAGGGATATTGTTTACTGGCATCCTGGGCTTGAACTGAACCAAGACTAAAAAAAGTATAGGTCCCTAAAAGGAGATTCAAAAAGCCGTTGTTTTTCATGAAAGATTTACTTTTTATGGATTGCATTGTGCGTTTAAATCAACCGGTCAAATAGCGGTGACGGATTACGAAAAAAATAGGATCTCATCAATATTTCAATTACTCCGGTTTCGCTCCAGAATCTTTGACCACTTTAGCCCACTTTATCTGCTCTGACTTGATGTAACTTGAAAAATCCTCCGCAGAGGAAGCGGAAAGATCTGCCCCTTGGGCCAAAATTTTCGCCTGTAATTTAGGTGCTTTTAATAGGTCTCTGACTTGCATATTTAGAAACTGAACCCTATTAGGCGGCATGGCCGCTGGCCCTAGGAGACCATACCAAGTGCTGGCCTCATAATCTGGAAAACCGGACTCAGCAACCGTAGGCACCTCTGGCATGAGCGCGGAACGTGAAGCGCTAGAAACCGCAATCGTCTTCAGTCGACCGGATCGGGTATGAGTAACTGTCCCGATCATCCCACCAAACATCATCTTCGCTTGACCGCTCAGCAAATCAATCATGGCAGGCCCCGTTCCTTTGTATGGAACGTGGATCAGATCGATATGAGCCATCGAACGAAAAAGCTCCATCGCAAGATGACTCCCCCCTCCATTACCGGATGAGGCGTAAACAATACCAGCAGGATTGCCTTTTCCAAGCTTCACCAATTCTTTAATACTGCCCACTCCTAATGACGGATGAACAACGAGTATGTTAGGAGCAGATGCCACCCTTACAATCGCCGTAAAATCCCTTATCGGATCAAAGGGCAAGGATTTATACAGGCTAGAAATCACCGCATGGGTGGAGGCGACCATCAAAAGCGTATAACCATCGGGAGTCGCTTTCGCAGCCAATTCACACCCAAGGAGGGTTCCTCCCCCACCTCGGTTATCAATGACAAAGGATTGCGACAAAGACTCCCCTAATGCCTGACTCACATAACGAGCCAAGGTATCTGCCCCGCCGCCGGGTGCATAGGGCACGATTAATCGTACGGGGCGCGCGGGATAGGGCTGGATATCAGCCGCCTCAGCACGACAACATAAAAAAATAAAACTCACGCAAACGAATAAAACGCGCACCCTATTTTTCCTAAGTTGCAACACGTTATTACTGTTTTAATAAAGACGAGTCAGCGATCAATTTCGTCATCTCACAAACATTAGCTAGGCTCTCAAATCGATTCAACGCCTCGTAGACATTCATGATCTTGCTAGGAGTAAGAGCGCGAAGCGCGCAATCATTAAATTTTTGTTCCAAGCGATCCGGAGGGGTCGCATTTTTAGGGCCTCGTAAGGGCTGATCCACCCGAGCTGAAAAACGTTTTCCATCGGTAGTGGTCACGACTACTTCGCCTTGAAAATGTTCGTACATCCCTTTAGGTTGATAGTCATGGGGTCTTGCCACAATTTTCTTTAATAATTTTTTAACTTCAACATCTTCGTAAGTTTTACCTTGAAAATGATCGAACACCACTTCACCGTGCATCAAGGCACGAGCCACGCAATACTGCACGCTAAACTTGGCATCTAATACACTTTGCGGATCGGGACGATCCGTGTGTGCTAAAGCACGATCATGGGTAATGGATTCGATATGAGCGACATTATCGGGGGTCAACTGATGGCGCTCCCGAAGAATTAACATAGCGTCAATGGCTGAGTGTGTACTGCCACAACAAGGATACTGCTTTAGACCAACACCAGGACTTAAGACCTCTAGCGGATTAGCCCAGTTAGCTAAAGGCTTGGCTGCATCATAATTGCCGGCTCCGTTATAGACTTCAAAAAATCCATGTTTATGCTCAAAAACTTCGTGGCTACCAGTAAATCCCTCTTTTGCCAATAAAGCGGCGTATAAACCGTTTCGCGTACACTCCCCCGCGTGCAAGGGTTTAGTCATAGTCCCAAAGTTGGCTTTAATTCCCGAAGACAGTGAAGCGGCAATGGCTAAGGCCATCGAGGTTTGAGAAGCATCCAATTTGAGTAATTTAGCACTAGCCGCAGCGGCACCAAAAATACCTAGCGTGGCCGTAGGATGCCAGCCTTTTTCGTAATGGTGTAAATGCACCGCATGGGCCACTTTACCTTGCGTCTCAAAACCGGTGACATAGGCCAAGATCACATCCTGACCTGTTGCCCCCAATTGTTCCCCAATAGCCATAGCTGCGGGTAGTAAAACGGCTGAGGGGTGACCTGCTAAGGCGTTATTGCAATCATCGTAATCGAGGGCGTGGGCAGTTGTACCGTTAATCGCTGCGGCCTCAAGGGCTGAAGTACGAATACCCGTACCCCACACTAGACTCTCTCCACCACGCTGCCCGGTGGTTAAGACTTTTCTTGAAATTTTAGAACAAGGCTCGTCTATACCCGCCAAGGCACAGCCCATCGTATCGATGAAAGAGATTTTAGCCCACTTGACTGCCTCAGCAGGTAAATCCTCGTATTTCATAGCGACAATATTTTTGGCTAATTGGTCAGCAATAGTCATCTTTTTACCTCAGTAGATTAAATGTTAGAAATCAAGAAAACGTTAAATGGCTTTAATAATTTCAGTCGACTGAACAACATCGGCCTGAAAGGGAAAAATGTGTTGGCATAAAAAATCGTGCACCGAGGCTTGGCGATCGGCACAGCAGTCTTCAACCACTATTACCCGATAATCGGCATCCGAAGCATAACGCACGGTAGACAATACGACACCACTGGTGGCAAACCCCAAAAGAATCAGCGTATGAATATCATGGGCACCCAGAACAATCGATAAGTCGGTCCCAAAAAAAGCATTCACTCGATGCTTCCCAATCACAGGCTCGTGGTCCGCAGGCTTGACCAAGGGATGAATAAGATCGACAGGATTACCAACCGCTGCTTGAGGGCTTTTTTTCCGAGAGGAGAAAAGTTTATTGCGCTCATGAATCTCTAAGTAACCAGGCCTAAATACGGTAGCGGTATAACAAACCAACATACCTGCGGCTCTTACTTTATCTCGCAACAAAACGGTCTTTTCCAAACATTGTCGACTCGCCGCATGCGGCAATGTCGCCATCACCTCGGCATAATAATCCCCAATGAGTAAGGCGGTGTGATTAGTATCAATCATTAAATCTGCCATCACTTTAATCCTAATGAAAATTTATGCGCTAAAAAATGATTAAAATAACCGCTACTTTTTTAAGTCATGGCCGCTGTGATGGCCACCTTTGTCCTCACTGCCCCACTCACTCAAAAACTAGTCGGCATGTAAATTCGCAATTTTGACCAATTTGGCTGAATTAATCAGCTCGACTTTAATGTAATTGGAAAACTCCTCTGGGGTACTACCGATTGATTCCCCCCCTTCATTTTTTAATCGGTCACGGATATCATTGCTACGAGAAATTTTACCCAATTCGCTACTTAATTTTGCAATGATCTCCTTCGGTGTCCCAGCCGCCGATAACACCCCATACCAAGTAACATACTCATATCCACTAACACCGGCCTCAGCCATGGTAGGCAACTGAGGTACGGAACCAATACGCTTTGAACTCGTGACAGCGATGGCCCGTAATTGACGGTTTTTTAAATGGGGCATAAGGGAAATCAAATTACCAAAACCAAAGGAGACCTCGCCACTTAACACCGCAATCGTGGCCGGGCTCGTACCCCGATAGGGCACATGCACCAATTTAACCTCTGCCAGTGAAGAAAAAAGCTCTCCTGTCAGATGGCCTGTACCGCCGGTACCAGAGGAAGAAAATGACAATTCATTCGGATGTGATTTTGCCAATTGAATAAGATCTTTGACCGTCTTGACGGGAAGCGAAGGATGAACCGCCAATACGGAGGGCACACTGCCAATGAGGGAAATCGCAGCCAAATCGCGTAAAGTGTCGTAGGGAATCTTGCTATGGAGGGCAGGATTCATCGTCAGAGGACCTTTAGACCCCATCAAAATAGTATAACCATCGGGTGCTGACTTAGCCACACTATCGATACCCAAAATACCACCACCCCCGGCTCGGTTTTCAACAATAAAAGATTGCCCAAAACTTTCGGTTAATTTCTGCGCGAGGGCACGGGCCAGAATATCCGTTCCACCACCAGGCGCGTAGGGCGAGACAAAACGCACGACTCGACTCGGATAGCTTTGAGCCAATGATAAGCCTATTGTCAGAAATAAAATGCTCAGAAGCTTTATCATTTGAATCACAGAGACTGACCCCTTAAATTAAAAAAATTAATCTTAGAATATTTTGTTTTGTTATTTTTTTACTGGAGCCCAGAGCGCGTCGCGGGTTGCTGGCTTCTGGGGAATACACACCACTTGCTGCTCGATTAATTGAGTGCATTCTAAGGAAGTAAAACCAATTTTTTGAAGCACTTCAACGGTGTGCTCACCTAGCAAAGGCGGTGAGCGCTCATCCTCATCGATGGCTAACTGATTGGGCAGTGGCATATTGGGCAAATTAAACTCTAACCCCCCGAAAGGCAGTTGGGCTAATTTACCGGGCACCTGCGCCTGCGGGTCGTTTAATGTGGTCTCGGTAGAAGTGACTTCTGTACAACCCACTCCAGCCCGATACAAACACTCAGAAAGCGCGTGATAATCGACGGCTTTGACTGCACTTTTGACGATATTTTCTACTCTGGGGCGTTGTAACTTTCGCTGTCGCATTGTGGCTAGCTCTGCATCTTGCCCCTCATGGATGGCTAAGGCAACACAGAATTTTTGCCAGTGCGTATCGGTTAACATCAGAATAAAAATCCATCTTCCATCTGCGGTCTCATAAGCCCCGTAGCCTGGCATACTAAACTCCCCCCCAGAATTGGGGCGAGACTTGACTCCTAATTGCGTTTTAAGCTGCGCGCCGACTAAGTCTCGTGCCGCGACATGTAAACCCGTTTCATACAACCCGAGTTCTACTTTCCGAGTCAATCGATCTGGATTTTTAGCCCCTAAAGCCGCAAGAATCCCAATCACGGCATAACAACCCGAGAACTGATCATGATAAGAAGGCCCTAACCTCGTCGGGCGACCTTCGACTCGGTTGCTATACATGACACCCGTATTGGCCTCGATCACGGGGTTAGAGGCTAATTCACTTTCCCGTGGACCGGCGCCATAACCACTGATGTGACAATGGATAATATGAGGATTTAAACGATCACAATCATCAAAAGTTAGATTCAAACGCTGTGCGGCTAATGGCGCTAAATTATGTATAACAATATCAGCCTTAGCGATCAACTTTTGCAACACAGATTGACCTTCTGGGGTTTTAAGATCAATGCAAACACTGCGTTTACCTCGACTATAGGCAATAAAGGTCCCACTGGGCCCTCCCCGCATCATCTGTCGGGTACTATCACCGATGGGCGGTTCAACCTTAATGACATCTGCCCCCAACTGGGACAGCAAATGACCCGCAAAGGGGGCGGCAATCATCGTGCCTAGTTCGATCACACATTTTCCAGCTAATACCGAGGTCAATGCTATTCCCCTACTTCGTATTGGATACCAACCACATCATTAAAAATACAAGCACAGTGTATTGAACCATCCATCAACAATCACCCCCCCCGAATTAATCAATCACCTTTTGCTCTATCAATTGATTGATCTCAGTCTCACTCATACCCAACAATTCACCAAATATATAATGATTATGCTCCCCCATCTTAGGGGTCCACGTATCAAGACTTGCCGGGGTGCGTGAAAAAAGCCAAGGTGGTCCGACAACCCGACGGGTTTCACCCTCCGAACTACTCAAATCACAAACTGATCCGCGTTGCCTCATATGGGAGTCATCAGCAATATCTTGAGCGTTATAGGAAGGAAATGCCGCAACCCCGACCGATTGCAAAAGTGCGGTGACTTCCTCTCGAGTATGCTTTCTAGTCCACGAAGCAATCCTCAGATCCATATCGTGACGGTGCTCCCAACGCGATGCAGCATGCGTAAAGTGGGCATGGGTGAGTAGTTGTTCGTCACCCATCTTTTTAGCTAAATTTTGCCACTCTTTGTCACTGGCCACAGAGATAGAAACCCACTTATCTAGACCTAAACAAGGGTAGACATTATTAGGCGCATGAGGGGGCATATCATTACCCTGACGATGAACACTTTCACCGGTGGCCGAATACTGGAACAGCGCTTGACCGATAAAAGAGGTCGCAACCTCTCTGGCTGAAACATCCACATGAGCGCCCACGCCGGTGCGTTTTCTTCGATACAAAGCGGCTAAAGTCGCCATCGCAGCATTAAACCCCGAACTGTGATCCATCACGTGACGCACTTCTACCGGTGGGCCATCCTGGTAACCCGTTAACGTTCCCACCCCACCGGTGGCTCCAAACAAAGGGGCATATCCGGCATAGGTACGTTCGGGACCCGTTTGCCCCTGCGCTGAAATCGAGAGCATCACAATATCCGGTTTGATCTTCTTTAGCACTTCGTAGCCTAAGCCCAATCTTTCCATCACACCGGGACGAAATGATTCACACATAACATCCGAAATACTGATGACCCGTTTGGCAAGCTCCAAACCTTTGGGGTCTTTTAAATTAATTTGAATCGATTTTTTGTTAGCGGCCACTTGTGCAAAACTAGCGGCCGTCATGCGTCCATACACTGGGTGCGGTTTACGAAATACGTCGAGCCGCTTTGAGGATTCAATTTTGATGCACTCAGCCCCAAGCATTGACATGAGGTGAGTAGAAAAAGGGCCCGCTGCATGCACAGTAAAATCGGCAATGCGAATGCCCTTGAGGGGTTTAGTCGGATTGAATGCTTTCATACCACCCCCTGCGTTAACCAGCGCTGCAAGTCGGTCTCCTTGTGCTGCAACCACTGACCCAAAATACGTTGATTATCTGCACCCGGAGTATTGGGGCAACTATTTAATGTGCTGGGTAAGGAAAATTGCAAAGGTGCGGTAAGCATCGCAACCTTACCTAGGCCGGGAAAATCAATATCGGAAAACATGTGTCTGGCTTGCGTCTGTTCGGAAGCAAAAATATCAGCAGGCTCGGCATATTTGGCAAAAGGAATTTTTAACGCTTGACCCTTTTCAACCAAATCCTGCACCTTTTGCGTCTTAGCCCAAGCGCGTAAGTGATCATTAATTTTTTTGCCTTGACGACTTCTTTCCAAAGGATCCTTGAGCGCTTCATCCATCGCCCAGGCAGGCTCACCCATCAATGTAACCAACCCTTCCCACTGATGTTGCTCTAGGGTCAGATTTTCTGCAAAGCCGTCCGAGCACTCCAAAACCCCACCATATTTAAATGACCTTTCGTGGCGATGTTCAAGTGTGCCTTCACCCAGTTGTTGCAAATTAAAGCAACCCACTGCAACGTTAGCATCTTGCACAGAAATATCCACCCATTGGCCTCCCACCTCATCATGCACCATGAGGGCTGCGAAGGTGGCACAAACTGCTGATACACCCCCGTTAAATTCGGCAAAGTGTCCGTAAATCTTAACCGGTGGTCTTTCAGGAAACATCTCTAAGGCGAGTCCGTTGGGCATTAGGTAGCCTTCCCCACCCGAGTGAAAAGCATTGATCTCATAGCCTCGGTATTGGCTGTGCTCCCCCAATGCGCCAAAAGGCAGCACCGACACATAAATCAGTTTAGGGAAAAGCGCACAAATCGATTCAGGCGTCAGAGTCTGATGATGACGAATATCTGGATACGTGTCATCAATAAAAATGGTGGCGCGGGCTAACAACTCTTTTAATAACTTTTGCCCTTCGGATTGGGTTAAATCCAAGGTAACACTGGATTTATTCACATTCAAATAAGCAAATAAAGCATCCGCTTGCAAATCAGCATGTAAGGCGGGAGCGGCTTGGCGAAGCGGATCACCTGTGCCAGGCAATTCAACTTTAATCACCGTTGCCCCCATTAGAGCAAGCATCCTGCCTGCATAAGAGGCGGCCACACCTTTGGCATTTTCAATAACGACAACACCATCTAACGGGGGAGTATCCTTCATAAGCGATTACCTCACTATCGGCAATTCGAGATCAAGTTTCGAACCATCGACAACAGGCTTATGCGTCAGATCCTTGGAAGGCAGCATCACCGTCGCCAATCCCGGCGCAGTAAGCTCACCACGTTGATTTTCAGCCCAAATTTCCAAGTCCACCAGAGCATAACCATCCTTGACATACTTTTTGGCCACTTTACCTTTTAGCCACATGGTATCGCCAACGATATTAAAGCGTCTTAGCTCCCCTCTGAGTCGTTTAAGAAAGGCTGAATCTCCCATCCAGTTACTGACCAGTGTCGTGAGCCAACTTACACGACCGGGACCATAATCGTAGGCAGAAGGCACACCCACCGTGCCGGCTTGAGAAGCCCGCAAATGTCCAATCCCTGTGTATTCAATACCACCACCGGCCTCAGGATTTCTGAAGTAATGACCCGGATGACGTTTCGCATTTTGAAGCACAAGACCATGGGTCAAACCGCGTCCTACACCGACGTTAAAACCTTTCAAATCCATTGCCGTCAATGGGCCTCGTACGATGGAATCAATCTCTTCGCCCTCTTTTACATCTTGCCAGTAACGCACTTTAGTGCCACGGATGCGATTGGGCTCATTGAGCACCATCTCGTCGATTTTCTCCATTTCTTCGACAGTATAGGAATGCGTTTTAACACCAGTATGTTTGCCCGATTCACGTGAGGCACGACGTTCATGACGCGTACACCAACCCAGTGTTCGCGCCATCAATTCGTCATCCTGATTTAACCAAAGCGCTTCTGTGTACTGGAGCACCATACGGCCGGAGAGTTTACTTGTCTTTTCTTCAACGCCGACAACGCGCTCAATGCAATTCATACGCTGACCGGGACGCCAAGCTTGAAAAAACTCCCAATCGTTACCCGCTAAAAATCCATGCACCCCAGAAAAACCCCAACGGGTGCGTCCAATATATCCATAGGCCATTGGCAGAGTGGGGTGCGCGATAATCGAAGCATAGCGACTGCGACGCCCATACTCAGCATCACGGTAAAGAGGGTTTAAATCACCAATTCCATTGCAATAAGTACGGATCGTGTCAACGGTTACATCTTGAATGAAAGGACCTTCAGGACGCAAAATAGTACCAACCATTTCCTTGGCAGCCGCAATCGACTCATCAGTAATGCGCGCTTCAGGAGGACGTGAATCCATTTTAGGAATTGAATTTTGTTCAGACATGAAAACTCCACAAGGAAAAAAATAAAAAATTTATTGCTGAAATAAAAACAGAGTTTGCAAACTTGCTAGCCAGAAAATTAGCCGGCTATCATCATTTAATAATAAAAAATTATTCTTACTATAAAAGCGGATCAATCTTTCAAACGAGTTCTATCG